>JAFAEH010000185.1 GCA_023424135.1 Actinomycetes bacterium | reverse complement strand
CGTGCGAGGTGCGCGGCCAGGTCGGGGTGCGCCGCGGCGTCGGCCGGGTCCCAGCCGTCCGCGCGCCAGCCGACGACCGACTCGAGGTGCGTGTGGTCGTCGACGACGGGCGACGGCAGGGGCTCGGGCGGCGGGGGCCAGCCCCGTTCGCGCTGCTTGCGTGCCACGTCAGGCGTCCCGGGTCAGGACTGCCGGAGCCGCTCGAGCTCCTCCTCGACGATCGCGTCGTCGAGCTTGGTGAACACCGGCGTCGGCTTGTCGACCGGGGTGCCGGGGACGACCGCGCGCGGCTGCCACGTGCCCCGCACCGACCGGTAGTCGCCCGTGATGACCGGGTAGTGCCGCGAGTCGTCGTCGAGGTCGGTGACCTCCTCGATGCGCGGCTGCGGCGAGAACGTGCCGGTGCCCCCGAGCGCCTCGTGCACGGCCTGCGCGCTGTGCGGCAGGAACGGTGCGAGCAGCGTGTTGAGGTCGCTCACGGCCTGCGTCGTCGTGTGCAGCACGGTCGCGAGCCGCTCGCGGTCGTTCTTCAGCTTCCACGGCTCGGTCTCCGAGACGTACCGGTTGGCCTCGCCGACGACGCGCATCGCCTCCTGCAGCGCCTGGCGCTGGCGGTGCGTGCCGACGAGGTCGCCGACGCGCCCGAACGCGGTCGTGACCTCGGCGACCAGCGCCTCGTCGACCGCGAGGCGCGGGCCGGGCGCGGGGATCTCACCGAAGTTCTTGTGCACCATGCTCGCGGTGCGGTTCACGAGGTTGCCCCACCCGGCGACGAGCTCGTCGTTGGTGCGCCGCTTGAACTCGGCCCACGTGAAGTCGACGTCCTGCGTCTCCGGGCCCGCGACCGAGATGTAGTAGCGCAGCGCGTCCGGCTGGTAGCGCGCGAGCATGTCCCGCACGAGGATGACCAGGCCCCGGGACGTCGAGAACTGCTTGCCCTCGACGTTGAGGAACTCGCTCGAGACGACCTCGGTCGGCAGGTTCAGCAGACCGTACGGGCCGGGCTCGCCGCCCTTCGACCCGCGACCGGCGTAGCCCAGCAGCTCGGCCGGCCAGATCTGTGAGTGGAACGTGATGTTGTCCTTGCCCATGAAGTAGTACGAGCGCGCGTCGGTGTCGTTCCAGAACTGCCGCCACGCCTCGGGGTCACCGCTGCGCCGCGCCCACTCGATCGACGCCGACAGGTA
The DNA here is from genome assembly GCA_023424135.1 of Actinomycetes bacterium. GTDB lineage: Bacteria > Actinomycetota > Actinomycetes > Actinomycetales > Cellulomonadaceae > Cellulomonas. The sequence goes on along the minus strand of JAFAEH010000185.1, from coordinate 3,582 downwards.
CCCGATGACCGCGTCGAACCACACGTACAGGCGCTTGTTCGGGTTCTGCTCCCAGCCGTCGAGCGGCACGGGGATGCCCCAGTCGATGTCGCGCGTCATGGCACGCGGGCGCACGTCGTCGAGCAGGTTGAGCGAGAACTTCAGCACGTTGGGGCGCCACTCGGTCCGCGTGCGCAGCCAGTCGCCCAGCGCGTCGACGAACGCCGGCAGGTCGAGGAAGAAGTGCTCCGACTCGACGAACTTCGGCGTCTCGCCGTTGATGCGGCTGCGCGGGTTCTTCAGCTCGATCGCGTCGAGCTGGTTGCCGCAGTTGTCGCACTGGTCGCCGCGCGCACCGTCGTACCCGCAGATGGGGCACGTGCCCTCGATGTAGCGGTCCGGCAGCGTGCGGCCCGTCGACGGGCTGACCGCGCCCATCGTGGTCCGCTCGACCATGTACCCGTTCTTGTGCACCGTGCGGAACATCTCCTGCACGACCGCGTAGTGGTTGCGCGTCGTCGTGCGCGTGAACAGGTCGTAGGAGAGGCCGAGCTGCGTGAGGTCCTCGACGATGACCCGGTTGTACCGGTCGGCGAGCTCCTGCGCCGTCACGCCCTCCTTGTCGGCCTGCACGAGGATCGGCGTGCCGTGCTCGTCGGTGCCCGAGACCATCAGCACGTCGTGCCCCGCCATGCGCATGTACCGGCTGAAGACGTCCGACGGGATGCCGAAGCCGGCGACGTGACCGATGTGGCGGGGACCGTTCGCGTAGGGCCACGCGACGGCCGACAGGATGCGGGACATGCCCACGATCCTAGGTGCGGCGCCCGTCGTCCTCGCCCGGGCTCCCAGGGTCCGGACACCAGTCGTCGGGCTCCTCCGGGGCGTCCTGCTGGTCCCAGCGACGACGCCCCAGGTCGACGAACTGCGTGGTCGGCTCGGAGACGTCCCACGCGCGGTCGTGCGCGGCCTCCTCCTCGAGGCGCAGCGCCTCCTCGCCCGCGATGGCCTCCGCCTCGACCGACGTCCCGTCCTCCTGCGCCTGCGCGAGCGTCGGCGGCAGCCGGCGCGCCGCACCCGTGTCGTCGTCGGGCCGCGCGTCGGGGTCGTCGGTCTCGTCGCGCGGGCGGATGCGCAGCGGCTGGGTGTCCCCCGGCTCGAACGGCTGCTCGCGCGTCGGCCAGACGACGACGGGCTCGGCCCAGCGCTCGGGCAGCGGCTCCGCGGGCCGGGCGGTCGGCCCCGGCGCACCGTCGCCTCCGCCGGACGCGGTGCGGCCGTCGTCCGCGTCGTCCGCCACGTCCCGCGCGGTCCCGGGCGCCTCGACGACCGCGACACCGCCGCCGGGCCCCGGCCGGGACGTGGCACGCGGCGGGACCGTGGGCGGTGGGCCGTCGGGACGACGGCCCGCCCGCACCGGGCCGCGACGGGAGCCGTCGTCGTCCTCACCGCCGGACGCGGGCTGCGTCACGGGCGTGAAGATCAACGCGCACAGGTCGCGGTACGTCGCGTCGGGACGCGCGACCCAGTTGATCTGCCGCAGCGCCTGGTCCTGGCCCGCCGACTCGAGCAGGAACTGCCCGTACCCCAGCATCTGCCCCAGCACCGACCGCGAGTAGCGCATGTCGGTGACCTTCATGAGCGGCATCATCCCGACCTGGTGCGTGACCAGGCCCGTGAGCAGCAGCATCCGCTTGTCGGTCGCGACGAACCACTCGACCCGCCACAGCAGCAGGTACCAGCCGAATCTCGCGAGCGCCGCGAGCCACAGCCACCACACGAGCAGCGCCTGGTCGGACGGCGGCAGCACGTACGTCAGCCAGCCGCACAGCGCGAACACGCCGGTCGCGACGAGCGCGGGCTCGAGCAGCTTGGCCCAGTGCCGACGGGTCGCGAGGACGACGCGCTCACCGGGCAGGACGTAGCGACGCAGCAGCCGGTGGGACATGACGATGCGCGTCGCGTGGTCGGTGCTCACGTCGTCACCTCCGCTCGTCGCGCGCCGTGGGGACGCCGGACGTCAGGACGCCAGGTTCTCGAAGAACCGTGCGAAGCCCGAGAACACCCCGTAGATGAAGTTCCAGATGCCCTCGACCGTCGACGCCGCCCGGTCGGGGTTGGTCGCGACGGCGTAGATGAGGAAGATCACGACGATCCACATGAGGATGCTCTTGGCCCTCGCCGGCATGTCGGCCCCTTCGTGTCGCTCGTCGCGCTCGTCGTCGTGCTGTCCGCTGGTGGTCACCGCCCGCCGTCGTCGTCCGGCCGGTCGCCCGGACGGTCACGCACCGACACCGGACGGCGCACACAGTACCGACCAGGACGATCCGCCCGAACACCCCACGCCGATCGTGCACGGACTCTCAGCGCGTTCTCACGCCGCCGGGGACGTCACGACGTGGCCTCGACGGTGACGCGCAGGATCCGGTCGTCGCCCGCCACGGGGCTGCCGCGACCGTCGGTGTTGTTCGTCAGCACCCACAGCGACCCGTCGGGTGCGACCTCGACCGCGCGCAGACGCCCGTGCTCCCCCGCCAGCAGCGGCTGCGGCGTGCCGAACCCGGCCGCGTCGGACGCGGGGTCGTCGAGCGTCGCGGGGTCGACCGGCCGCAGCGGGACCCGCCACAGCGTGCGGCCGCGCAGACCCGCGAGGTACACGCCCTCGTCGGTCACGGCGAGGCCCGACGGTGACGCGTCCGACGTCGCCCACACCGCCACCGGGTCGACGAACCCCCGGTCGGCGCCACCCTGCCCCTCGACGCTCGGCCACCCGTAGTCCGCCCCGGCGTGCAGCACGTTGAGCTCGTCCCACGTGTCCTGGCCGAACTCCGCGGCGACCACGCGCCCGTCCGGCGCCCAGCCGACGCCCTGCACGTTGCGGTGCCCGCGCGTCCACACCGGCGAGGTCGGGTCGGGGTTGTCCGGCGCGGGCGCACCGTCGGCCGTGACGCGCAGCACCTTGCCACCGAGGCTGCTCGGGTCCGGTGCGAGCGACGTCGTGTACGTGTCGCCCGTCGTGACCCACAGGTGCCCGTCGGGGCCGAACGCGACGCGCCCGCCGTTGTGGTTGACCCCCCGGGGGATGCCGTCGAGCAGCACGCGCGTCGGCCCGAGCGTCGCGCCGTCGAGCGTCGCCCGCAGGACCCGGTTGTCCTGCGCGGACGTCAGGTGGACGACGACGTCCACGGCGCCGCCGGCCGCCGCGCCCGGGACGACCGCGACGCCCAGCAGACCGCCCTCGCCGCGGGGGACGGTCGCGGCGGCGATCTCCTGCGCACCGGGCCCGGTGACGTCGGTGACGGTCCCGTCGGCGCCGACCAGCACGAGCCGGGCCTCGTCACGCAGCGTGACGAGCGCGCGACCGTCGGGCAGGAACGCGAGCCCCCACGGCGCGTCCAGACCCGTCGCGACGTCCTGCACCGACGTCACCTCGACGGTCGGGACGTCGCGGACCGCCGGGGCCGGGTCGGGCGTCGGCGTGGGCGTGGGCGATGCGTCCGGGGCCGACGGGACCACCGATGACGTCGACGACCCGCCCGTGGTCCCGTCCGCCCCGCAGCCCGCCAGGACCAGCGCACCGGCGAGAACCGACACGACGACGGC
>JAFAEH010000149.1 GCA_023424135.1 Actinomycetes bacterium | reverse complement strand
GTCGCGGCCGCCGCGCTGAGCGGGTTCGCGCTCGCGGTCGGGCGACCCGTGCGCCCGATGCTCGCGCAGTCCGCCCCCGACGTCGCGACGGCGGTCGCCCAGCTCGTCGGCACGACGCCGGGCGAGGTGCCGGTCGTCGTCGACACCAAGCTCGACGGGATCCGCATCCAGGTGCACCGCGACGGGCAGGACGTGCACGTCTTCACGCGGAGCCTCGACGACGTCACCGCTCGGATCCCGGAGGTCGTCGCGGCCGTGCTGGCCCTGCCGGCGCGCACGCTCGTGCTCGACGGCGAGGCGCTCGCGCTCGACGCCGACGGCCGTCCGCGCCCGTTCCAGGAGACCGCGTCGCGCAGCGCGACACGGGACGCCGACATCGCCGCGTCGACCGCGCTGACACCCTTCTTCTTCGACGTGCTGCACGTCGACGGGCGCGACCTGCTGGACGCGCCGCTGCACGAGCGGCTCACCGTGCTGGACGCGGTCGCGGCACCGCACGTCGTCGCACGCGTCGTCACGTCCGACCCGACCGTCGCGCAGGCCCACTTCGCGGACGTCGTCGCCGCGGGCCAGGAGGGGGTCGTCGTGAAGGCCGCCGACGCGCCGTACGAGGCCGGGCGACGCGGGGCGGCGTGGGTCAAGGTCAAGCCGCGGCACACGCTCGACCTCGTCGTGCTGGCCGTCGAGCGCGGGTCGGGACGCCGCTCGGGGACGCTGTCGAACATCCACCTGGGCGCGCGCGACCCGGCGACGGGCGGGTTCGTCATGCTCGGCAAGACGTTCAAGGGCATGACCGACGAGATGCTCGCGTGGCAGACGCAGCGGTTCCGCGAGCTGGAGGTCTCCGACGACGGCTGGGTCGTGACGCTGCGACCCGAGCAGGTCGTCGAGATCGCGTTCGACGGGCTCCAGCGGTCCACGCGGTACCCGGGCGGGCTCGCGCTGCGGTTCGCGCGCGTGCTGCGCTACCGCGACGACAAGCCTGCGGCCGAGGCCGACACGATCGCGACCGTGCGCGCGCTCGTGCGCCCGTGACGGCACCGGTGGACCGCCCGGTCCGGCCCGCGGCGCGCGCGGGGCCCCGGAGGTCGGGTGCGCTGCGCCCCGCCGGACCCGAGGCGTCGTCGCGGGACCACGGGCCTCGACGAGGACCCGCCGGACGTGCCGGATCGCCGTGGCGCCGCGGGTTTGGCAGGGTGTGCGGGTGAGCAGCGCGGACGTCGGCAGGCAGCCCGCCGGGGCGACGGCACCCGCCACCGGGGCACCGGCGTGGGCGGGGCGGCACGTCGGCGCGTCGCGCATCGTGTCCGCGGCGCTCGTCTGCGGGTCGGCCGTGCTCATGTTCGCGGTCCACATGCGTCCGCTCGCGTACGTCCCGCTCGTCGTCGGGGTGCTGCTCGCGTGGGCGGTCGACCGCGTGCTCGGCCGCGACCTGCTCGTCGTCGCGACCGGCATGGCGATCGTCAGCACGATCCCCCTGGCCGCGGACCTGTCCGACCTCGGCATGCTGCAGTTCACGATCGCCCTGTCGCTGGCGGTCGTGATCCCGTACGTGCTGTCACGGCACGTCAACGGTGACGACGTCATCCGGTTCCCGTGGCGCACGGGACGGCGCTGGACGCGTACGCAGTGGGCGTACCTGCTGGGCGTCGTCGCGGCCGGGTACCTGGTCCTGCCGTTCTACTTCCTGTCCTCCGGCGCGTACCGGAACTGGCCGACCGTCGTCGAGGGGCACGAGGTCGCGCGGCTGTTCGTCGGCGTCAACGCGGTCGGCACGTGGGACGAGCTGTTCTTCATCTGCACCGTGTTCGCGCTGCTGCGCCGGCACTTCGGGCTGTGGACCGCGAACCTGCTGCAGGCGACCGTGTTCGTCTCGTTCCTGTGGGAGCTCGGCTACCGCGAGTGGGGGCCGCTGCTGACGATCCCGTTCGCGCTGGTCCAGGGCTTCACGTTCAACCTCACCAAGTCCCTGACGTACGTGCTCGTCGTGCACCTGCTGTTCGACGCCGTGGTGTTCATGGTGCTCGTGCACGCGCACACGCCCGAGCTGTTCGACGTCTTCGTCACCGCGCCTGCGCGCTGAGCCCCGGGAGGCCCCATGTCCGACGTCCTGACCACCTGGGCGGGCAGCCACACGTTCCACGGCGGCCCGGTCCTGCACCCGACGAGCGTCGCCGAGGTCGCCGACGTCGTCGCGGGGGCGCGGCACGTGCGCGCCCTGGGCTCACGGCACTCGTTCCACGACCTGGCCGACTCCCCCGGCGCGCTCGTCGTGCTCGACCGCCTGGAGGTGCCGACGGTCGTCGACCCCGGGGCCGGCACCGTGACCGTCGGCGGGGGCGTGCGCTACGGCGAGCTCGCCCGTGACCTGCACGCCGCCGGGTGGGCGCTGCACACGATGGCCTCGCTGCCGCACATCGCGGTCGCGGGGACGGTCGCGACGGCCACGCACGGGTCGGGCGACGGTGCGCAGAACCTGTCCGCGGCGGTGCGGGGGCTCGAGGTCGTCGGGGTCGGCGGGCAGGTGCGCACGCTCGGGCCGGACGACGAGCTCGCGGGGTCGGTCGTCGCGCTCGGTGGCCTGGGCGTCGTGACGCGTGTGACGCTCGCGGTGCAGCCGACGTACGACGTGGCGCAGGAGGTCTGGCTCGACCTTCCGTGGTCGACCGCGCTCGACCGGTTCGACGCCCTGATGTCCTCTGCGTACTCGGTCAGCCTGTTCACGGACTGGCGCGGGCCCACGGTCGGGCAGGTGTGGCGCAAGCACCGCGTGGACGGTGGCGCATGGTCCCTGCCTGCCGCCGGCGACGAGCTCGCGGGCGCACGCCCGGCCGACGGGCCCGTCCACCCCTTGCCGGGCGTCGACCCGTCCGCGTGCACGCAGCAGGGCGGGGTACCGGGTCCGTGGCACGAGCGCCTGCCGCACTTCCGGCTGGAGTTCACGCCGTCCGCGGGGGCCGAGCTGCAGTCGGAGTGGCTCGTACCGCGCGAGCACGCCGCCGCTGCGATCGAGGCGTTGCGCGCCCTGGCGCACCTGACGTCGCCGCTGCTGCAGGTCAGCGAGGTCCGCACGATCGCGGGCGACGACCTGTGGCTGTCGACCGCGCACGGCGGCGACCGCGTCGGGCTGCACTTCACGTGGCTGCCGCAGCGCGCGGAGGTCGAAGCGGTGCTGCCTGTGGTCGAGGAGGCTCTCGCACCGTTCGGCGCACGCCCGCACTGGGGCAAGCTGTTCGCCGACCGCGACCGCTCGCTGCGTGAGCTCTACCCCCGCTGGGACGACGCCGTCGCGCTGCTCGCGCGGCACGACCCGGACGGTCTGTTCGCGAACGAGTTCCTGAACCGCCACGGCCTGCGCGGCTGACGACCCGGCGCGGGACAGCACCCGGTGCCGGCCTCACCGGCACCGGGTCTCACCAGGCGGCGGAGACCAGCGCCGCGGCCGCACCGCCCAGCAGGGGCCCGGCGACGGGTACCCACGCGTAGCCCCAGTCGCTCGTCGTCCGCCCCCGCACCGGCAGCAGCGCGTGCGCGAGCCGGGCCCCGAGGTCACGCGCCGGGTTGAGCGCCCACCCGGTCGGTCCGCCAAGGCCGAGCCCGACGCCGAGGACGACCAGCGCCGTGCCGAACGGGCCCAACCCCGACGGGGTGCGCCCCATCTCCAGCACGACGAGCACGAGCACCCCCGTGCCGACCGCCTCCGCGACGAGGCTCGCGACGTGGTCCCGCTGGTCCGGCCCGGTGGCGAACACCGTGACGGACCCCGCGGCGGGCGCGCCGGGCTCGAAGTGCGTCCGGTACGCGCACCACGCCAGGCACGCCCCGAGGAACGCCCCCAGGAGCTGCGCGACGACGTACACGGCGACCGTCGCGGGCGTCGTCGAGATCCCCGGGGCGAGCTCTCCGCTGCCCTCGACGACGCGCGCGAACGTCACCGCGGGGTTGAGGTGCGCCCCCGACGCGGGCGCGAGGTAGACACCGCACATCACACCCAGCGCCCACCCCAGCGCGCACACCACGTAGGCGCTGCCGCGTCCCTTCGTGCGGGGCAGCGCGGCGTTCGCGCTCACGCCGACACCCAGCGTCAGCATCACCGCGGTCCCGAGCAGCTCGGACCGGAACAGCTCTCCCATGCTCACCTTCCTGCGGGCACGACCGCACCGCCCGGCGCGAGGCAGGGGCAGCGCCGGGCGGTGCGGGGTCGTGGTCCGGCGTCAGACCGCCGGGACGTGCGCGACTCCGCCGGACGCGGGCACACGGGTGCCGTCGACGTCGAGCGTCCACACGAGGTCGGGGTCGGAGGCCTCGGCGCGCACCCCGTCAGGACCGGTGGAGACGGTGAGCGCGACCTCACCGGCACCCTCCTCGAACCCCCGGCGCAGCACGACGCGGGTCGTGGTGTGCTCACGCGACGGGAGGACCCGCACCCGCACACCGTCGAGCAGGTCACCGTCGGTGTCGCGCCGGTCGTCCTGGAACGCGAGCACCGCGCCCTCGCGCACCAGCAGCGGGAGCGTGTGCTCGTCGTGCGTCTCCCGCACCCAGCGCGGTCCCTCGACGACGTCACCCGTCAGCAGGTTCGTCCACCGGCCGGCCGGGACGTAGTAGTCGACGACGCCGTCGGGCGACAGCACGGGCGCCACGAGCAGGTCCGGCCCGAGCATGTACTGCCGCTCGAGGTGGGCGACCGCCGGGTCGTCCGGGAACTCCAGCAGCATCGGGCGCAGCATCGGCACGCCGTCACGGACCACGTCCTCCGCGATGCGTGCGAACGTCGGCAGCAGGCTCAGCTTGAGCAGGGTGAACTCCCGCAGCACGTCCACCGCGTCGTCGCCGTACAGCCACGGCACGCGCACCGAGCTCGACCCGTGCAGGCGCGAGTGCGACGACAGCAGGCCGAACTGCACCCACCGCTTGTAGAGGGTCGGGTCCGGCAGCCCCTCGAAGCCGCCGATGTCGTGCGCCCAGTACCCGAACCCGGACGCCGCGAGCGACAGACCGCCACGCAGGGTCTCGGCCATCGCCTCGTACGTCGACTCGCAGTCCCCACCCCAGTGCACCGGCATGGTCTGCCCGCCGGCCGTCCCGGACCGGGCGAACAGCACCGCCGCGCCCGCACCGCGCCTGCGCTCCAGCAGCTCGAAGACCGTGCGGTTGTACAGGTGCGTGTAGTAGTTGTGCATCCTCATCGGGTCGGACCCGTCGTGCCACACCACATCGGTCGGCACGGACTCGCCGAAGTCCGTCTTGAAGCAGTCGACGCCCTGGTCGAGCAGTGTCTCCAGGTACCCGGCGTACCAGGCCCTCGCGTCGGGGTTGGTGAAGTCCACCAACGTCATCCCGGACTGCCAGAAGTCGGTCTGGTAGATGCTGCCGTCGGCCTTGCGCAGCAGGTACCCCTTCGCGGCGCCCTCGGCGAACAGCGGCGACCGGGCGCCGATGTACGGGTTGATCCACAGGCAGACCTTCACGCCCTGCTCGTGGTGGCGGCGTACCCGCTGCTCCGGGTCGGGGAACATCCGCTCGTCCCACCGGAAGTCGCACCAGCGGAACTCCCGCATCCAGAAGCAGTCGTAGTGGAACACCGACAGCGGGATCTGCCGCTGCGCCATGCCGTCGACGAACCCGTCGACGGTGCGCTCGTCGTAGTCGGTGGTGAACGACGTCGTCAGCCACAGGCCGTACGACCACGCGGGCAGGCGCGGCGGGCGCCCGGTCAGCGCCGTGTACCGGCGCAGCACGTCCTTGGGGGTGGGCCCCGCGATCACGAGGTACGTGAGCCGCTCACCGGGTACGGAGAACTGCACGCGCCCGACCTTCTCGGACCCGACCTCGAAGGACACGGCCTCCGGGTGGTCGACGAACACGCCGTACCCGCGGCTCGACAGGTAGAAGGGCACGTTCTTGTAGCTGCGGTCGGACGACGTCCCGGAGTCGTCGTTCCACATGTCGACGACCTGCCCGTTGCGCACGACCGGGCCGAACCGCTCCCCGAGCCCCTGGATCGTCTCGCCGACACCGAGCGCGAGCTCCTGGTGGACGTACGTCCGTCCGTCGGGACCCGTCATCGACCCGGTGGCCTTGTAGCCCGTGCCGGTCAGACGGTGGTCGCCGTCGCGGAACTCCAGCTGTGCGTTCGCGCGGTCCACGTGCACCGACAGCCGGCCGGAGGTGAACACCACGGCCTCGTCGTCGACCGTCCACGACGCGTCAGCCGCGTCGTCACGCGTCAACGTGAACGCCGGGCCGCGCTCGGCCTGCCCGCCGAAGTGCTCGAGCGTCACCTGCACGACCCCCTCGGCGGGGGCGGACAGGCGGTAGGTGATCTCCGGGTTGCTGAGCGTCTGCCCGCGACCGGCCACGACGTGGCTCGGCGCGTACACGACGAGCGAGCGGCCGTCGGCGCCGGGCTCGACGTCGTGGACGGCGCGCGGGTGCATGGCGGTGAAGCCCTCGCGGACGCGCCAGTACCCCTCGGTGAACTTCATGGTGCTGTGCTCCTGTGGATCGGGACGTCGTGCGACGTCACTTGAGCGCACCCGCGGTCAGGCCGCGGGTCAGGGTGCGCTGGAAGACGAGGAAGAAGATCAGCGCGGGCAGCAGCGACACGAGGCTGCCGGCGTTGATGGTCGGCACGTCCATGACGCGGTCGCCCTGCAGCGACGCGATCGCCAGCGGGATCGTCTGCGTGCTCGACGAGGTCAGGAAGATGAGCGAGAAGTAGAACTCGTTCCACGCCCAGATGAAGAAGAAGATGAACAGCACCGACAGGGTCGGGCGCACCATCGGGGTGACGACGTCGCGCAGCTGGCGCCAGCGTCCCGCGCCGTCGATCGACGCGGCCTCGAGGATCTCGCGCGGGAACGACCCCATCACCGAGCTCAGCAGGTACGTCCCGAACGCGGTGTGCAGGACCCCCAGGATGATGACCATCGTCCACTGCGAGTTCCCCATGCCGACCTCGCGGAACAGGTAGAACAGCGGGTAGACGAACCCCTCGGCGGGCAGCATCGTGACGATCATGAACGCCGCGACCCACCCGGTGTGCCAGCGCACGCGGCCGATGCCCAGCGCGTAGGAGTTCAGCAGCGAGAGCACCACCGCGATCGCCGCCGACGCGGTCGAGATCAGCAGCGAGTTGGCGAACTTCGCCGGGAACTGCACGCGGTTCCAGAACGTCACGAGCCCGTCGAAGTACAGCTCGCCCGGGATGCTCAGCGGACCGTTCTGCGAGTAGTCCGCGGACGTCTTGAACGCGTTGAGCACCATGATGCCCAGCGGTGTCAGGACGAGCACCGCGCCCAGCACGAGGAGCGCCAGCACGACCCACCGTGTCGGGTCGAGGCGCCGGTGGCGCCCGCGGACGGCTTCGCGCTGCTCGATGCGGGCGGCCCGCCGCTCGATGGTCTCCACGATGCTCATGCGTGCACTCCCTCGCGCTCGCGCCGGTCGGAACGCGCCTGCAGCGCGAGGATCGCACCGGCCACGACGACGATGACGAGCGCGAGCACGCTCGCGATCGCGGAGCCGTAGCCGACGTCGGACTTGGTGAAGAACGTCGTGTACGAGTAGTACGACGGCACGAGCGTGGAGCTCTCCGGCCCGCCCTTGGTCAGCACGTAGATCGGTGCGAACACCTTGAGCGCGGCGACCGTGCAGGTGAGGACGACCACGAACATCTCGGGCCGGATCTGTGGCAGCGTGATCGCCCGGAACCGGGCCCACCAGCCGGCACCGTCCAGCTCGGCGGCCTCGTACAGCTCGGGGTCGACCCGCTGCAGCGCGGACATGAAGATCACGACCGGGTAGCCGATCTGCGCCCAGACGAGCACGAGCATCACGGCGTACAGCGCGAAGTCCGGGTCGCCCAGCCAGTTCGGCGGGTCCTGCACACCGATGCTGCCGAGGAACGTGTTCAGGGCACCGCCCTGCGCGGACAGGATCCAGTTCCACAGGATGCCGGCGACGGCGACGGGCAGGATCTGCGGGATGTAGTAGCAGGCGCGCAGGACGCTGGAGACCCGGCCGGAGAACTTCTTGCCGATGTAGTCGAACAGCGCCGCGGCGATCACCAGGCCGATGAGGGTCGGGATGACGACCATCGCGACGATCATGTAGACGGAGTTGAGGAACGACGTCCAGAAACGCTCGTCGTGCATGAGCGTCGTGTAGTTCTCGAGGCCGACCCAGCGCATCGCCGAGCGGCCGCCGCGCCAGTGGTGCAGCGAGATCCAGATGTTGCCGATGAACGGCACGAGCAGGACGACGACGAACGAGACGATCCCCGGTGCGAGGTAGCGCCCGTAGCCGGACCTGCTGCGGCGCGCGAAGGCGTCGGTGGCGGTCGGTGCGGTCATGGAAGTCCCTTCGGGTCGTGGTGCCGCGGACGACGGGCGCACCGGCGCCCGCGGCACGACGAGGTCAGAGCCCGAGGGCTTCCTTGCCGGCGTCGTACTCGGCCTCGATCTGGTCCAGCGCCTCCTGTGGCGTGAGGTTCTGGTTCATCAGGCCCTGCAGCGAGCTGTTGAACTGGTCGAACAGGCCGGCGCTCGGCCAGTCGGGGTACAGGGAGATGCCGTCGTCGGCGAGCAGGTCGTCGAAGACACCCTGGAACTCCTCGACCATCGGGTCGGTGATGGAGCCCTCCGGCGGGTTGTACGCCAGGCCGCCGGTGGAGGCGATGTTCGCCTGGACCTTCTCGTCGTTGAGGATGATGTCGAGGTACTCGTAGGCGGCGGTCTTGTTCTTCGCCGACTCGGGGACGACCCACAGCTTGCCGGTCGCGCCCAGGGCGTACGTGCTGCCGGGCAGCCGGCTGACGGTCCAGTCGAAGCTCGCGTCGGTGTTGACGCGGCTGAACCACCACGACCCGGAGACCATGATCGGGTAGTCACCCGCGATGAACGCGGTGATCATGTCCTCGGCCTTCAGACCGGCCGCGGACGACGGGATGAAGCCCTTCTTGACCCAGTCGTCGAACGTCTCGGTGGCGTAGGTCAGCTCGGGGCCGTCCCAGTCGACCGGGTTCTCGTAGAGCTGGTAGTCGTTGACCCACTGCCGGTCCTCGAGCTGCGACAGCGCGAGCTGGTACCACAGGTGCTGGGTCGCGGTCTCGGCGCCCTCGGTGGCCAGCGGCGTGACGCCGGCGTCGAGGAACTCCTGCATCGCGGCCTCGAGCTCGTCGAACGTCGTCGGGACCTCGATCCCGTACTCGTCGAACATGCTCGTGTTGAAGTACGTCAGACCCGCGTACTCACCCTGCACGGACAGCCCGTACCAGTTGCCGGTCGTGCTCATGATCCCCGTGTCCGGGTCGTACGTGGAGACCGTGGCCAGGGACGACGGGAGGTCCTCGTCCCAGCCGTAGTGCTCCGCGGCCTCGGTGATGTCCGTCAGGACGCCGGTCGCGGCGAGGTTGCCGACGGTGGCCGTGCCCTGGTTGTACAGCGCGACGTCGGGGGCGTCGTCGGACTGGAACAGCAGCTGCGCGTTCGTCGTGAGCTGCACGAACGACGTCGACTCGACCTGCACGTCCAGGTCGGGGTACTTCTCCCGCATCACCTCGGCACCGATCTGGAACGCGTTGTCCGGGTCGGTGCACTCGTAGCACAGGACCTTGAACGTGCCGGTGGGCTCGGCCCCGACCTCGTCGGCCGTGGCCTGCCCGGAACAGGCCGTCAGCGCCGTGGCGGCGGCAGCCAGTGAGACGGTCGCCGCGAGGCGGCGGGCGGTGCTCGGTGAACGCATCTCTTCTCCATTCACAGGTGCCGGCTGCGGTGCCGGCACGTGCCTCGCCACCGGGCGGGCCCGGCGACGTCGTGGGGCGTCGGTGCCCCGGGTCGGCGTCGCGGGTCGCCGCGACGCCGGTGCGTCGGCCGGGGTGGGACGGCACCCCGTGACGCCTTGCTCTCCTCGACCTCCTCGTCGACGTGCCCCCTGGCCCACGTACCCCTGGCTCAGACCACGCGGAACACCCGCGCGGACGCCTCGCCGACGTCGGTGGCGACGTCGAGGACCCCGTCGACGAGCTGCGCGTCCCACCCGGGGACGTCGACGGGGAAGACCTGCTCGAGCCGCGCCCCGGCGGGTGTCGCGAGCGGCAGCGACGCCGCGTGCGCACCGTGGCGGCGCCACACCGTGACCCACGTCGGGCCGGTCCGGCCGGGCGCCGGGCGCAGGCCCAGCGCGAGCCAGCCGTCGTCCCAGCCGGGCAGGCCGAGCGGCCAGAACGGCACGAGCCCGCGCACGTCGGCGAGCACCTCGCGGTGCACCGCGATCGCGCGGCGCACGAGGTCGAGGCGCTCGTCGTCCATGCGGTCGACGAACCCCGAGACGTACAGCCGCCCGAGGATCCCGGACGCGAGCGTGAACGCCGCACGCTCGGGCGTCATCTCCTGCTGCGCGTATCCCCAGTTGCCGGCCTGCTCGGGCAGCACGCTCATGGGGGCCGCCGCGGCGATGAACGCGTAGCGCAGCGGGTCGCACTGGTCGGACGTCGACTGCATGTGCATGCGCGCCAGCAGCGCGTAGTCCTGGCGCATGGCGCCCGACGAGCAGTTCTCGAGCAGCACCTGCGGGTGCCGGGCCTGCACGCCGTCCAGCCAGTCGAGCTGGGCGCGGTTGTGGCCGAGCAGCCCCTCGCCCGGCGTCGCGTCGCGCACGTCGGTCCCCGAGCCGCACATGATGTTGTAGTCGAGCTTGAAGAACCCCGCGCCGTGCTCGGCGACGAGCCGGTCGACGGTCGCGTCGAGGTGCTCGCGAGCCGCGGCGCTGCGCAGGTCGAGGTGGTAGCGGCCGGACTCGACGACGCGCACGCCGCGCCGCGCGAAGAACGCGTCGGCCGGCAGCGCGTCGGCCAGCGGCGACCGGACGCCGACGACCTCGGGCTCGAGCCACAGGCCGGGGACCATGCCGTGGGCGCGGATGCGGTCGGTGAGCGCGACGAGCCCGCCGTCGGGGAACCGCTTGACGGACGGGCGCCACTCGCCGACGCTCTCCCACCAGCCGCCGTCCTCGTCGTCGTACCAGCCGGCGTCGATGCAGAACACGTCGACGCCGAGCCGGGCCGCGGCGTCGACCAGCGGCATCTCGCGCTCGGTCGTGGGGTCGCCGAACAGCGTGTTCATGTAGTCGTTGAAGACGACGGGCAGCGGGTCCTGCCGCGTGAGCAGGGCGCGCCGCTGCAGCGTGAGCTCGGCCGCGGCGGCCTGCGGGCCGCCCGCGACGACGACGACCGACGCGGGCACGGACGTGAACGTCTCGCCGGGTGCGAGCACGACGCTCCACTGGTGGTCGGCCTGGGTCGGGCCGGTGAGCGCGACGTGCGCACCGGGCAGGTCCTCGGCGACCTCCCAGCTCCAGGCGCCGTTGTGCTCGACCTGCCACGCGACGCTCACGGCGTCGTCCTTGGTGGTGAGCACGCCGACGGGCAGCCGCTCGCCGGTCGACCAGCTGCTGGTCGACGTGACCTGGAACCGCGTGCGCGGCAGGTGCGGGTTGGTGACGGTGTCGATGTCCGTGAGACCGGCGGCGCGCAGGTCCTGACGGTGCCACAGGTTCTCCGCCGCCCACGACGACGACCCCCACAGCACGTCGAGGTCGTCGACCGTGCGCCCGGCCTGCACGGGCAGCACGCCGACGCGCAGGCTCGTGACCGCCTCGACGAGCACGGTGCCGCGCGTCGCGGTCACCTCGGTCCAGCCGCGCCACCCGCTGACACCCGCGTGCGCGGTCAGCACGGTGACGACCTCGAGGCCCGTCACGGGGTCGGCCTGGCGGACGCGCAGCGTGCGCACGCCGTCGCGCTCGTCCTCCTCGTGGTCCGCGTGCCGCAGGCGCGCCGACAGCTCGGCCTCGCCCGTGCGGTGCGACCCGGGGCGGCGCCCGTCGGTGGGCGTCAGGACGTCCACGAGCGGGTGGTCGGCGGCGGCCACGGGTGCGGCCGTGCCACGGCCCGCGGCGGCCCGCAGCACGACGGGCGAGGCGGGCGACCACGCGAGCACGAGCTCGACGACGTCGTTGCCCCAGCGCAGGGTCTGCTCGGTCATTCAGGACACCTCCGGGATCCAGACCCGCATCGCCCCGGCGCCGCGGTTGCCCCAGCGGGCGTACGGCACGAGCGTGAGGTCGACGGGGGACGACGGGCCGCCGGGAGGGGCGACGACGCCGGTGGCGCGCAGGGTCACGGGGGCGTCGAGCCCGTCGACGGGTCCCGCGACGTCGACGGCCGCGGCGGGGTCGAGCCGCACGTCCTCGAGCACGACGCCCGCGGGCAGGTCGACCTGCTCGACCGCGTGCACGACGGGTCCGCGCAGGACCGCGCGGCAGCCGCGGACCGCGTCGACG
>JAFAEH010000101.1 GCA_023424135.1 Actinomycetes bacterium | reverse complement strand
CGTCGAGTACTGCAACGGCGAGGCCGGCTCGAAGTGGGCGGACATGCGCATCGCCAACGGTCGCGAGAAGCCGTACGGGGTGAGGCTGTGGTGCCTCGGCAACGAGATGGACGGCCCGTGGCAGATCGGCCACAAGGACGCCCACGAGTACGGCAAGCTCGCCGCCGAGGCCGGCAAGGCGATGAAGCTCGTCGACCCGTCGATCGAGCTCGTCGTCTGCGGCTCCTCGGGCATGCAGATGGAGACGTTCGGCGAGTGGGAGCAGACCGTCCTCTCCTACACGTACGACCTCGTCGACCACATCTCGATGCACGCGTACTACGAGGAGATGGACGGCGACCGCGCGTCCTTCCTCGGGTCCGCCACGGGCATGGAGCGGTTCATCGAGCGCGTCGTCGCCTCGGCCGACGCGGTCGGCGCGCGCCGCCGCTCGGACAAGCGGATCACCATCTCGTTCGACGAGTGGAACGTCTGGTACCTCAAGTCGCGCTTCCCGGGCGAGCAGAACCTCCCGCTGCAGAAGGACGCCCCGCGCATCATCGAGGACGTCTACTCGGGCCTCGACGCCGTCGTCGTCGGCGACCTGCTCGTCACGCTGCTCAACCACGCCGACCGCGTGCCGGTCGCGTGCCTCGCACAGCTCGTCAACGTCATCGCGCCGATCATGACCGAGCCCGGTGGTGAGGCCTGGAAGCAGCCGACGTTCCACCCGTTCGCCGCGACGACGGCCCTCGCGCAGGGTGATGTGCTCGACGTGCGGGTGTCGTCCCCGACGTTCACCACGACGCGCCACGGCGACGTGCCCGCGGTCACCGCGGCCGTCACCTGGGCGGGCGAGCGTGAGTCCGGCGACGTCGGGGTGTTCCTCGTCAACCGCACGGCCGAGCCGGTCGAGGTCGAGCTGCGCCACCCCGGCGTCGCGCTGACCCTCGGCGGCGGCACGCAGGTGACCGCCGACCACGAGCCCGCCGTGCACGGGCCGGAGCACGCCGCGAAGGTCGCCGCCGAGCACGTCACCACGCTCGCCGAGGCCCCCGTCACCGCGTCGTCCACCGGCACGACGACCGTCCGCCTGGCCCCCGAGTCCTGGACGGCCCTGTCCGCCACCGCCACCCTCGCCTGACCCGCCGGGCCCCTCCCGGAGCCGCCCGCGGACCAACCGAGCAATCGGCTCACTCTCACCCCTCACCAGCGGCCGACAGAGCGATCCGATCGCACCCTCACGCCTCACCAGCGGGCGTGACAGTGCGATCGGATTGCTCTGTCACGCCCGGGTGGGGGGCCCGGGTTGGGGGCCCGGGTCGGGATCTCAGAGGGGTTCGGTGAGGCGGTCGGCGACCGTGGGGAGCCACGTCGCGGCGTCGGCCCGGGCACGCGCCGCGGGGTCCGGGTCGCCGGACAGGTCGGCCGCGGTCAGGTCCGCCATGTAGCCGGCCGCCAGGACGCGCATGACCTGGCGCGCCGGGAGCACGAGCCGCCGGCCGAGACGCGGCATGAGCCGCTCGATCTCGTCGGCGACCTCGTCGGTCATCTGCCGGTCGAGGTCGTGGTGCTGCGCACCGACGGCGGGCTGGCGCATCGCGAGGAGCATGAGCTCGGCACTGACCACACGCCACCGGCGGTCGTCGGAGATGCGGTCGAGCAGGAGCTCGAGGAACCGCGCGATGGCCGCCAGGTCGAGCCCGGGACCCTCGGCGCACTCCTCCTGCGCGACCGCGAGCGCCTCGCGCAGCTCGGCGAGACGGCGACGGTGCTCACGCGCCGCGAGGGCGAGCAGCACCTCGTGCTTGCTCTCGAAGTTCGAGTAGAACGCGCCGCGGGTGAATCCCGCGCGCTCGCAGACCGCCTCGATGGACGTCGCGTCGACGCCCTCGTCGGCGAACAGGTCGAAGGCCGCGTCGAGCAGCCGCTCACGCGTGTGCTGACGGCGCCGGGAGAGCGTGAGATCGACGTCGACAGCCGCCCCGACCTCGCCCATCGCGCACCTTCTCCCGTCGTCGTGCCGCCGTTGCTACCTGCGCAGCCTAGCCGTCCCGATACGCCTCTGTATCGCATACGTCTCTGTATCGCATACAGTGCTGTATCGGCCCTGCGTCGCGCGGGCCCTTCGTCCGGACGCCGACGTCCTCCCCACCTCCCAGGACCAGGAGCCCCCGTGTCCTCTGCGCTCTACCGCCTCGGCCGCGCCGCGTACGCGCGTCGACGCGCCGTCATCGGCGGCTGGCTCGCCCTGCTGCTGCTCCTCGGCGCCGGTGCGGTGCTGCTCGGCGGCAAGCTCGACAACTCCGTGACGATCCCCGGCACCGAGTCGCAGGTCGCGCTCGACCGGCTCGCCGCGACGTTCCCCGAGGCCGCCGGCACGTCCGCGCAGATCCTCGTCGTCGCACCCGAGGGCGCGGCGGTCGACGCGACCGACGTCGTCACGGCGGTCGACGCGAGCGCCGAGCGCCTCGCGGACGTCGACGGCGTCACGGCCGTGATCTCGCCGTTCGACCCCGACGTCCCCGTCGACGGCGCACTGAGCGACGACGGGCGCGCGGCGCTGATCACGGTGCAGCTCAAGGGTGAGGGCATCTCGATCGGCGACGAGGTGAAGGACGAGCTGCGGGCCGAGGCCGCCGCGCTCGACGACGCGCTGCCCGCCGGCTACGAGGCCACGATCGGCGGCCAGCTCCTGTCCCAGGAGTTCCCCGGCCTGACCGCGACCGAGGCGCTCGGTGTGCTCGTCGCGTTCGTCGTCCTCGTGCTCACGCTCGGGTCGTTCGCTGCCGCCGGCATGCCGCTGGTCAACGCGCTGCTCGGCGTCGGCCTCTCGACGCTCCTCGTGCTCGCGGCCGCGGCGTTCACGTCCGTCACCAGCACGACCCCGCTGCTCTCGCTCATGCTCGGCCTGGCCGTCGGCATCGACTACGCGCTGTTCATCGTCTCGCGGCACCGCGAGCTGCTCGCCGTCGGCCTACCGGCCGACGAGGCCGCGGCCCGATCCACCGCGACCGCGGGGTCCGCGGTGATCTTCGCGGGTCTGACCGTCATGATCGCGCTGGTCGGGCTCGGTGTGGCGGGCATCCCGTTCCTGACCGTGATGGGCGTCGCCGGCGCCGTCGCCGTCGGCATCGCCGTGCTCGTGTCCATCACGCTCGTTCCCGCCATGCTCGGTGTCGCGGGCGAGCGCCTGCGACCGCGCCCCTCACGGCGCGCGCGTCGCCGGGCAGCCGCCGCCGCACCCGCGTCGGCCGCACCCGCCGACGCCACGACGACCACGACGACCACCGGGACCGGCCCGACGCCGACGGACGACTGGGACCTGCCCGCGCACCACAACCGGTTCTTCGCCGGGTGGGTGCGCCTCGCGACCGCGAGGCCCTGGGTCACCGTCCTCGTCACGATCGGCGCGATGACCGCGCTCGCGCTACCCGCGCTCGACCTGCGCCTGGCCCTGCCGGACGCGGGCGTGCAGCCGACCGGCTCCTCGCAGCGCATCACCTACGACCGGATCACCGAGCACTTCGGCCCGGGCGCCAACGGCCCGCTCGTCGTCACGGGATCCATCGTCACGAGCGACGACCCCGTGCAGCTCATGCAGGACGTCGCCGACGCGCTGCGCGCGCTGCCCGGCGTGCAGGACGTGCCGCTGGCCACGCCCAACGCGTCGATCGACACGGGCATCGTGCAGGTCGTGCCCACCACCGGCCCGACCGACCCCGCGACGGCCGACCTCGTGCACGCGATCCGCGACCTGCGGCCCGAGATCCAGGAGAAGTACGGGTTCGACCTGTCCGTCACCGGCTTCACCGCCGTCGGCATCGACGTCTCCGCCAAGCTCGGCGCCGCGCTGCTGCCGTTCGCGGTCTTCGTCGTCGGCCTCTCGCTCGTGCTGCTCACCATGGTCTTCCGCTCCGTCGCCGTGCCGCTCAAGGCCACGCTGGGCTACCTGCTGTCGGTGGCCGTCGCGTTCGGCGTCGTGACGAGCGTGTTCGAGCACGGCGTCGGGGCGGACCTGCTGCACGTCTCACGCCTGGGCCCCGTGATCTCCTTCATGCCGATCATCCTCATGGGTGTGCTGTTCGGGCTCGCGATGGACTACGAGGTCTTCCTCGTCTCACGCATCCGCGAGGACTACGTGCACTCCGGCAAGGCACGCGCGTCGATCGCGACGGGCTTCGTCGGATCGGCGAAGGTCGTCACGGCGGCGGCCGTCATCATGGTCGCGGTGTTCTTCGCCTTCGTGCCCGAGGGGGACATCAACATCAAGCCGATCGCGCTCGGTCTGGCCGTCGGCGTCGCCGTCGACGCGTTCGTCGTCCGCATGACGCTCGTGCCGGCCGTGCTGCAGATCCTCGGCGAGCGCGCCTGGTGGATCCCCCGGCGGCTCGACCGCGCCCTGCCGTCGTTCGACGTCGAGGGCGAGGCGCTGCACCGCGAGCTCGGGCTCGCCGCGTGGCCGGCTGACCCGGACGTCGTCGTCGCGGCGCGGGGCCTGCGCCTGGCCACCCCGGGCGACGACGTCGTCGACCTCGACGTGCGCCGCGGCGACGCGCTCGTCGTGCACGCCGACGAGCCCGTGCCCGTCGCCGCGCTCCTGCTCACCGTCACCGGCCGGCTCGAACCCGCGGGCGGCGACCTCAAGGTCGACGGCTACCTGCTGCCCGTGCGTGCCGCGGCCGTGCGCCGACGCGCCGGGTACGTGGACCTGCGCACCGAGGACGTCGCCGCGCTCGCCGCCGCCGTCGCCGAGCGGCCCGCCGTGCTCGCGGTCGACCGCACCGACCTGCTCACCGAACCCCGCGACCGCACCCGCGTCGCCGCGCTCCTCGCGCGCGCCGCGCAGGACGGCGCCACGCTCGTCCTCGGCGTCGTCGGCGCCACCCCCGCCGACGACCTGCTGCCCGACGGCACCCCCGTGACCACCCTCGCGCCGCCCGCCGGCGTCCCGGCCTGAGCGCGCAGGAAGGACCCCTGATGAACCGCACCCGCACCGACCGCCGCTGGCCGGCCGTCGTCGTCGCGCTCGCCGCGCCGCTCGCGCTCGTCGTGCTGCTGCTCGCCGCCGCGTGGGCACCCGCCGACGCCCTGCCCCAGGTCCGCGCAGCCGTCGTCAACAACGACGAGCCCGTGGTCCTGCAGGGGCAGTACACCCCGCTGGGCCGCCAGCTCGCCGGCGTGCTCACGTCCGGGGACGACGTCGGCGCGAACTTCGACTGGGTCGTCACCGACGAGGCCGACGCGACCGCCGGCCTCGCCGACGGCACGTACGCGGCCGTCGTGACCATCCCCGAGAACTTCTCGTCCGCGGCGACGTCGTTCGCGTCGGCCGTCGGCGACAGCGGGACCGCCGCCGCCGACGACGACGTGGCCTCCGACGAGCTGCCGGCAGGCGTCACCACCGGGACGCCCGCGACGACGCCCCAGCAGGCGACCATCGAGGTCACGACGCCCGACGGTGCGACCGCCGTCGACCAGGTCGTCGCGTCCGCCGTGGCGACCGCCGCGACCCGGGTGCTGGGCGAGCAGCTCACGTCCGGGTTCGTCGACAACGTGCTGGTCGGGTTCTCGACGCTGCACGACCAGCTCGGCGACGCCGCCGACGGGGCCACGCAGCTCGCCGACGGGGTGCGCTCGCTCGCCGACGGCACGGACCAGCTCGCGACCGGCGCCGAGGGACTCGCCGACGGCGCCTCGCAGCTCTCCTCCGGTCTCGGACAGCTGAGCAGCGGGTCCTACGACCTCGCGACGGGCGTCAACGGGCTCGCCGGCGGCGCCCGGACGCTGGCCGACGGTGTGGGGCAGCTCGCGACGGGCACCGGCCAGTCTGCGATGGGTGCCCAGCAGCTCGCCCAGGGCGCTCGCGACCTCACGACGGGTACCGGACAGCTCGCGAGCGGGCTCAACCAAGCCGCCGAGGGCGTCGCGTTGCTGCCCCTTCTCGTCGACGGCGCCGACGGTGTCGCCGGCGGATTGCAGAGTACCGTCAACTCGGCAACCGAGAGCCGCCCGGACATCGTAAGCGGGATAGCGCAGCTCGACGTCGCGATCGAAGGGACGGAAGCCGGTATCGCGGCGGCCGGATGCAAGGACACATCGATCGATCCGGCCTGTGTACGGATGCAGACCCTGCTGCCGCTCCTCGACGTTCAGCGTGACGCGCTGCAGAGCCAGCTCGACGGCCTCGACCAGCAGATCGCGGGACTACAGGCACTCCTTGCCGGCGCCCAGGGGGTCGCCGACAACCTCGGCGCCGCCATCAACGGCGACTCCGCCGACCCGGCCACGAACCCTGGTCTTGTCGTGGGCCTGCGTCAGCTCGCCGACGGGGCGACGCGGCTCGACACCGGTGCGCAGCAGCTCACGGGTGGTGCCGGTCAGCTCGCGACGGGCCTCGACCAGCTCGCCGGTGGGGCGACGCAGCTCGCGGGAGGCGCCGACACGCTCGCCGACGGGGCGTCGCAGCTCGCCGGCGGCTCGTCGCAGCTCGCCGCGGGTGTCGCCCAGCTCGGCAGCGGTGCGACGCAGCTCGCCGACGGCACGTCGCAGCTCGCCGGCGGTGTGCGGCAGACCAGCGACGGGGCGGGACAGCTCGCGGACGGCACGGCGGAGCTCGGTGACGGGCTCGGGCAGGCCGTCGACGCGCTGCCGACCATCCCCCAGGACGAGCGCGCGACCCTCGCGGAGGTCGTCACGGCGCCCGTCGCGGCGCCGTCCTCGCACGTCGGCGCACCCCTGGGCCGTGTCTCGACGCTCGTCGCCGTGTCGCTGTGGGTCGGCGCGCTCGTGCTGTTCCTCGCGCTGCGCCCGCTGCCGCCGCGCGTCGCCGGGTCGACGCGCTCCGCGCTCGCGCTGGCCACGTCCGCGCTCGCGCTGCCCGCGGC
>JAFAEH010000092.1 GCA_023424135.1 Actinomycetes bacterium | reverse complement strand
TCCGTCTCGTGGGCTCGGAGATGTGTAAGAGACAGCTCTCGGTCGCCGCCGCGATCCCGCCGCGCACCGCGGCCGTCGCCGTGCCGGGGTGCTCGCGCAGCACGAGGTGGGCCGCCAGGTGCCGTGCACGCCACCCGCGGCACAGCGTCGGGTCGTCGGGGTCGGCCGCGCGCAGGACGTCCGCCAGCCAGTCGCGTTCGGTCTCGTGCCACGTCATGGCACGCGATCGTGCCATGTGGACGGTCCATGCCGCGCCACCGACGGTCGTGCGGACCGCGCGTCGCCGACCGCGGCGTGCCACGCGCGACAGCCGGTTATGCGCTCCGGCGCTGTCGGGACCCCGTGAGAGGATCGTGAGATCCCTCGTCCGACTGGAGTGATCGTCGTGTCCGCGCGCCCTCGGCCCACCGCCGGCCCGCCCCCCGCACGTCCCACCGGCACCGCGACTCTCCAGGGATCGACGCTGCGCCGGTCGCTCGGACTCGTGTGGCGGGGGCTGCGCTCGCAGCCCCGCACCTACCTGCTCGCGATCGGTGTCTCCGCGGTGTTCGGCGGCCTGACCGTGGGCGTCAGCCGGGTGCTGGGCGCGGTCACCGACCGTGTCGTCGTCCCCGCGCTCGCGGGGGACCGCGACGCGCAGGGCGCCATCTGGGCGGCGGGAGCCGTCATGCTCGCGATCGCCGTGGCGCTCGCGCTGAGCGTCGCCGGGCGCCGGATCTACGCGGGCGTCGGCATCGCGTCGATCCAGGCCGACCACCGGCGCGCGGTCACGCGCCAGTACCTGCGGCTGCCGATGTCGTGGCACCGACGCCACCCCACCGGTCAGCTGCTGTCGAACGCGGGCTCGGACGTCGAGGCGGCCACGGGCGTGTTCAACCCGCTGCCGTTCGCCTGCGGCGTCGTCGTCATGATCGGCGTCGCGACGGTGGCGCTCCTGCGCACCGACGCCTGGCTCGCCCTCGCGGCGCTCGTCGTGCTGCCGCTCGCCGTGGCCGCCAACCTCGTCTTCCAGCGCCGCATGACGCCCGCGATCACCCGCGCGCAGCAGCTGCGCGCGGAGGTCGCCGACGTCGCGCACGAGAGCTTCGAGGCCGCGACGCTCGTCAAGTCGCTCGGTACCGAGGACCGCGAGGACGCGCGCTTCGCCGCCCGCGCACGCGCGCTGCGGGACGCGAACGTGCGCGTGGGCGTCGTCCGCGCCGTCTTCGACCCCGTGATCGACCTGCTGCCGAACCTCGGCACGCTCCTCGTCCTGCTCGTCGGCACGCAACGCGTCGCCGCGGGCGCGATCGGGACGGGCGACGTCGTCGCGGCCGCCTACCTGCTGACGCTGCTGGCCGTGCCCGTGCGGGCGTTCGGCTGGGTGCTCGGCGAGCTGCCGCGCGGGCTCGTCGGGCACGACCGCGTCTCGCGCGTGCTCGACGCGCACGAGGTCCCGCACGAGGGCAGCACGCCGCTGCCCGCGTCGGGGCCCGGCGCCGACGTGCGCCTGCGCGGCGTGCACCTGCGGGTGCCGGGCGGCGACGGCGGCATCGCGCTGCTGCACGACGTCGACCTCGAGGTCGCGGCGGGTCGCACGCTCGCGGTCGTCGGCGCCACGGGCGCCGGCAAGTCCACGCTCGTCGGGCTCGTGCCCCGCCTGTCCGACCCCAGCGACGGGGTCGTCGAGATCGACGGGCTCGACGTGCGCCACGTGCGGCCGGCCGACCTCGCCGCGCAGATCGGGTACGTCAGCCAGTCCACGTTCGTCTTCGAGGACACCGTGCGCGGCAACGTCACCCTCATGGACCCGGACGACCCGTCGGCCCCCCACGACGACGACGTGTGGGCCGCGCTGCGGGCCGCGCACGTCGACGACGTCGTCGCGGCGCTGCCCGGCGGGCTCGACGCACCGCTCGGCGAGCGCGGTGCCAACCTGTCCGGGGGGCAGCGCCAGCGGCTCGCGCTGGCCCGCGCGCTCGTGCGCCGGCCGCGGGTCCTCGTCCTCGACGACGCGACGTCCGCGGTCGACCCCGGCGTCGAGCGCGCGATCCTCACGGGCCTGCGCGGTGCGCACGACGAGGCGGGGCCGACGGTCCTGCTCGTCGCCTACCGCATGTCCTCCGTGCTGCTCGCCGACGAGGTCGCACACGTCGAGAGCGGGCGGGTCGTCGACCGCGGCACGCACGCCGAGCTCCTTGCCCGCGACCCCGGGTACCGCGAGCTCGCGACGGCCTACGAGCGCGAGTCGGCGCGCCGCGAGCAGGACCGTGCCGACGCCGTCGACCCGGACGCCGACGACGGGACGTCCGTCCCGGGACCCGGTCCCGCCGACGACGTGAGCACCGCGGGGGGACACCGATGAGCGCGACGACGCCGACCCCGTCCCGGGGCGACACGCGCCTCGCCCCCGCGAGCACCCTCGGTGTGCTCGCGACGCTGCGACGCGGCGCCCAGGTCTCGCCCGAGATGCTCGACGGGCTCACCGTGACGCTCGCGCTCGCGGTCGTGGCCGCCTCCGCGCGCGTCCTGGTCCCGATCGCGGTGCAGCAGACCGTCGACACCGCGGTCCTCGCACCCGGGGGTGTCGACACGGCACGCGTGAGCGCGCTCGTCGGCCTCGCGGCCGTCGGTCTGCTCGTCGGTGCCGCGTGCTCGGCGATGGTCAACGTGCGCCTGTTCCGCTCGAGCGAGTCCGGTCTGCTGACGCTGCGCACCCGCGCGTTCCGGCACGTGCACGACCTGTCGGTGCTGACGCAGAACAGCGAGCGACGCGGCTCGCTGGTCTCCCGCGTCACGTCCGACGTCGACACGATCTCGCTGTTCGTGCAGTGGGGCGGCATCATGCTGCTCGTCTCGGTGCTGCAGATCGCGGTCGCGACCGCGCTCATGGCGGTGTACTCCTGGCAGCTCACGCTGCTGGTGTGGGCGTGCTTCGTGCCGCTCGTCCTGGTGCTCCCGCGCATGCAGCGCGGCGTGAACCGGCGGTACGCCGCGGTCCGCGAGCAGTACGGTGCGATGCTCGGCGCGGTCTCGGAGGCCGTGGTGGGTGCCGAGACGATCCGCGCGTACGGCGTCGCGGAGCGCACCCAGCGGAGGATCGACGACGCCGTGGCGGGCACGCGGCGCGCGATGGTCCGGGCGCAGAACCTCGTCGCCGTGGTGTTCTCCTCGGGTGTCCTGGTCGCCAACCTCGTGCTGTCGGCGGTCGTCGTCGCGGGGACGTGGTGGGGCGTCGCGGGTGAGCTCAGCGTCGGGCGGGTGCTCGCGTTCCTGTTCCTCGTGCAGCTGTTCACCGGTCCGGTGCAGATGGCGACCGAGATCCTCAACGAGCTGCAGAACGCGGTCGCGGGCTGGCGTCGCGTGCTCGGCGTCATCGAGACGCCGCTCGACGTCCCGGACGCCGGGCCGGACGCCGCCACGAGCCCCCGCGGCCCCGCGACGGTCACGTTCGAGGACGTCGGGTACGCCTACCCCGGCGGACCGCCCGTGCTGCGCGGCATCGACCTCGTCGTGCCCGCGGGCAGGTCCGTCGCCGTCGTCGGCGCGACCGGCTCCGGCAAGACCACCCTGGCCAAGCTCGTGGCCCGCTTCATGGACCCGACGTCCGGCACCGTGCGCCTCGACGGGACGGATCTGCGGGACGTGCCGGCGCGGGACCTGCGCCGACGCGTCGTGCTCGTCCCGCAGGAGGGCTTCCTGTTCGACGGCACGCTCGAGCAGAACGTCGCCTACGGCGTGCGCGACGTCGACACGACCGGGCCGGACCTCGACCCGGGTGTGCGCGAGCGTGTGCGCGCGGCGCTCGAGGAGCTCGGCCTCGACACGTGGGTCGCGGAGCTGCCCGACGGGCTGGCCACCGCGGTCGGTCAGCGGGGCGAGCTGCTGTCGGCGGGGGAGCGTCAGCTCGTCGCGCTCGCGCGCGCACGGCTCGCCGACGGCGACCTGCTGCTGCTCGACGAGGCGACGTCGGCGGTCGACCCCGTCGCTGAGGTCCGCATCGCCCGCGCGCTGCGCGAGCTGGCCCGCGGGCGGACGTCGCTGACGATCGCGCACCGGCTGTCGACCGCCGAGGCGTCCGACCTCGTGGTCGTCGTGCACGCCGGCCGCGTCGTCGAGGTCGGCACGCACCCCGAGCTGCTCGCACGCGACGGCCGGTACGCGCACATGCACGCGGCGTGGGTCGCGCAGACCCGCTGAGCCGACCCGGCCGGCGGTCGTCGACGGGCGTGGACGCGGCGGTCCGCGGCGGCGCGGCGCGTGGCAGGATCGTCGGGTGCCGCAGACCCCCACCCCGACGACCCCCGCCGGCCGCGTCGAGCGC
>JAFAEH010000029.1 GCA_023424135.1 Actinomycetes bacterium | reverse complement strand
GGGCCGGGCGTGCCGGTGCGGGGGCGTCGGGCGGCGCGGAGGTCCGGGCGGCGTCGGTGCGGCGCCCGGACCGGTGCGGATCAGGTCAGGCGCGCCGCCGGGGACGTCTTCGCCGTCTGGGCCGGGTCCCGCTCGACGACCTCGCCGAGGATCTCGTCGATGCGCGCCAGCACCTCGGCCGGGAGCTCGACGCCCGCGGCCTTCGCGTTGTCGTGCACCTGCTCGGGGCGCGAGGCGCCGATGATCGCGGCCGACACGTTGTCGTTGGCCAGCACCCATGCGATCGCGAGCTGCGCCATGGTCAGGCCGAGCTCGTCGGCGACGGGGCGCAGCCCCTGCACCTTCTCCAGCACGTCGTCGCGCAGGAACGACGCGATCATGCGCGCGCCGCCCTTGTCGTCCGTCGCGCGCGAGCCCGCGGGCAGCGGCTGTCCCGGTGCGTACTTGCCGGTGAGCACACCCTGGGCGATGGGCGACCAGACGATCTGCGAGACACCGAGCTCACGCGACGTCGGGACGACCTCGGGCTCGATGACGCGCCACAGCATCGAGTACTGCGGCTGGTTGGAGATGAGCTGGACGCCGAGGTCCTTCGCGAGGGCGTGGCCGGCGCGGATCTGGTCCGCGGTCCACTCGCTGACGCCGATGTACAGGGCCTTGCCCTGGCGCACGACGTCGGCGAACGCCTGCATCGTCTCCTCGAGCGGGGTCTCGTGGTCGTAGCGGTGCGCCTGGTACAGGTCGACGTAGTCGGTGCGCAGGCGACGCAGCGAGGCGTCGATCGACTCGCGGATGTGCTTGCGGGACAGGCCGGTGTCGTTGGGCCCCTTGGGGCCGGTCGGCCAGTACACCTTCGTGAGGATCTCGAGCGACTCGCGGCGCTCACCGGCGAGCGCGTCGCCGAGCACCGACTCGGCGACCGTGTTCGCGTAGACGTCGGCGGTGTCGAACGTCGTGATGCCGACGTCGAGCGCCGCGCGCACGCACGCCGTCGCGGTGTCGTTCTCCACCTGCGAGCCGTGGGTCAGCCAGTTGCCGTAGGTGAGCTCGGAGATCTTCAGGCCGGAGCGGCCGAGGTAACGAAATCGCATGGCATCAGCCTCTCACCCGGTCGGAGCGGCGCCTGACGCGGGGTGAATCGTTCCGGTTCGTCCTCAGGGTGGATCGTGCTGCCCACGGCGCGGGGCCCTGCGCTACGTTGCCCGCCATGCGCTCTCGACGACGACTCGCCGTGGTCCCGGTCCTCCTGCTCGCCCTGGTGGCGTGCTCGGACGACACGTCGGCACCCGAGGACGACGCGTCCTTCCCGCCCATCACGGGTGAGGGGCGCGGGGGGAGCGAGCTGCCCGCGCCGGAGGACCAGGCGGCGGCGCTCGAGTCCTCCGGCGCCGTCGTCGAGGTGTTCTCGGGGGCGCTCGCCGAGGGCGAGACCGGCAGCGGGCAGGTCGCCGACGTCGCGGCCGGTACCCAGCTCCTGCGGGTGGTGTGCACGTCGCAGGACGGGGCTCCCGTGACCGTCACGGTCACCGCCGGTGACGACGAGGTGACGTCCTACCCGGCGCCGTGCGCCCCGGTGTTCCAGGGCGGGGCGACGATGTCCGACAGCGACGCGTTCGACGTGCCGGGCGGTGCGCTCGACGTGACGGTCACCGCGAACACGGGATCGGTCGCGGCCGTCGGGCTGATCGCCGGCTGACGCGTCCGGCCCTTCAGGGGGCGACGGTCGCGAGGGCCTGGGTGAGGTCGTCGCGCAGGTCGTCCACGTCCTCGAGGCCCACGGACAGCCGGACGGTCGCCTCGCCGATGCCGACCGCGGCGCGCCCCTGCGGGCCGAGCCTGCGGTGCGTCGTCGTCGCGGGGTGCGTGACGATCGACTTGGCGTCGCCGAGGTTGTTCGAGATGTCCACGACCCGCAGCGCGTCGAGCACGCCGAAGGTCGTCTTCTTCGCCACGTCGGGCGTCGCGTCGGCGGGGACCGCGAGGTCGAACGTCACGACCGTCCCGCCGCCGCTCTGCTGGCGCAGCGCGAGGTCGTGCTGCGGGTGGGACTCCAGGAACGGGTACCGCACGCGTGCCACGGCCGGCTGCTCCTCGAGCCAGCGGGCCAGGGTGAGCGCGGACGCGGCCTGGTGGCGGACCCGCAGGCTCAGCGTCTCGAGGCCCTTGAGCAGGACCCACGCGTTGAACGGGGACAGCGACGGGCCGGTGTTGCGCAGCAGCGTCTGCACCGGGCCGCGCACGTAGTCCGCGCTCCCGAGGATCGCGCCGCCCAGCACCCGCCCCTGACCGTCGATGTGCTTGGTCGCCGAGTACACGACCACGTCGGCGCCGTGGTCCAGCGGGCGTGAGAACACGGGCGTGGCGAAGACGTTGTCGACGACGACGGTCGCGCCGGCCGCGTGCGCGAGACGGCTGACCTCGGCGATGTCGACGAGGTCCTGCAGCGGGTTGGAGGGGGTCTCGAAGAACACGAGGTCCGCGGGCGTGGCGAGGGCGTCGCGCCACTGCTCGAGGACGTGCCCGTCGACGTAGTCGGTGCGCACGCCCCACTTCGCGAGGATCTCGTCGAAGATCACGACGGACGAGCCGAACAGCGCGCGCGCCGCGACGACGCGGGACCCCGAGCGCACGAGCGCGGCGAGCGACGTGAACACCGCGGACATGCCGGTCGCCGTCGCGTAGCAGGCCTCGGCGCCCTCGAGCAGGCGCAGGCGCTCCTCGAACGTCGTCACCGTGGGGTTGCCGTAGCGCGAGTACAGGAAGCGGTCGACGTCGCCCGCGAAGCCCGCCTCGGCGTGCGCGGCCGTCGCGTAGGTGTAGCCCTGGGTGAGGAAGACGGCCTCGGACATCTCGGCGAACTCGGTGCGGACCAGGCCCCCGCGCACCGCGAGCGTGTCGGGGCGCAGCGTGCCGCGGTCGAGCGAGCGGTCGTCCCAGTCGCCCGGTCCGGGCGTCGTCACGGCTGGACCCACGGCAGGCCGTCGGCGCGCCAGCCCAGGTGACCGCGGTGCCCGTCGGCGCCTGTCGGCCCCTCGAAGCCCTCGAGGACGTTGTACGACGGGCCGTACCCCGCGGCCGTCGCGGCCTGTGCGGCACCGATCGAGCGCTGCCCGGACCGGCACAGGAACACCACGGGCCGCCCGTCGCCCGGCGTGACACCGGTCGCGGCGAGCTGCTCGAGGAAGCGCGGGTTCGGCTGGCCTGACGGGTAGGACACCCACTCGACGAGCGCGGCCTGCCGGCCGAGCCCTCGCAGGTCGGGGACGCCGACGTAGCGCCACTCCGCGTCGGTGCGCACGTCGACGAGGACCGCGTGCGCGTCGTCCTCGAGGATCTGCCACGCCTCGGTGGCGGTGACGTCCCCGGCGTAGCCCGGGGCGGGACGTGGTTGCACGCTCATGGTGTCCTCCCATCGGCCCTGGCGGTAGCACCCTGCGCCACGGTCGCCCGTGCGGGTTGCTGCGGCGTCGTCGAGCCAGGACTCTCGGCCGCTCTGGATGGTCGCGGTGATGCTACGCCACCGGCCGCGGCGCGCGGCGTGCCGTCTCACGCGGTGACGTGCGGCGGTGCGCCGGGGTGCGGGGGCGTGCCAAGGTGGTGCGCGATGGACGCCCCCGACGACCTCACGCTGCGTGCCGTGACCGCCGCCGACGTGCCGGCGCTGACGCGGCTGCTGCACGCGGCCTACGCGGACCTCGCGGCGGACGGGATGAACTTCACGGGTGCGACGCAGGACGAGGCGACGACCGCGGCGCGCAGCCTCGGCGTCGGGGCGTCATGGGTGCTCGTCGACCCGGGTGGTGCGCTGGTCGGGACCGTGACGGCGACGAGCCCGTCCGGGCGTGGCATCCGCGCACTGACGAGCCTGGCGCTCGAGCCGGACCGGGTGTGGCTCAACCAGCTCGCGGTCCACCCGGACCTGCGGGGGCGCGGCCTGGCGACGTTCCTGTGGGGGACGGTGCGCGCGTGGTCGCTCGCGCGGGGGATGCGGTCGGTCGGGCTCGACACCGCCGAGCCCGCCGGTCCGTTGCGTGAGCTGTACCGGCGCTGGGGTTTCGTCGACGCGGACACCGTGCAGTGGCCGGGCAAGACCTACCGCAGCGTCGTCATGGTGCACACGCTGACCTGACGTCACCTCAGGCGCCGACCGCGACGCGCCAGCGCAGCCCCGGGAACCGGGCGAAGTCGCGGTCCTGCGAGACCCAGGTGGCGCCGTGCTCGACGGCGACGGCGGCGTGCTGCGCGTCGGCGACGAGGTTGCCGCGCGCGTCGGACGCGCGGCACAGCTCGGCCACGAGGTCCCAGTGACGCGGGCCGGGCACGACGCGCACGACGCCCGGGTGCGCGCGGATCCGTCCGATCTGCTCGAGCGCGGTGCGCAGGGGGGTCGGCTGCGCGAACACCCGCGGATGGGTCAGGACGCGCAGGGTCCCGCCGAGGACCGTGTCGGTGAGCCCGAGCGGCTCGGTCGCGTCGACGGCCGACTCGACCCAGGCGCGCAGGTCCGCGTGGTGGGGGGCGTCGGAGCGCAGGGCGCCGACGAGGACGTTGACGTCGGGCAGGATCACCGTCCCTCCATCGCGTCCAGCAGGGTCGCGGAGTCGTCGAGGTCGACGCCCGGCAGCAGCCCGCCGGTGCCGACCGCCTCGACCCGGAACGGCGTCCGTGCGGCCTGCTCGTCGGCCCGCCGTGCCAGCGCGAGGCGCAGCGCCTCCTCGACGACCGAG
Organism: Actinomycetes bacterium; assembly: GCA_023424135.1. GTDB lineage: Bacteria > Actinomycetota > Actinomycetes > Actinomycetales > Cellulomonadaceae > Cellulomonas. The sequence continues at coordinate 12,310 of JAFAEH010000029.1, read as the reverse complement.
GTCACGGTGCGCCCGGACTGGGCGGCGTACGTCTTCACGTCGCGGTAGAGGTCGTCGGGGAGCTGAAGGGTGGTGCGCATGCAGAAAAGCATATGTCCGTTGCAGAGATCTGCTCCACGGCGCGGCGAGGGCGCTCATGGTGAGACGGCGCGTCTCGCATCATGAGAGGAAGGGCGTGTCCTCGTTGACACCACCGCCCGGGCGCGGCGATCCTCGACGCAGGTCATGAGCGCCAGCGTCAAGCCCCGGCTCGCTGGCCGGCAACCCTCCTCCGCGGTGGGGTGCCCCGGGTGACGACCTGGCCGCGCGCCGTCCGGTGCCGGCAAGCGCGGGACCCGGCGGTCCCCGGACGTGCCGTGGAGGAACCATGACCACCATCACCGAGCTGTTCGCGTGTGCCGACGAGGTGTCCGGCACCGCGGAGCCCCGAGCGGCGCTGCCCGGCGACGGACCGCTCGTGCCCGTCGTCGGCGCCGCGACCACCGTGCCGCTCGTCGACGGCACGAGCCGCACCTACGCCAACCTCGACTGCGCGGCCAGCGCACCCGCGCTGGAGTCCGTCAGCGCCCGCGTCACCGAGGTCCTGCCGCTGTACGCGTCCGTCCACCGCGGCGCCGGCTACCTGTCCCAGGTGTCGACCGCCCTGTACGAGTCGTCCCGCCAGGCGGTCGCCCGGTTCGTCGACGCGCGCGAGGACGACGTCGCGGTCATCACCCGCAACACCACGGACTCGCTCAACCTGCTCGCCGGCGTCGTGCCCGAGGGGGGTGCCGTGCTCGTGCTGGACGTCGAGCACCACGCGAACCTCCTGCCGTGGGTGCAGCGTGCGGGCGGTGCCCGTGGTGAGCACAGCCGCGTCGCGACCGTCCTGCCCATCGAGCCGACGGTCGGTGCGACGCTCGAGGCGCTGCGCGCCGAGCTCGCCCGGCGGCCGTACGCGCTGCTCACCGTGACGGGTGCGTCCAACGTCACGGGTGAGTCGCTGCCGCTCGACCGCCTGGTCGCGCTGGCGCACGCGGCGGGGGCGCGCGTCGCGGTCGACGGCGCCCAGCTCGTGCCGCACCGCGGGTTCTCGCTCGCGGACACCGACGTCGACTACGTGGCGTTCTCCGGGCACAAGACGTACGCGCCGTTCGGCGCGGGTGCGCTCGTCGGCCGCCGGGACTGGCTCGACACCGGTACGCCGTACCTCGCAGGGGGAGGTGCGGTGCGCGACGTGCGCTCGGACCGGACGGTCTGGCAGCCTGCGCCGGCGCGGCACGAGGCGGGATCGCCGAACGTGCTGGGCGCGATCGCGCTCGCGCAGGCGTGCGACACGCTCGCCGCGCTGCCCGCCGGTGCGCTCGAGGAGCACGAGCAGGCACTGCGTGCGCGCCTCGTCGACGGGCTGTCGGCGATCGACGGTGTGCACGTCGCGCGCATCTGGCCCGACTCCGTCGACCCGGTGGGCGTCGTGACCTTCACGGTCGCCGACCTCAACCCGGGGCTCGTCGCCGCGTACCTGTCCGCCGAGCACGGCATCGGCGTGCGCGACGGCCGGTTCTGCGCGCACCCGCTCCTCGCGCACCTGCACGCGTCGTCCGGCGCGGTGCGTGCCTCGATCGGGGTCGGCACGACGGCCGAGCACGTGGACCGCCTGGTCGCCGCGCTGCGCACGCTGCTCGCCGGTGGCCCGACGGCGCAGTACGAGATCGTCGACGGCTGCTGGTCCGTCGTCGACGACACGCGTCCCCTCGTCGAGGTCCGCGGCCTGGACCACCTCGCCGCCACCGCTGCCGCCGCCTGCGGCCCGGCGCTCGACTGAACCGCTCGACGGAACCTGCGCCGACCCCGTCGTCCGTCACGTGTCGCGGCCGGACGGCGGGGCGCGGGCGTGCGGTTGGATGGGGACGTGCTGCACGGACTGACGCTCGACGGACACGGTGTGCGGCTCGTGCCGCTGACGGCGGAGCACGCCGCGGCGCTGCACCGGTGCGTCGACGAGGGGGTGTGGGCGGGCATGACGTCGCCGACGCCGACGAGCGTCGACGAGATGCGCGAGGTCGTCACGACGGCGCTCGAGACGCCCGCGAGGTACGCGTTCGCGGTCGTCGTCGACGGTGAGGTCGTGGGGTCGACGTCCTTCTACGACGTCGACCTGCGGATGGGCCGGCTCGAGATCGGGCACACGTTCTACGCGCCGCGCGTGTGGGGCACGCACGTGAACCCGGCGTGCAAGCTGCTGCTGATGTCCCACGCGTTCGACACGTGGCAGGTCGCGCGCGTCGCGTACCGGGTCGAGGCGCGCAACGCCCGGTCGATCGCGGCGGTCACGAAGCTCGGCGCGCGTCCCGAGGGTCGGCTGCGTGGGCACCGCGTCGCCGCCGACGGCACCCGGCAGGACTCGCTGTACTTCTCGGTCCTCGCCGACGAGTGGCCCGGCGTCCGGGCCCGGCTCGAGGCGCGGCTGGCCCGGGGCCCCCGTCCGGACGTCGGCCCGTCCGCGGACGTCCGCGTCGGTGCGGGCGCCGTGGACCCGGCCGTCGACGCCCGCACGTCGGTGCTGCTGATCGGCGGGCGCTCGGGCGTCGGCAAGTCGACGGTCGCGGGCGCGGTCCGCGACCTGCTCGTCGCGCGCGACGTGCCGCACGCCGTCGTCGAGGGCGACGCGCTGGACCTCGCGCACCCGGCGCCGTGGGAGCACGGTGTCGCGGCGGCCAACCTCGCGGACGTGTGGCGCCGCTACCGGTCCCTCGGCCACCGGCGGCTGGTGTACACCAACACCGTGAGCGTGCTGGAGGCGGCGGCGCTCGCTGACGCGGTCGGCGACCGGCCGCACGTGACCTCGGTGCTGCTCACGGCCTCGGACGCGACGGCGCGCGAGCGGTTGGCGCAACGCGAGCACGGTGTGTCGTACGACGCGCACGTCGTGCGGTCGGACGCCGCCGCGGTGCGCCTCGAGCAGGCCACCGGGCCGGATGTCCACCGGGTCGCGACCGACGGGCGGTCCCCGGCCGAGATCGCCGCCGAGCTCGTCGCACTCGCCGGCTGGTGACCGGCCCGACCCCGTCATCCGTCACGCCGTGCGGCCTGATCGCGTGACGGATGACGGGGTCGTCGCCGCACGTGCGCGGTCAGTCGTCGACGACGAGGCCGACGTGCGCCGCGAGCAGCGGGGCCAGGTCGAGCGCCTGGTCGGTCGTGACGCGCGCACCGCCGAGGCCGCCGACGCCGTCGACGACGTCCAGCCGCGCGCCGCGCAGGTCGCACCCCTGCAGCCGGGCCGCGGTGGTGTCGAGACGGCGGATGTCGCAGTCGAGGACGACGAGCCGGGTGACGCGCGCATGGCTCAGGTCGAGGTCGCCGAGCGTGACACGGTCCAGGACGAGCTCGTCGACGGTCGACTCTCGCAGGTCCAGGTAGTCGATCTTGCCGCCGACGACGCGCCCGCGCGTCCAGGTCGAGCCGAACGCGCTCAGCGCACCGACCCGCACGTCGGTGAGCGTGACGTCGCGCCACGTCGACGACGGTGCGCGCAGGGCGCCGGCGCGCACGTCCGTCCACGTCGTGTCGAGCACACGGGCGCCGTCCAGGTCGAGGCCGTCGACGTCGCAGTCGTCGATCTCGCACTCCAGCAGCCTGGCGCCGCGCACGTCGCGGTCGCGCAGGTCGAGCCCCCGGAACGTCAGCCCGTCGAGGTCGGCGTCGGGCTCGAGGTCGTACACGTCACCCTGCATGCCCCGACCCTGCCACGCCGCTCCGACACCCCCCACCCCGGCGTGAGAGAGCGATCCGATCGCTCTGTCGCGCCCGGGGTGGGTGGGATGACGTGGCACCCCCAACTCCGGGCGTGAGAGGGCGATCCGTTTGCTCTGTCGCGCGGGGAGATGACGTGGTGTACCCGCTCCGGCGTGAGAGAGCGATCCGTTTGCTCTGTCGCGCCCGGGTGGGGGGATGACGCGCCCGCGCCCGCGCCCGCGCCGGCGTGAGAGGGCGATCCGATTGCTCTGTCACGCCTGGGTTGGGGGCGGGGGTGTGGCGGGGTGGGCCAGGTGGATGGGTCAGGGGGTGGGGGTGACGGTCCCGGTGAGGTGGAGCCGGGACGAGCGCGCGTGCCAGGCCGTGAACGCGAAGCCCGTCGTGTCCCGGGCGACGCGCACCGACGGCGACCCGGGCAGCAGCACGGGCGCGGCGAACTCGACCTCCCACGTGAACCCGTCGCCGCGCGCCGCGCCGACGTCGGCCAGCGCGCGGGACGCGGTGTACATGCCGTGCGCGATCGCGCGCCGGAACCCGAGGGCGCGCGCGGTGACGGGGGACAGGTGGATGGGGTTGCGGTCCCCGGAGACGGCGGCGTAGCGGCGCCCGACGTCGGCGGGCAGGTCCCAGCGGCCGGTGGGGACCGGCGGCGTGAACGAGGGGCGCTCACCGCGCTCGTCGCGCGGCGCGTCCGGCAGGTGCACGCCCTTGGCGAGGTACGTCGAGACGCCCTGCCACGCGACCTCCGCGTCGGCGGACACCTCGGTGACGAGGTCGACCTGCGTGCCCGAGCGGTGCGGGCGCAGGTCCGCGGCCCACGCGCGCACGCTCAGCGGCGTGCCGAGGACGAGCGGGCGGTGCTGCCGGACCCGGTTGGCGAGGTGCACCATGCCGAGCAGCGGCAAGGGGAAGTCGGGCCGCACCATGAGTGCGGTCGCGACGGGGAACGCGAGGACGTGCACGTAACCGGCGGGCAGGGCGTCCGTCGCGGGCTCGTGCAGCAGGTGCTGGTAGGCAGTCAGGTGGTCGGCGTCGGCGACGACGTCCTCGACGACGTACGTGACGTCGGGGACGGCGCGCTCGCGGGCGGGGGCGTGCCCGCGGACGCCCTGCCGCGCGGAGCCGAGCAGCCCGCGCGCGTACAGCCCGCCCAGTGCGGGGACGCGCGCGAGCCCGACCTCGGTGGTGGGCGCGGGCGGCGTCGTCACCGGCCCACCAGGTTCTGCCCGCACACGCGCAGCGTACGGCCGACGACGCCGCCCGCGGCGGGCGAGGCGAGGAACGCGACGGCCTCGGCGACGTCGACGGGCTGACCGCCCTGCTGCAGCGAGTTCAGGCGCCGCGCGACCTGCCGCGTGAGCGCGGGGATGCGCGCCGTCATCTCGGTCTCGATGAACCCGGGGGCGACGGCGTTGGCGGTGCCACCGAACGGCACGAGCAGCGGGGCGGTCGCGCGGACCATGCCGACGACGCCGCCCTTGGACGCCGCGTAGTTGGTCTGCCCGCGGTTGCCGGCGATGCCCGACGTCGACGCGAGCGACACGATCCGCGGTGCGTCGCTGAAGTCGCCGGACGTCAGCAGCGCCTCGTTGATCCGCAGCTGGGAGGCGATGTTCACGGCCAGCACGGACGCCCAGCGGGACTCGTCCATGTTGGCGAGCAGCTTGTCGCGCGTGATGCCGGCGTTGTGCACGACAACGTCGAGGCGACCGTGCCGGGCGGTCGCGTGCGCGAGGATCTTCTCGCCCGCGTCGTCGGCGGTGACGTCGAGCTGCAGCGCGGTGCCGCGCACGCGGTTGGCGACCGCGACGAGCTGCTCGCCCGCGGTCGGCACGTCGACGGCCACGACGGTGGCGCCGTCACGCGCGAGGACGTCGGCGATGGCCGCGCCGATGCCGCGCGCCGCACCGGTGACCACGGCGACCTTGCCGGCGAGCGGCTTCTCCCAGTCCGTCGGCAGCTCACCCGCGTCGGAGTCGACCTCCAGGAGCTGCCCGTCGACGAACGCCGAGCGGGTCGACAGGAAGAACCGCAGCGCCGCGACGACACCCGGCGCGGTCACGGGCACACCCTCGGCGACGACGACGCCGTTGCCCGTCGCCCCGGCGCGCAGCTCCTTGGCGAGCGAGCGCAGGAGGCCGTCGACGCCCTGGCGGGCCGCCGCGACGGCGGGGGCGTCCGAGTCGAGCGCGGGGTGCGAGAGCGTGACGACGCGCCCGCCGGGCCGCAGCGCCTTGAGTGCCGACGCGGCGGCGAGGACCGGGGCCTGCAGGTCGTCGGGGTGCTCGACGCCGGTCAGGACGAGCACGATCGCGGCGTACCGCACGTCGGGTGTGGCGTGGCGGTGGACCTCGACGTCCCAGCCGTCGAGGACCGCCGGTGCGTCGCCCGTCGTCGGGGCGCCGCCCGCGGGGGACGACAGCAGCGACGCGACGACGTCGGCGTCCGCTCCCGTGCCGAGGACGAGCGCGGGCCCGTCGAGCAGCGGCTGCCCCGGGCGGTGCCGGCGCAGCACGGCGGGCCGCGGCAGACCGAGCTGCTGGGCGAGCTTGCGGGTGAGCCCGCTGTTGACGAGCTCGAGGTAACGGTCGGTCATCACGACTCCTGCGTCGTCGGGAAGGGTCATCCGCGTCGGGGTGCCCACGCCCTGCGGTGAGCGAGCGATCCGATTGCTCTCTCGCGTGTTTGGGGGGTGTGAGCGAGCGATCCGATTGCTCTCTCGCGCCATGGATGGGGAGGTGAGCAGCGGGGCGGTGAGGGCAGCGAGGGCGGTGGGGGTGGGCGGGGCGGTGGGGGCCGGGTGGGTGGGTGGTGGTGGGTCAGGCTGCTTCGAGGAGGGCGGTCAGGCCGAGGCCGCCTGCGGCGCAGATCGAGACGAGCGCGCGCACGGGGGAGTCGTCGCCGGCCGCGAGGTTGGCGGCGCGGCGCCGGTGCAGCTCCTTGGCGATGGTCGCTACGATGCGTCCGCCGGTCGCGGCGAACGGGTGCCCGGCGGCCAGGGACGAGCCGTGGACGTTGAGCCGGGTGGGGTCGACCGTGCCGAACGCACCGGGCAGGCCGAGTCGTTCGCGCCCGAAGTCGTCGGACTCCCACGCGGCGAGTGTCGTGAGCACGGTCGACGCGAACGCCTCGTGGATCTCGACGTAGTCGAGGTCGGCCAGCGCGAGCCCGTGGCGCGCGAGCAGGCGCGGCACCGCGAAGACGGGCGCCATGAGCAGCCCGTCGACGCCGTGCACGAAGTCGACGGCACCGGCCTCGGCGTCGAGGACCGCGGCCAGCGGTGTGAGGTCGTGCGCGGCGGCCCAGTCCGCGGAGCCCAGCAGCACGGTCGACGCGCCGTCGGTCAGCGGCGTGGAGTTGCCGGCCGTCATCGTCGCGGGCGCGTCCAGTCCCAGGCCGAACGTCGGCCTCAGCTTCGCGAGCTTCTCGAGCGAGGAGTCGGCGCGCAGGTTCGCGTCGCGCGTCAGGCCGCGGTACGGCGTGACGAGGTCGTCGAAGAACCCGGCGTCGTACGCGGCGGCGAGGCGCTGGTGGCTGCGCAGCGCGACCTCGTCCTGGGCCTCGCGGGTGATGCCCCACTGCGCGGTGGTCAGGGCCTGGTGCTCGCCCATCGACAGGCCGGTGCGCGGCTCGGACGTGCGGGGTGTCGCGGGTGCGAGGTCCTTGGGGCGCAGCCGGGCGAGCGCGGCGAGGCGCTGCTGCGGCGTCTTCGCGTGCGAGACGTCGAGCAGGACGCGGCGCAGCCGGTCGCTCACCGCGATGGGGGCGTCGGACGTCGTGTCGACACCGCCCGCGACCGCGGACTCGAGCTGGCCGAGGCGGATCTTGTTCGAGAGCGACACGACGGTCTCGAGGCCGGTGGCGCACGCCTGCTGGACGTCGTACGCGGGGGTGGTCGGCGCGAGGGCCGAGCCGAGCACCGCCTCGCGCGTGAGGTTGAAGTCGCGGCTGTGCTTGAGGACGGCACCGGCGGCGACCTCGCCGATCGTCTCGCCCTGCAGCCCGTAGCGGGCGACGAGGCCGTCGAGGGCCGCCGTGAGCATGTCCTGGTTGGAGGCCTGGGCGTACCGGCCGCCGGCGCGGGCGAAGGGGATCCGGTTGCCGCCGAGGACGTACGCGGCGCGCGGCTGGGACGGGGAGGTGCTCGGCTTGCGGGTGGCCATGGGGCGCTCCCTTGTGCATCGACGTCGATGGCGGGCTCTATCGGGGTCCGGCCTCCCGCGGGAGGGACGATCGTCCCGAAGTGATGTCCAGAACCCACAGTACCTGATACCTTCGGTTGCGTGAGCCCCGTCACTCCTGGGGCGTCGACGGCGACGCCCCCGACCCGATCACGCGACGACGCGCCGGAGCGGTCCGTCGTCCGGCACCTCACGCCCGGCGTCCGCCCCGAGGTGGACCGCAGGCCCGCGACGAGCGACGACGAGGCACCCGCCGACGGCCGCTCCACCCGCTGGGCCGACCACCGCGAGGCCCGCCGCGCCGAGCTCGTGCGCGTCGCGCGCCGCACCGTGCACCACCGCGGGCCCGACGTCTCCATGGACGAGATCGCCACGGCCGCGGGCACCTCCAAGTCCATCGTCTACCGCTACTTCACCGACAAGACGGGCCTGCAGATCGCGGTCGCCGAGGCGGTCGTCCTGCAGATCCAGGGTGCGCTCGAAGGTGTGCTGCGCGTCGCGCCGACGCCCCGCGAGGGCCTGCGCGCGATGGTCGCGGTGTACCTCGAGATGATCGAGTCCTCGCCGCACGTGTACGCGTTCGTCACGCGCGACGGGTCGGTCGAGTCCGGCGGGCCCCTCGGGCACTTCCTCGACTCGGTCACCGCGCTCGTCGCCGCGCCGTTCGCCCGCGGGCTCACCGAGGAGCGCGACGGCACGCGGGTGGCGCGGCGTCCCGAGGCCGACGGCGCACGCCCCGGGCCGCGTCCCGATTCCGGTCCCGACCCCCACCCCGACCCCCGCCCCGACCCCGCGGTGCTCGCGCTCGCCGAGTCGTGGGCCGCCGGTGCCGTCGGCTTCGTGCGCGGCGCCGGCGAGTGGTGGCTGGCCCACCGCGGTGAGCCCGGCACCCCCGACCGCGAGACCCTCACCGCCCAGGTCGCGGCCTGGCTGTGGGCCGGGCCCGTCGGTCTGCTCGCGCGCGACCACCGCGCGTCCACCCCGTTCACCCCGTCCACCCCCGCCCACCCAGCGGACCAGCAGCCCACGGGCGGCGACGCGGCCGCCCCCACCCCCAGGGAGCAGCGATGACGACGACGACCGACCGCCCCGCCGCCCGGCCGACGGCCTCCGACGAGTCCGCCCGCGTCGACGTCACGGCGCTCGAGAACCTGCTGCTGGGGCAGTACGCGCAGCTGCGCCGCGAGGCGCGGGCCATCACCGCCGACCCCGACTTCCAGAAGATCGAGGGCCAGCCGATGGCCGAGCACCGCGAGCGCGTGCTCGCCCAGCTGCGCCGCCTGGAGTCCGAGAAGGATGTCCTGCGGGCGTTCCCCACGCGGCTCGGCGGCGCCGACGACCACGGCGGCTCGCTCGCCCGCTTCGAGGAGCTCGTCGCCGGGGACCCGTCGCTGCAGATCAAGGCCGGTGTCCAGTGGGGCCTGTTCGCGTCCGCGATCCTGCACCTGGGGACCGAGCACCACCACGACACGTTCCTGCCGGACGCCATGCACCTGCAGGTCCCGGGCGCGTTCGCGATGACCGAGACGGGTCACGGGTCCGACGTCGCGTCCATCGGGACGACGGCCGAGTACGACGCGGACACCCAGGAGTTCGTCATCGACACGCCCTTCCGCGGTGCGTGGAAGGACTACCTGGGCAACGCGGCGCTGCACGGCACCGCGGCCGTGGTCTTCGCGCAGCTCGTCACCGCCGCCCCCGGGCAGCCGCGCGTGAACCACGGCGTGCACGCGTTCTACGTCCCGATCCGCGACCCGCAGACCGGGGCGTTCCTGCCCGGCGTCGGCGGCGAGGACGACGGTGTCAAGGGCGGGCTCAACGGCATCGACAACGGCCGCCTGCACTTCACGGACGTGCGCGTCCCGCGCACGAACCTGCTCAACCGGTACGGCGACGTCGCGCCCGACGGCACGTACTCCTCGCCGATCGCGAGCCCCGGACGACGGTTCTTCACCATGCTCGGCACGCTCGTGCAGGGGCGCGTGTCGCTCGACGGCGCGGCGGTCAACGCGAGCAAGATCGCGCTCGCCATCGCGGTGACGTACGCGAACCAGCGCCGTCAGTTCGCCGGCGGCACCGCCGACGAGGTCGTCCTGCTCGACTACGGCCAGCACCGTCGCCGCCTGCTGCCGCTGCTCGCCGAGACGTACGCCGCGACGTTCGCGCACGAGGAGCTGCTCGCCGCGTTCGACGAGGTGTTCTCCGGGCGCGGGGACACCCCCGAGCAGCGCGAGGACCTCGAGACGCTCGCCGCGGCGCTCAAGCCGACGTCGACGTGGGCCGCGCTGCGCACGATCCAGACGTGCCGCGAGGCGTGCGGCGGTGCCGGCTTCCTCGCCGAGAACAGGCTCACGGGCCTGCACGCCGACATGGACGTGTACGTCACGTTCGAGGGCGACAACACGGTGCTCTACCAGCTCGTCGCCAAGCGTCTGCTGGGGGACTACGCGAAGTCGCTCAAGACCGTGCAGTCCGACCGCGGGGACCTCGCCCGGTTCGTCGTCGACCGGGTCACCGACGCGGCGATGCACCGTACGCCGCTCGTCCGGGCCGTGCAGACCCTCGGTGACCTCGGCGACGCCCGTCGGTCGGTCGGTCAGCTCCGCGACGAGGCCACGCAGCGCGAGCTGCTCACCGACCGTGTCGAGGCCAAGGTCGCGCAGGTCGCGCAGGCCCTCGCACCCGCCCGCAGGCTCAGCCCCGAGAAGGCCGCCGAGCTGTTCAACACCCACCAGCACGAGCTCATCGAGGCGGCGCGCGCGCACGCCGAGCGCGTCCAGTGGGAGGCGTTCACGCGCGGCCTGGCCCGGGTCGAGGACCCGGGCACGCGGCAGGTGCTCACGTGGGTGCGCGACCTGTTCGGCCTCACGCTCGTCGAGCGCGACCTCGCCTGGTACCTCGTCAACGGGCGCCTGTCGGCCGGACGGGCACGCACCGTGACGTCGTACATCGAGCGGCTGCTCGTGCGGCTGCGGCCCCACGCGCAGGACCTGGTCGACGCGTTCGGCTACGCGCAGGAGCACCTGCGGGCCCCGATCTCCTCGGGCGCGGAGCGTGAGCGTCAGGACGAGGCGCGGGCCCACCACCGTGCGCAGCGTGCGTCGGGCGACGCCCCGGTGCCGGAGAAGCACGCCAAGGGCTGAGACGCAGCGGCCGCCGGTGGGGCGGGGCGCCCGGTTGTCGTCATGATCGTCGGGTGTCCCGCCTCACCGACGTCCCACCACCCGCGGCCGCACCGCCCTCGACCGACCTGCGTCGGCTCGTCGTCCCCGTCTACGCACCGGCGGGGCTGGGGATGGCGGGCCTCGGCATCGTGCTGCCCGTCCTCGCGCTGCTGGCGATCGACCGCGGCGCGACGCCCGGGGACGCGGCGCTCGTCGTCGGGATGCTCAGCCTCGGCGGGTTCGTCGGGGCGCTGCCCAGCGCGGTCGTCCTGTGGCGGCTCGGCGACCGGTGGGCGCTCACGCTCGCGCTCGTCGTCGACACCGTCGCCATCCTGGTGCTGGGCGCCGTGCCGTCGGTCCCGGCGATGCTCGTCGCCGCGTTCGTCATGGGCCTGGCCGGCGCCGTCCTGGCCGTCGCGCGGCAGAGCTACCTGGGGACCGCCGTCGCACCCGGTGCGCGCGGCCGGGCGATGGCGCTGCTCGGCGGGGTCTTCCGCGGTGGGTCGCTCGCCGGGGCGCTGCTCGCGACGCTGCTCCTGACGGTCTCTTCCATGCAGGTCGCGCTGCTCGTCGCCGCCGGGCTGTCGGCCTGCGCCGCGGTGATGACGTACGCGTTCACCGCACCCGACGAACCCACCGGTGCGGTGGGACGGGCGCCGTTCGCGCTGTGGCGGCCGGGGTTCGCGCGCGCCTTCCTCACGCTCGGGACCGGCGGTGCGCTCGTCATGCTCGTGCGCGCGTCCCGCGACGTCCTGCTGCCGCTGTGGGGCCACGAGCTCGGTTTCGCGGAGAGCACCGTGAGCCTGCTGTTCGCGGTGTCGTCCGCCGTCGACCTCTCCCTGTTCTACGTGGCCGGTGTCGTGATGGACCGGTTCGGGCGTCGCGCGTCCGTCGTGCCCGCGATGCTCGTCATGGGCGCCGCGTTCCTCACCCTGCCGCTCGGCACGGGACTGACGTGGGCGCTCGTCGTGGGGGCCGTCCTCGGTCTCGGCAACGGGCTGTCGTCCGGCGTCGTCATGACGATGGGTGTCGACGCAGCACCCCCGGACGCGCGCGCGGCGTTCCTCGCGGGATGGCGGCTCGTCACCGGCGTGGGCCACTCGGCAGGGCCGGTGGTCGTGGCGGGCGTGGTCGGGGTGGCGACGGTCGGCGCCGCCGCGACCGTCGTCGGTGCGCTCGCGCTGCTCGGGGCGGGGTGGCTGGGCTGGTGGCTGCCCGGGCGCGAGG
>JAFAEH010000320.1 GCA_023424135.1 Actinomycetes bacterium | reverse complement strand
CTCGCGGGCGCGGGCGGTGACGACGGCCGAGCCTGCGGCGGCTCGGGGGACCCGCCGTGCGGCGGCGGCACCGGGGGCGTGCTCAACTCACGGCACCCGTGTACTTCTCGCCCGGACCCTCGCCCGGGGCGTCGGGGTAGACCGACGCCTCGCGGAACGCGAGCTGGAGCGAGCGCAGGCCGTCACGGAGCGAGCGGGCGTGCTGGTTGCCGATGTCGGGAGCGCTCGCCGTGACGAGCGCCGCGAGCGCGTTGATGAGCTTGCGCGCCTCGTCGAGGTCGAGGTGGCCCTGCTCCTGCGCGTCCTCGGCGAGCCCGCACTTGACGGCCGCGGCGCTCATGAGGTGGACGGCCGCGGACGTGATGACCTCCACGGCGGCGACGTCGGCGATGTCGCGCACCGCGTCGGTGGCAGGGTCGGGCACGGCGGCGTTCTCGGTACTCATGGCGACCATCTTTCCATCCTGTCGTGCCGTGCCGCCCACCCCGAACGCGACCCGTCTCCCGGTGTCGCCGAGATAGCGACCTGCCGCCGAGATAGCGACGTACCGGATCGGTACGTCGCTATCTCGGCAGGGGATCGCTATCTCGTGTGCGGGGTCAGACGCGGACCGGCTCCGCCGCGGTGCCGGGCTGGCCGCCCTCGACGGGCGCGCCGGTGGCGGCGAGCGCGACGCGCAGCGCACCCCCGAGGCCCGCGTCGACGTTCGTCCAGTACGCGATCGCGCGCTCGCGGATCTCGTCGCTGCGGACGGCGCCCACGTGCCCCGTGATCGTCGCGAGGAAGCGGTCGCGCGCCGCGTCGTCGAACACCTCGCGGTAGAGCGTGCCCGCCTGGCCGAAGTCGTCGTCCTCCGGGTGCAGCGTCGCGGCGGAGCGCGTGAGCTCGCCGTCGGCCTCCCACCCGGCCGACTCCGCGGCGCGCCCCGGGTCGGCGTGCGCGCCGCCCTGGCTGTTGGGCGCGTAGACGGGCGTCGTCGCGGAGGAGAAGGAGTAGCGCATCGCGCCGTCCTTCGCGTACGAGTGGCCGCCCTCGCTCGCGGCGTGCGGCGCGTTGACGGGGAGCTGGGCATGGTTGGTGCCCACGCGGTACCGGTGCGCGTCGGCGTAGGAGAAGATGCGCGCGAGCAGCATCTTGTCCGGGCTCGTCGCGATGCCGGGGACGAAGTTGCTCGGCGCGAACGTCGCCTGCTCGATCTGCGCGAAGTAGTTCTCCGGGTTGCGGTTGAGCTCCATCACGCCGACCTCGATCAGCGGGTAGTCCGCGTGCGGCCACACCTTGGTCAGGTCGAACGGGTTGAACCGGTAGGTCTTCGCGTCCTCGTAGGGCATGACCTGGACCGAGAGCGTCCAGCGGGGGAAGTCGCCCGCGTCGATGTGGTCGTAGAGGTCGCGGATGTGGTGGTCGGAGTCCGACCCGGCGAGCTGCGACGCCTCGTCGGCCGAGAGGTTGTCGATGCCCTGCGCCGTCTTAAAGTGGTACTTGACCCAGAACCGCTCGCCGGCCGCGTTGATCCACTGGTAGGTGTGCGAGCCGAACCCGTCCATGTGGCGCCAGCTCGACGGCAGCCCGCGGTCGCCCATGAGCCAGGTCACCTGGTGCGCGGACTCGGGGGACAGGGTCCAGAAGTCCCACTGCATGTCGTTGTCGCGCAGGTTCGAGCCGGGCAGGCGCTTCTGCGAGCGGATGAAGTCGGGGAACTTGATGCCGTCGCGCAGGAAGAACACCGGCGTGTTGTTCCCGACCAGGTCGTAGTTGCCCTCGGAGGTGTAGAACTTCAGCGCGAAGCCGCGCGGGTCGCGCCACGTGTCGGGCGAGCCGTGCTCGCCGGCGACCGACGAGAAGCGGGCGAGCATCGGCGTCGTGGTGCCGGGCTGGAACAGCGCCGCACGCGTGTAGGCCGAGACGTCGTGCGTCACGGTGAAGGTGCCGAAGGCGCCACCGCCCTTGGCGTGCACGACGCGCTCGGGGACGCGCTCGCGGTTGAACTGGGCGAGCTTCTCGACGAGGTAGTGGTCGTGCAGGGCGATCGGGCCGTCGGCACCGACCGCGAGGGAGTGCGCGTCGGACGCGACGGGTGCGCCGGAGTTGGTCGTGGTGGGCGGGACGTGGGACACGGGCGAGCTCCTTGTCGTCGACCCGGGCGGACGGGCCCGGGTGCGGCACGGCGCCGGCAGCAACGGCGCCGAGGGTGTCAGCCGGCGGACCGGCAGGTGGGGCACAGGCCCCAGAACGTGACCTCGGCCGTCTCGACCATGAACCCGGAGGTCGAGCTCGGGGTCAGGCAGGGCGCGTGCCCCACGGCGCAGTCGACGTCGTCGACCGCGCCGCAGCCGCGGCACACCACGTGGTGGTGGTTGTCGCCGGTGCGACGCTCGTAGCGGGCCGGGTGCCCGGCCGGTTCGATGCGGCGCAGCATCCCGGCGCCGGTCAGCGCGTGCAGGACGTCGTAGACGGCCTGCACCGACACGGTCGGCAGGGCGGCGCGCACCCGCTGCAGCACCTCGTCCGCGTCGAGGTGCGCATGCCCCGCGAGCGTGTCGAGGACGGCGAGCCGGGGTGCGGTCACCCGCAGCCCGTGCTGCCGCAGCAGATCGGTGTCGGTCACGGCACAAGCCCACCACGTTTTCTGGAATGGTTCAAGTCTAGAGCGTGGGTGTCGGGCGCCGGCAACGCTGGGGGAGGTGGTCTGCTACCCTTGTCGGGACTGATCTGCGCCGTCGCGCGCCTCCGTCCCAGAGCGGCCCCACAGGGGACCGTCCCGGTGTCGGGGATGCGCGTCGGTACGGATGCACAAGTGGAGCCTCTCCCACCTGGGTCCCGCCCGACCGGCTCGTCCGGCGACAGGGACCGGGTCCAGTCCGCAGCTCGTCGGGTTCGTCCCGGGGGCTGCACGGCGTACGCCCCAGGGCGTCGTCGCGACCGGACGTGGCCTCCTCCTGTGCCCAGGGCGGGGGCCTTCCTCGTTCCTGGGGTCCACCACGACGAACCCGAGGAGCACCACATCAGCGAGCCCCGCATCAACGATCGGATCCGCGTCGCCGAGGTCCGACTCGTCGGCCCTGCCGGTGAGCAGGTCGGCATCGTGCGCCTGGAGGACGCCCTGCGTCTGGCCCAGGACGCGGACCTCGACCTGGTCGAGGTCGCGCCCAACGCCCGTCCGCCCGTGTGCAAGATCATGGACTTCGGCAAGTTCAAGTACGAGGCCGACATGAAGGCGCGTGAGGCCCGGCGCAACCAGGCCAACACCGTCCTCAAGGAGATCCGTTTCCGGCTCAAGATCGACCCGCACGACTACGGCACCAAGAAGGGCCACGTCGAGCGGTTCCTCGCGGCCGGCGACAAGGTCAAGGTCATGATCATGTTCCGCGGCCGCGAGCAGTCGCGCCCGGAGATGGGCGTGCGGCTGCTCCAGCGGCTCGCCGCCGACGTCGCCGAGCTCGGCTTCATCGAGAGCATGCCCAAGCAGGACGGGCGCAACATGATCATGGTGCTCGGCCCGACCAAGAAGAAGGCCGACCAGCAGAAGGAGCGCCGCGCCGCCCAGGTGCGCGACGAGCGTCCGCGCGTCGCGCCGTCCGAGCCCGCGCCGGCCGACGTCGAGCCCGTCGAGGAGCTCACGGACGAGACCGTGGCCGACGTGACCGTGGAGCAGCCGGCCCCCGAGCCGACCCCTGCGGCCGAGCCGACCCCGGTCGTCGAGGAGCCCGCCGCGGCAGCGCCCGCACCGCAGGCCCGTCCGCAGTCCGCACCG
>JAFAEH010000315.1 GCA_023424135.1 Actinomycetes bacterium | reverse complement strand
GCACGGGGTGACCGACCACACGAGTCACCCCGTGCCCGCGCCCCCGTGCCCGTGCGCCCCGTGCCCACGCACGCAGGGCCGAACTGGTCACATATGAGCCCGCCGCACCCGCCCACTGGTCACCTAGGTGCCCAGTGGGCGCCGGCGGGTGGGGTACGGGTTGCGGGTGCGGGGAGGGGGTGTGGGTGCGGGGGTGTCAGCGGGTGCGGGGGCGGAGGCGGACGTGCGGGAGCTCGGGTGCGGGCAGGGGCGGACCGGCGTAGCCGTCGACGCGGCCGAAGCGGGCGACGCCGGCGGGGTCGCCCGCGACCGCGGCCTGCCACTGCGCGCGGGCCTCGACGACCTCGTCGTGCGTGCGGGCCACGAAGTTCCACCACATGAGCACGGGCTCGTCGAACGGCACGCCTCCCAGCAGGACCGCGCGCACGGGCGCGTCCCCGGCCTCCAGGACGAGGGACGAGCGACCCGGCGGTGCGTAGGCGAGCCACGCGGGTGCGACGTCGTGGCCCTCGACGCGCAGCGCACCGGTGTCGAGCAGCACACCGTGCTCGAACGACGGGTCGACGTCCAGCGTCACGCGTGCACCCGCCGGCAGGTCGACCTGCGCGGCGACGAGCGGGGAGTACGCACGCGCGGGTGACTCGACGTCCCCGAAGCGGCCGAGGAAGACACGGACCCGCGCATCGCCCACGGTCACGACGGGCAGATCGGCGACGTGCTCGAACGCCCGGTCGCCGTGCCGGGCCGACTCGGGCAGCGCGGTCCACAGCTGGACGCCGTGCAGCACGCGGTCCGCCGGGAACATCCCCGGTGTGCTCTCCTCGGAGTGGCAGATGCCGTGCCCCGCGGTCATGAGGTTGAGCTGGCCGGGCGCGACTGTCTGCTCGGAGCCGATCGCGTCACGGTGCAGCACCGCGCCCTCGAACAGCCACGTCACGGTCTGCAGCCCGGTGTGCGGGTGCGGGGGCACGTCCATGCCGCCGGTCGCCGCGACGTCGTCGGGGCCGTAGTGGTCCGCGAAGCAGAACGGGCCGACGAGCGAGCGTCCCCGCGACGGCAGCGTGCGGCGCACCGTCATCGCCCGCGGCCCGCCGAGCGGCACGTCGCGCGGCTCGACGAGCTCGACGTCCGCCGCGGGCCCCGCGGTGCAGACCTGCTCGACGGGGTGCTGCTCGAGGTTGGTCACGCCGTCAGGCTACGGCGGCGGCACCGGCCGGACCCGTCGACGTGCAGCGGTGGTGTGCCACGATGCGTCGCGTGGAGCTGACAACACCCTGGTCCGTCCTGCTCGTCGTCGCCGGCCTGTGGAACCTGGTCGTGTGGCCGCCGTTCCTGCGACGGGTCGCCAGGGACCCGCGGGCACGCGACGCCGACGGACGACCCACCCGCTTCCTGACCGTGCACGTCGTGCTCGTCGCCGTCTCGCTCGTGCTCGGTGTGTTCGTCGCGCTGGCCGGGATCCTCACGCTCTGAGCGAGCCCCGGGACGGGTGCTCAGGTGCTCAGGAGAGTGGCCCGCAGGTGCCCCGCGTACCCGCCGGGTGTGCGGCCGACCGCGCGGCCCGACGTGCGTACGTCCACCGCGTCCGACGCGACGACGCGCGCCCCGGCGGCACGGAGCCGCGCGACCAGGTCGACGTCCTCGTGCTCGGGCGCGGGCGCGAACCCGCCCGCGCCCAGGTACGCGGACAGGCGCACCCCCAGGTTCGCGCCGTGCACGTGCCCGTTGGGGCGCCCCGGCTCGTGCGTCGCGCGCCACGCGTCCCACTGCGCGGCCGTCAGGTCCGCAGGGTCGGGGTGCACGGTCCCGACGACGACGTCAGCACCCGCGTCCGCGAGCCGCACGTGCTCGACCAGCCAGTCGGGCGGCACCTGCGAGTCGGCGTCCGTGCAGGTCAACCACGTCCTGCGGGAGGCGGTCGGGCGGGCTGCGAGCGCCGCGCGCACACCCGCTCGCCGCGCCGCGCCCACGTTGCCCGCCGTGACCTCGACGAGCCGCACGCCGCCGTGGCGCGCGACGACGTCGGCGCTCGCGTCCCGGCACGCGTCGAGCACGACGACCACGTCGACCGTGCACCGGCCCCGCACCGTGAGCACGCGGCACGCCCGGGCCAGCGACGTCAGGCACCGTCCGAGCAGCAGCTCCTCGTCGCGCGCGGGCACGACGACCATCACGTGCTCGACGCGCTGCGTGGCACCCGTCGGCGTGGTGGGCGCCGCGCCGCTCACCGCAGCCCCGTGCGCTCGGCGACCGACCGCGGGTCGCGCGACCACACGTCGAGCAGCAGGTCCGTCTCACGGTGCTCGACGAGCCGGCTCAGACCGGCCGACGTCGCCGCCCGCGCGAGCGCCCGGTGCACGGCGTCCCCCGGCAGGGGGTAGTCCTCGACGGGGTGGCGCCAGTGGCACGCCAGGACCGTGCCGCGGCGCGTCAGGCGCGTCAGCAGGTCCGGCAGTGCGGCGGCCAGCGCCGTCGCGGACAGGTAGTACCCGACCTCCGAGAGGACGACGAGGTCGAACGGACCGCCCGGCAGCGTGCCGCCCCCGAGCGCACCCCGCACGACCTGCACGTGCGGTTCCCCGCACAGGCGCTCGCGGGCGCGCACGAGGGCCGCGTCGGCGACGTCGGTGGCCGTGACCTCGTCGCACCGCTGCGCGAGCGCCGCCGTCAGCACGCCGATCGAGCACCCGACCTCCAGCGCGTGCGCGTACCGGGCGTCCGGCAGTGCCGCGAGCGACAGGTCGCGCTTGCGCTGCTCGTACCAGCGGTCCGTGAAGCCCCACGGGTCGTCGCGGCGCGCGTACGTCGCGTCGAAGTAGGAGACGGGCAGGCTCGCGCGCCCGGTCGTGCCGCCGTCCGCGGTCCCCGTCGCGTCGTCGTCGGGCGTGGAGCGAGGTGCCTCCCGGACCACGAACGGCTCGAGGTCCCGGCCGAAGCCCCGCAGGAACCGCGGGTGCAGCACGGGCGCGTCCGCGGGGTGGTCGGACAGCGGCTGCACCTGCGTCTCGTGCGCCGCGACGGCGCGCTGCTTGAGGACGAGCGCGTGGTCCGACAGCGGCAGTGCGCGCAGGGTGCTCCACGGGACCGCCGGGTCGTCGGGCGTCGCCCAGTGCCACAGCCACAGCGGTGCCTCGGCGAGCGTCGCACCGAGCTCCGTGGCGAGCTCGTCGCACACGTGCGCGAGGACGCGGTGGTCGCGGTGCGCGTCGCCCCGCCACGTCGTGACGATCGTGCGCACCGGCGGTCCCTGCGTGAGGATCTTGCGCAGGTCCGCCGCGATCGCGTCCCGTGCCTCACGCAGCCCGCCGTCCTGGTGGCCGAGCAGCGTGACACCCGACGCGGGGGACAGGATCTCGACCGCGCGGCGCACCTCGTCGACGCGTCGACGTGCCAGCGCCGTCGGGTCGAGCGTCGGTGACCCGGGGTGCGAGCCCGAGCCGTCGGAGACCACGACGACGTCCGCGGGGTGCCCCGCCGCGGCGAGCTCCGCGAGCAGGCCGCCCGCCGTCAGCGTCTCGTCGTCCGGGTGGGCGGCGACGACGACCGTGCGGCCCTCGCGCGGCAGCACCCACGTCGGCAGGGCCGCGAGCGGCTCGTCCCACACATCGGGCGACGTGCCTGCGGCGCGGGCGTCGAACGTCACCACGGGCACAGGTCCAGGCGTGCGAGGGCCGACCCGAGAGACGCGTCGTCACGCTCGGCGTGCTGCTGACGCACGTAGACGTGCAGGTCGGCCACGCGCTTGGCGTGCGGGGCGTCGAGCGCGAGGGGCGCCGGTCCCAGGGCGTGCCCGACGCGCGTCAGGACGTCCTCGCAGGCCCGCGCGACGCTCGCGCGCGCACGCTTGGCGACGACCGGACCGCGGATGCCCACGTCCAGGTCGCCGTCCACGACCCGCGCGGCCTCGACGAGTGCGCGCCGGGCGTCCTGCAGCGCCACGTCCACCGCGCCCAGGTGCATCGCGACGAGCCTGTCGTCGTCCGTCGTCGCGCGCCCCCACAGCGCGCGGCCGAGCGCCACCGCCGCGCCGTACCAGCACGCCGCGACCCCCACCCCGCCCCACCAGAACCCCGGCCGCTCCAGGTACCAGCCGGGTGCGCCGACCGGTGACGCGGGGACGTCGTCGAACCGCACCGGGGTCGAGGGGATCTCCACGAGCCCGCGCGACGCCCACGGCTGGTCGACGAGCCCCACGCCCGGGTCCGTCAGGTCGACCGCGAACAGGGCGCGCCCGCCACCCGGCAGGTGCGCGGTGACGAGCGCCGCGTCGAGCCGGTCCGCGAGCGAGCACCACGGCTTGACCCCCGACAGGCGCCACGACGGTGCGGTCGGGTCGGTGAGGGGTGCGGACCCGGACGTCGTCGCGGCGGTGGCGGCGCCGGGCGTCGCGACGAGCCGGACACCCGGACCCTCGGCGGCGAAGACGCCCCACGTGCGGCCGTCATCGGCAGGCAGACCCGCCTGGTCGCGGATCGCGAGCGCGTCGAGATGTGGTTCGACCGCCCGCGCGACACCCAGGTCGTGCGCCCCGAGCGTCGCGAGCAGCGACCACAGCCCCGACGTCGCGCCCGTGCCGGGGCGCAGGTCCGCCGGCCAGCTCCGCACGGCGGCGAGCGCGTCGTCCGGGCCGCTCGGCAACGTTCCCGGGAGCCACGTCGTGGCATCGTCGAGGCGCACGGAGATGTCGTCGGGGTGCACGCTCGTCCTCTCGCAGGCGCCGGGGTCCGGTCGCCTCGATCATCACCGCGCCGCGTCGGGCCAGCGACCCGGGACCCGAGATCGGCGCGCGGGACGGGCGACGGCCCTGCGCGGGAGGATGGGCGCATGGGGAAGCCTGCCGTCCAGGACGTCGTCGTCGTGGGTGCGAGCCTCGCGGGGCTGCTCGCCGCGGCGGCGCTCGCGCGCGAGGGACGCGCCGTCGTCCTGCTCGAGCGTGACCACCTGCCCGACACGCCCGTCGCGCGGCGCGGCGTGCCGCAGGGCCGCCAGCCGCACCTGCTGCTGCACCGCGGGCTCAGGGCCGTCGAGGAGCTGCTGCCGGGCCTCGGTGACGCGCTGCGGCGGGCGGGCGCCGTCCCGGTCGACACCGGCGACCTCGCGTGGCTCGGCGGCGCGGGGTGGTCGCCGGCGACGCGACAGCTCGACGTCCTGCTGGCGACCCGACCGCTCGTCGAGCACCACGTGCGCGCACAGGTCACGGCGCTGCCGGGCGTGCGCGTCGTGGACGGGGTGCGCGTCACGGGGCTGCGCCGCGGCGGGGCCGGTGGTCCGCGGTGGTGGGTCGACGGCGTCCCGGAGGACCTGACGACGGCCGGTCCGGACGTGCCGACGCGTGGTGACGTGCCGACGGGTCAGGACGTGCCGACGCGTGGTGACGCGCCGAGGCGTCAGGACGCGCCGGCGGGTGAGGACGTGCCGGCGCGCGGGGATGCGCTGGTGTGGCGGGCGGACGTCGTCGTCGACGCGTCGGGCCGGTCGTCGCGGCTGCCGACGTGGCTCGCCGCGCTCGGCGTCCCGGGAGCGGTCGTCGAGGAGGTCGACGCGCACGTCGGGT
>JAFAEH010000248.1 GCA_023424135.1 Actinomycetes bacterium | reverse complement strand
CGGACCGGCCGGTCGACGGCGTGGCCGTGGACGAGCCGGTCGACGACGTCCTCGTCGGTGACGGGCCGCCCGACGACGTCCCTGCGGACCTCGTCGGCGGAGCCGCCGTCCCCGCACCGAGGTCCGTCCCGGCCTGACGGCACGCGGTGCGGGCTCAGGCGTCGGGTGCCGCAGCGGTGAGGTCGGCGCGCCCGTCCCACGTGCCGTGCTCGGACAGCGGCCGGAACCGCAGGGTCGTGAACTCGTGGTGGAAGTCACGCCGTTCGCGCTCGCGCATCGCACGCGCGTGCCGCTCGGGCGCCGCCGGACCGGCCCGCCCGGTCACCATGTCGGTCATGTCGCGGGTGGTACGCCAGACCGTGAACGTCGAGAACGTGCGCGGCGGGCGCACGGCCGCGAGCGCGAGCCTCGTGCCGGGGTGGTCGCGCACGAGCTGCTCGACCGGGCGTCCCCAGTGCACGAACCGTGCGAGCTCCGGCAGCCGCAGGTGCGCGAGCGTGACGGCGACGACGGGCTCGGACGGTCGGCTGCGCCTCGGCAGCTCGGGCAGGTCGGCCAGCGCGCGCACCGACCCCCAGCGCCGCAGCAGCTCGAGGCGCACGTGCCAGCCGGTCGCCAGACGACGCCCGAGCGCGTCGTCGGCGAGGAACCGGTCGAGCGCGTCCTCGTCGTCCCACCGGGCGAATACGGCCAGGCGAC
Source organism: Actinomycetes bacterium (assembly GCA_023424135.1). Classification (GTDB taxonomy): domain Bacteria; phylum Actinomycetota; class Actinomycetes; order Actinomycetales; family Cellulomonadaceae; genus Cellulomonas. The sequence goes on along the minus strand of JAFAEH010000248.1, from coordinate 3,513 downwards.
CGAGCCGCAGGCGCTGCGTCGAGACGACCGGTGAGCCCAGCGTCATGGCGGCGAGGCACTCGACGTGCCGCAGGCCGGGCACGGTCCGCGGCGCGGGCGGGCGCACCAGCGCCGCTGCGGTGACGTGCGGGGCGACCCGTGCGAGGTGGAACGAGAACACCGACGCGTCGCCCGACGGGTCCGACGGTGCGGGAGCGGGCCGGTGGGCCGCGCCCGGGTGCTCCGGTCCGCTCGCGCCGCTCACCGGCCCAGCATAGGGAACCGCGCCCGCGTCGACGGGTGCGGGTCAGCGCGTGCTGAGGACCTCGGCGACGAACCGGGCCGACCGCTCGCGCAGTCCGGCGGTGCGCTGCGCGACGATCCGCTCCCGCAGCGCCTCCGCGTCGGAACCGGCCTCGGTGCGCGTCGGAGGCCGCCGGACGTTGCGCGAGCAGGTGAAGTCGGTGCAGACGAGCGTCCCGATGGTGTTGCCCCGCCGTCCGGACGCACCGGCGCGCCGCGCGACGTACAGCGTGACGTCATCGGTCACCACGACGTCCTCGCACCAGGCGCAGACGGCCCGGCGCCGGGCGCGGGAGGCGTCCGAGGCGCGCAGGAGGACGCCGGTGGGTGCGTCGTCGAGCTCGAGGACCACGTAGGCGGACAGAGGGGCGCGGCGGTCGCGCCAGCCGATGTAGTCCAACCGGTCCCAGTCGAGCCTCGACAGGTCGGGGACGGTGGCGTCGGCGGCCTCCCGGCGTGAGGCGTTGACGAGCGCGGAGCGGAGCTGCTTCTCGGTCAGGGGGAGCATGGGGTATCGGTCTTCCGTGAGGTCGGTCCCGCCCGGCGCCCGCGCCCCGGGCAGGGGACGGCGGCGCGCGTCGGCGGTGAGGGGCGGCGTGGCCGCTGCCGACCGCCGGGCGCACGGCGCGGTCCGCACGCCCATCCGGTGGGCGTGCTGCCGTGCTCGGCGCGGGGACGCGTACCCGTCGGGGCCGGGCCCCGGACGGTCGTCCCTCAGGCGGTGGTGCGGCGTCGGGGGACGGCTGAGCAGGCCTGCACGGCCACCTCGCTCCCCGCGGTCACGTCCCGCACGCCCGCTCCTCGTCCCTCGTCCTCGGACCGCAGGGTGCCTGCCGTGCGGTCCGTCGAGGGTACCCCTGCCCGCGAACGACGGCGGACGTCCGCCCGTCAGGACACCGGGCGTCCGCCCGTCAGGACACCGGTCCCGTGAACGACTCGCCCGGGCCCTCGCCGGGTGCGTCGGGGAACGGCGAGGCCTCGCGGAACGCGAGCTGCAGCGAGCGCAGGCCGTCGCGCAGCGAACGGGCGTGCTGGTTGCCGATGTCGGGTGCCGACGCGGTGACGAGCGCCGCGAGCGCCGTGATGAGCTTGCGGGCCTCGTCCAGGTCGCGGTGCCGAGCGCCCGGTCCGTCCTCGTCGTCCTCGGCGAGGCCGCACTTGACCGCCGCCGCGCTCATGAGGTGCACCGCGGCGGCGGTGATGACCTCGACGGCCGCGACGTCGGCGATGTCGCGCACCGCGCGGTCCGCCGGGTCGGTCGTCTCGTGCGGCGCGCTCTGGCTCATGGGGCGATCCTCTCATCGTCCCGACCGTGCACCGCCCGTCAGGGTGGGGGCCGACGGGGCGGGCGCGCCGCGCACCTGGTGCGCCTGCGGCGCCGACGGCCCCGCACGGGGGGGCGGGGCCGTCGGGTCCGGACCTGGGTGGTGCCTGCGCCGGGGGCGCGCAGGCACCGTGCCGGGTCAGGCCACCGGCACGCTCGCCGTGCCGGGCTCACCGGCCTCGACCGGTGCCCCGGCCTGCGCCAGCGCGGCGCGCAGGGCGGCGCCGAGCCCTGCGTCGACGTTCGTCCAGTACTGCACGGCGCGCGCACGGATCTCGTCGCTGCGCACGGCGCCGACGTGACCCGTGATCGTCTCGAGGAAACGGGCCCGGGCGGCGTCGTCGAAGACCTCGCGGTACAGGGTGCCGGCCTGGCCCCAGTCGTCGTCCTGCGGGTGCAGCGTCGCGGCGGCGCGCACCATCTCGCCGTCGGACTCCCACCCGCCGGTCTCGGCCGCACGTGCCGGGTCGGCCGCGGGGCCGCCGAGCGAGTTCGGCGCGTACACGGGCCGGTCGGGCGCGGCGAAGTGGTAGCGCGCCGCACCGTCCTTGGAGTACGAGTGCACGTCGGCGTGGGGTGCGTTGACCGGGAGCTGCGCGTGGTTGGTGCCCACGCGGTACCGGTGAGCGTCGGCGTAGGAGAAGATCCGCGCGAGCAGCATCTTGTCCGGGCTCGGTCCGATGCCGGGCACGAAGTTGCTCGGTGCGAACGTCGCCTGCTCGATCTGGGCGAAGTAGTTCTCGGGGTTGCGGTTCAGCTCCATCACGCCGACCTCGATGAGCGGGTAGTCCGCGTGCGGCCACACCTTCGTCAGGTCGAACGGGTTGAAGCGGTACGCCGTGGCGTCCTCGTACGGCATGACCTGCACGCGCAGGGTCCACCGGGGGAGATCCCCGTCCGCGATGTGCTCGAACAGGTCGCGGATGTGGTGGTCGGCGTCGGACCCGGCGAGCTGCGCGGCCTCGTCCGCCGTGAGGTTGTCGATGCCCTGCTGGGTCTGGAAGTGGTACTTGACCCAGAACCGCTCGCCCTCGGCGTTGACCCACTGGTAGGTGTGCGAGCCGAACCCGTCCATGGTCCGCCACGAGCGCGGCAGGCCGCGGTCGCCCATGAGCCACGTCACCTGGTGCGCCGACTCCGGGGACAGCGACCAGAAGTCCCACTGCATGTCGTTGTCACGCAGGTTCGAGCCCGGCAGCCGCTTCTGCGACCGGATGAAGTCGGGGAACTTGATGCCGTCGCGCAGGAAGAACACGGGCGTGTTGTTGCCGACCAGGTCGTAGTTGCCCTCGGTCGTGTAGAACTTCAACGCGAAGCCGCGCGGGTCGCGCCACGTGTCGGGGGAGCCCTGCTCGCCCGCGACGGAGGAGAAGCGCGCGAGCATCTCGGTGGTCGTGCCGGGCTGGAAGAGGGCAGCGCGCGTGAAGGCGCTGACGTCGTTCGTCACCGTGAACGTCCCGAAGGCGCCGCCGCCCTTGGCGTGCACGACGCGCTCGGGGACGCGCTCGCGGTTGAACTGGGCGAGCTTCTCGACGAGGTAGTGGTCGTGCAGGACGATCGGCCCGTCGGCGCCGACGGTCTGGGCGTGGGCGTCCGAGGCGACGGGCGCGCCGGCGTTCGTGGTGGTGAAGGGGGCGGTCATGGGTCTCCTTCCGTGGGCCGCGGTCGCGGCCCATCTGGCGTTCTCATACCGGGATCTTCGTGAGAAAAAGGGCGCGCTCCCGGTGCGCGAGGTGCGGGGAGCGGGTCGGGGGTGGTCAGTCCGCGCAGTCGGGGCAGAGGCCCCAGAACGTCACCTCGGCGGTGTCGATCTGGAACCCCGACGTGCTGCTGGGGGTCAGGCAGGGGGCGTGGCCGACGGTGCAGTCGACGTCGGCGACGGCGCCGCAGCCGCGGCACACCACGTG
>JAFAEH010000205.1 GCA_023424135.1 Actinomycetes bacterium | reverse complement strand
GGCCAGGGCGGCGGCCGCGGGCAGGCCGCGCAGCGGGACGAGCTCGCGGGTCCACGCCACGGCCCGCGCCCGCTCGTCGGGCGGCAGGTCGGGGTCGAGCTGCGCGATCATCCGCCGACGGACGCGCCAGCGCGCGACGGGCCCGACGGGCAGCTCCCAGGCGAGGGTGGCGAGCACGAGGACCACGAGCAGGACGAGGAGGACGACCGGCGGTCTGTGCACCTTCGTGGTGTCGGCAGGTCGAGGGATCGACTTCAGTGTCTGGCGACGGCTCCTAGCTTGCATCACCGAATAGCAGGCGTTACCGTCGACCCGTGACCGCGATACGTGACCCCCAGCTCCTCAAAGGGGTGCTGCCGATGCTCGCGCTCGCAGCCCTGGCCCGCGAGGAGACCTACGGCTACGAGCTCGTCACGCACCTGCGCGACGCCGGGCTCGACGACCTGTCGACCGGCACGCTCTACCCCGTGCTCGCGCGCCTCGAGCGCGACGGCCTGGTGACCAGCCGGCTCGTCGCGTCGTCGTCCGGCCCCGCCCGCAAGTACTACCGGCCCAGCGACGCGGGCCTCGTCGCCCTCGACGCGCAGCGCACCGCGTGGGCCGGGCTCGTCGCGACGGCCGGACGACTGCTCGGCAGCCCACCCACAGCCTCGGGCCCCGCCGCGCCGGGCGACCACGCACCGGCGCCCGACCCCTCCACCACCACCCCCGGAGTGACCCCATGACCCCGACGACCCCGACCGACCCGGCAGCACCGGCCCGACCCGCCCCCACCCGGCGCGAGCTGCGGCGCGTGCGGCGCTGGCTGTGGCGCTTCGACCTCGCCATGCAGGACTACCCGTCCCGCGAGCGCCGGCGCATCGTGCGCGACCTGCGCGCCGCGCTGCTCGACGACACCGCCCGCCTGGGTGCGGACACCGCGCTGCGGGAGATCGGGCACCCGTGGCGCGTCGCCGCCGAGCACCTCGGTGCGCTCGGCGCGGCCCGCCCGCGGTGGAACGACGGCGCGGTGCTGGCCGCGCTGCTCGGGTTCGCGCTCCCGCTGTACATGTGGGTCGCCTGGTCGTTCGGCGCGCTCGACGCGATCGACGCGATGGGCGGCGGCACCGTCGAGCTCACCTGGCTGGGTGTCCCGATGACCCTTGAGCACACCGACGACGCGATGGGCGTCGCGTTCCGGCTCGCATGGCAGCCGGTCGTCGTGAGCGTCGCGCTCGGCCTGCTCGGCTTCGCGCTCGGGGCGCGCGTGTGGCGCCTGTGGCGGGACGTGCCGACCGCGTGAGCCGACCTCAGATCCAGCCGTTGCGCCGGGCCACGGCCACGGCCTCGTGCCGGTTCGCCGCACCGAGCTTGGAGACCGCCGAGGACAGGTGGTTGCGCACCGTCCCGGGCGCAAGGTGCACGCGCGCCGCGATCTGCTCGACGGGTGAGCCGTCCGCCGCGAGCTCGAGCACGTCCGCCTCGCGTGCCGTGAGCGGGCTGCCTCCCGTCGAGATCGCCTCCGCGGCGAGCTCGGGATCCACGTAACGCCCGCCCGCATGCACCTGGCGCACGACGTCGGCGAGCACACGCGACGGCACCGTCTTCGGCAGGAAGCCGCGCACGCCGCTCTCGAGCGCGCGCTTGAGGTACCCCGGCCGACCGTGGCTCGTGACGATCACGACCGCGACATCGGGGTGCGCCACGAGGATCCGGGCCGCGGCGTCGATGCCGTCGGGCGCCTCGGTCCGGCCTCGCACCGGCATCTGCAGGTCGAGGACTGCGACGTCCGGGGCGTGGGCACGTACCGCGTCGACGGCCTCGTCGGCCGACGCCGCACGCGCGACGACCGCGAGGTCGTCCTCGAGGTCGAGCAGCGACGCGAGGGCGTCGCGGATGAGCGCCTCGTCGTCGGCGAGCAGCACGCGGATCACGCCGCCACCTCCGTCCGGGCGGGCACGCAGGCCTCCAGGACGAACCTGCCGTCCCCGTCGGCGGACGTCGTGACGCTGCCCGCGAGGGGTGCGAGCCGCTCCGCGAGGCCCCGCAGCCCCGAACCGGTGCGGTCCGCCGCCGTGCGCGGCCGCGCCCTGTCGTTCACGATCCGCAGGACCAGCACGTCGCCCTGCTGCGCCAGCGTCAGGACGCACGAACCCGCGTCCGCGTGCCGCACCACGTTCGTCACCCCCTCGCGCACGACCCACCCGAACGCCGCGGCGACATCCGCGTCGAGCCCCGTGGCGATGTCCTCGCCCTCGACGCGGGTCTCGACGCCGGCCGAGCGCAGCACCGACCGCGCACCCACCAGCTCGGCCGCGAGGTCCGGTGCGCGGTAGCCCTCGACGACCGCACGAACCTCACGCAGCGTCTCGTGCGCGAGGTCGCGCACCTCGAGCATCTGGTCCGCGGCTCCCGGACGTCCGCGGGACGCGAGCTCGGCCGCGAGCTCGCTCTTGACCGACACCGCCGTCAGGGCACGGCCGACCACGTCGTGCAGGTCGCGCGAGAACCGCAGCCGCTCCTCGGCGACGGCGAGCCTCGCCTCGACGACACGCGACCGGTCGAGCTCCCAGACGACGCCGACCATCCACGCCGACGCCCGGTAGGAGAGCAGCATCGCACCGGTCGCCACCGTGAGCGCGGACGTACGCACGACCACGTCCGCCGGCGAGGTGCCGTCGATCGCGACCTGCACGAGCAGGCTCGCGACGTTCACCACGACCAGCGCGGCGAGCAGCGCGACCGCCCGCAGCAGCGGGGACAGCGCCGCGAGCGTCGCGGCCGCGACGACCAGCCCCACCGCGACCCGGACGTCGACGCCGGGGGCGGCCTCGGCGGCGGGCGCGCTGCCCACCGCGACGACCACGACCGTGAGCACGGCCAGCGCGAGCACCGCCACGACCCGTCGCCGTGCGACGCCGGGCGCGCCGTGCGCACGCGGCGCGGCGCGGCGCAGCCCGTCCCGCAGCAGCGTCAGGCAGGCGACCGTGTGGGCGAGCCCCAGGACACCCGCGAGCACGACGCCGTGCACGGACCAGGCCCGGCCGCTCGCCACCGCCACGAGCACGACGGGCTCGGTCGCCGAGAACAGGTAGAGCGTCCACCGCGTGTACGCGTCGAACTTCTCCGGCTCGCTCCATCCCCGCAGCAGGCCGCCGGCGCGCGTCGTGTCGGTCACGGCACCAGACTGCCAGCCGGTCCGCGCGCCCGTCCGCCCCGGGGGGCCCGATGCGACGTCGGCGACGGCGCTCACCCCAGCGTCGCCAGCACGCCGGTGCCGATGAGCGCGAACAGGATGCCCCAGACGACGACGCTCACCGCCTGCCAGGCGAGCACCTGCCGGCGGTCGAGGCCGGCGGTCACCATGACGAACGCCGTCAGCGAGATCGCGAAGACCGTCGGTGCGAGCAGGCTCGCGACCGGCACGCCGAAGCGGTCGACACGCTGCACGATCTTCTCCCGGCGCGGGCTGACGGGTCGCTGCTCGCGTCGCGCCTGCCAGCGGCGCCGGACGGACGTCCCGGCGGCGACGGCCACGACGACGGCGACGAGGTTCCCGGCGATCGCGGCGCCGGTCGCCAGCACGACGGGGACCCCCGTCACCGTGCCGACGAGCGCGCCGACGTACGACTCGAGGAACGGCACGAGGCCGATCGCCATGACGGCGAGAAACTGGAGCACCGGGTCGAGGCCCAGCACGAGGTCGGAGAGCGTGGACTGGATGCCGTTGTCGAACATGGGACCCAGCCTGCTGCCGGTCCTCGGTGCGCCTCCGTGAGCGTCCGCACCGGTCGGCGACGGCCGCGCACGGCTCGGGCATGACATCCGTCATGCCGCGCCCCGCCCACCGAACGCCTCGGCTCAGACGAGCACCTGCGTGAGGGGCATCGTCGAGTCGACGGGCAGGTCCAGCGGTGACGGGGGCAGCCCGCGGCGCACGACGGCCGCACCGAGCGCGGCGATCATCGCGCCGTTGTCGGTGCAGTACCGGATCGGCGGGATGCGCAGGTCGATGCCCGCCGCGGCGCAGCGGGCGGCCGCCAGGTCCCGCAGCTGCGAGTTGGCCGAGAAGCCCCCTCCGACGACGAGCGTGGAGACACCCTCGCGCCGGCACGCCGCGATCGTCTTGGCCGTCAGCACGTCGGCGACCGCGGCCGCGAACGAGGCCGCGACGTCGGGCAGCGGTACGGGCTCCCCCGCGTCCTGGCGCGCCTCGACCCAGCGGGCGACGGCGGTCTTGAGCCCGGAGAACGAGAAGTCCGTGGCGTGCCTCGCCTGGTCCTTGGGTGCGGTCAGGCCGCGCGGGAACCGGATCGCCTCGGGATCGCCCTCGCGTGCGAGCCGGTCGATGTGCGGACCACCCGGGTAGGGCAGGCCGAGCAGGCGACCGACCTTGTCGAACGCCTCCCCCGCGGCGTCATCGAGCGTGGAGCCGAGCTCGGTGACGCGCACCGTGTCGTCGATCAGCAGGAGGGAGGAGTGCCCGCCGGAGACCACCAGCGCCATGACCCGCTCGGGGAACGGACCGTCCACGAGCTCGTCGACGACGGCGTGCCCGATGACGTGGTTCACGCCGTACAGCGGCTTGCCGAGGCCGAGCGCGAGCGCCTTGGCGGCCGCAGCACCGATCGTCAGGGGGCCGACCAGCCCCGGACCGGCGGTCACGGCGACCGCGTCGACGTCGGCGAGGGTGACCTGCGCGGTCGCCAGCGCCCGCTCGATCGTCGGGACCATCGCCTCGAGGTGGGCGCGCGCGGCGATCTCCGGGATGATCCCGCCGAACCTCGCGTGCTCGTCGACGGACGACGCGACGGCGTCGACGAGCAGGTCGTACCCGCGGACGAGACCGACACCGGTCTCGTCGCAGGAGGTCTCGATCCCGAGGACGAGGGGCGCGCTCACGCCGCCCAGGATAGGCGCCCGCCGCGGGGTGACGCGGTTCACAGCCCCGACCGGGCATCGATGCGTACACATGCATGTTGTCGCGGACGTGACCACGAGCGACCTCATCGACGACCTCGAGACGCTGCGCCGCGAGCGCGGCGTCGACCCGGCGACCGCGGACCGCGTGTTCCGCGACGCGCGCACCGTGGGACGTTTCCTCGACGTCCCCGTCCCCGACGACCTGCTGCGTGACGTGTACGACACGGTCCGCTGGGGGCCGACCGCGATGAACACCAGCCCGCTGCGGGTGCTCGTCGTGCGCAGTCCCGAGGCACGCACCCGCCTCGCGGCGCACATGGGCGAGTTCAACCGCGAGCGCGTGCTCGCTGCCCCCGTCACGCTCGTGGCGGCCGCCGACACCGACTTCCACCGGCACATGCCGACGCTCGTCCCGCACGCGCCGACCTCGGGCGACGGCCTGGCGGGTCAGCCCGAGGTCCGCACCGCGATGTCCCGTGACAACGCGTGGCTCCAGCTCGGGTACCTCGTCGTCGGCCTGCGCGCCGCCGGCCTGGGTGTGGGACCGATGACCGGGATGGACGCCGCGGGGATCGACGGCGACCTCCTCGCCGGGTCGTCCTGGCGTGCGCTCGCCGTCCTCAACGTCGGCTGGCCCGACGGCGAGGGCACCGACCGCCCGCGGGCCCCGCGCCTGGAGTGGTCCGACGCCTCCCGCGAGATCTGACCACCCCCACCCCACACCACCCCCACGCCCCGCCACTCCCACCCCCGCGAGAGAGCAACCGGATCGCTCTCTCACGACCCGCGTAGATCACCCACCCCCACCCCCCGTGAGAGAGCAATCGGATCGCTCTCTCACGACCGGGGTGGATCACCCACACCCCCGTGAGAGAGCAATCGGATTGCTCTCTCACGACCGGGTGGGGTGTGGGGCTGAGCGTCAGGACGTGGCCGCGGGGCGGGCGGGGTCGTTCGACCACTGGGACCACGAACCCGGGTACAGGGCCGCGTCCACGCCGAGCGATGCGAGGGCGGCCACCTCGTGCGATGCGGTGACGCCCGACCCGCAGTAGACCCCGACGCCACCGCGGGCGACCTCGACCACCCCGTGCGCCCGCGCGTCAGTGTCCCGGCCGTCAGTGTCCCGGCCGTCAGGGTCCCGGCCGTCAGGGTCCCGGCCGTCGGCGTCCCGGCCGTCAGTGTCCCGGCCGTCGGGACCCGGGGCGTCCGCGACCCCCGGCACCCCCAGGGCCACGAAGCGGGCGGTCAGCGCCTCGGCGGGCAGGAACCGGCCGTCGGGACCGACGTTGTCGGCCGTGGGTGCGCTCACCGCACCCGGCACGTGACCGGCACGCGGGTCGACGGGCTCGACGCGCCCCGCGTAGCGCTCGGCGGCGCGCGCGTCCAGCAGGACGCCGGACGCCGCGAGCGCGGCGGCCCCGTCGGCGTCGACGGTCGCCAGCGCTCCCGGCACGAGCACGACGTCGCCGGGCTCGGGTGTCACCTCGCACGGCTCGACGCCGTACCCGGCGGCCGTCCACGCGGGCAGCCCGCCGTCGAGGATGCGCACGTCACGCACCCCCGCCCAGCGCAGCAGCCACCAGGCACGCGCGGCCGACGTGCCCGCGACGTCGTCGTACACGACGACCGCACCGCCCTCGCGCACGCCCCAGCGGCGCGCGGCCCGCTCCAGGTCGGCGACGTCCGGCAGCGGGTGGCGTCCCGCCGCCGGCGACGGCGGTGCCGCGAGCTCGGTGTCGAGGTCGACGTAGACGGCACCCGGCAGGTGCGCCTGCAGGTAGCGCTCGTGCCCGTCCGTACGACCGAGCGCCCAGCGCACGTCGAGCAGGGCGGGTGCGTCACCGTCCGCCAGGAGCCGCGCGAGCTCGTCGGCCTCGACCAGCACCCGCGCTCGCGGGTCGTCCTGCGTGCGCATCGTTCCCCCTTCTCGTCGGCCGGGCCCGGCCCGTGGCCGACCGGTCAGCGGGCCGCCAGCGGCAGCCGCATGGTCCACGCGTCGACGTTCTCCGGCTGGTAGTAGCCGCGGCGACGTCCCAGCCGCTCGAACCCGAGGGCGTCGTACAGGTGCAGCGCGGGCGCGTTGTCGACGCGTACCTCGAGCAGCACCGACGCCGCGCCGAGGCCGCGCGCGTGCTCGACGAGGGTCGTCAGCAGGCGCCGCCCGACGCCCCGTCCCTGGTGCGCGGCGTCCGTGCCGACCGTCATGACCTGCGCGTCGTCCCCGTCGAACCACAAGCCCGCGTACCCGATGAGCGCACCGTCGGCCGTCGCGGCGCCGACGTACGTGCGCCCCGGACCGCGCAGCTCCTCGGCGAGCGTCGCGCGCGACCACGCACCCGCGCCGAAGAGCGCGCGCTCCATGCGTTCGAGGTCCGGCAGGTCCGTGGCGACCAGGGGCCGCACGACGACGTCGACGGCCGCGGCGCTCACGCGAGCCCCCGCGTCATGCGAGCGCCCGGCTCATGCGAGCACCCGCTTGGCCGCACCCGGCGGGACCGCGTCGGGGCGGCGCAGGTACAGCGGGTCGGTCGGCAGGGCCTCGCCCGCGGCGTGGCGGCGCAGCGCGATGCGCACGAGCATCACCGGGTCGGGGTGGTGCAGCCCGGGGAGCGCACGGGACGCCACCCTCGGGTGCGCCGGACCGAGCACATCCGGGTACAGGTCCCGCCCGCTGCCGAGCACGACGTCGTCCGGGGTGCGCGGCACGTCCGCGGCCGCGGCGACGTCGGGCCCGGCCGTGCGGTGCGCGACGCCGTCACGCACCTCGTAGCGCGACCAGTACACCTCGCGGCGGCGCGCGTCGGTCACCACCAGCAGCGGCTGCCCGTCGTCGTCGACCCCGGCCCGCACGGCGGCCTCGGCGAGCGCGTCCGGGCTCGGCACGCCCCACACCGGGACGCCCAGCGACAGCCCCAGGACGCGCGCGGTGACGAGCCCGACCCGCAGCCCCGTGAACGGTGCGGGCCCCGTGCCGACGACGACCCCGGTGAGGTCGCGCACGCTCGCCCCCCGCTGCTCCAGCAGCTCCGTGACGAACGGCACCAGGTGCTCGACGTGCCGGCGCGGGGCGTCGTCCTCGAGCGTCACCGCGTCGTGCTCCGACACGACGAGCCCGGCGGTGACGGCGCCCGACGTGTCGATCCCCAGGTACATCAGCGGTCCCTCTCCTCGACGGACATGTCCTCACCGGGCGCGTCCTCACCGGGCGTGTCCTCACCGCGCGCGGGCGCCGGCGTCCCCGGCAGCACGACGCCGGCCCAACGCTCCCCCACACCACGCACCGTGGCCAGCCGCTCGCCCGCGGCGGCGTCCTCCACGTCGTCGCCGACCCCGCCGTGCGGACGCTGCAGGCGCACCTCGAGCCGGTCGTCGGTCAGGCCCTCGACCCACCCGGCACCCCACTCGACGACGGTGACGGCCTCGTCGAGCGCGGCGTCCAGGTCGAGCGCGTCGACCTCGTCGAGCGAGCCCAGCCGGTACGCGTCGACGTGCACGAGCGCGGGGCCCCGCGCGCCGTCCTCGCGGGGCAGCGGCGGGTGCTCACGCGCGATGACGAACGTCGGCGACGCGACCTGCCCGCGCACGCCCAGGCCCGCGCCGAGGCCCTGCGTGAGGGTCGTCTTGCCCGCACCGAGGTCGCCGGTGAGCACCACGAGGTCGCCCGCGCGCAGCACCTCGGCGAGCGCACGACCCCAGGCCCGGGTCGCGTCGGCGTCGGGCAGGCGGACCTCGGTCACGCGCGTCGCGTGCCCGGCCCCGCTCATGCGCCCACCGACGCGGTCGCGACGGCCGCCGCGTCCCCGCCGCGCTCGGTGTCGACGTACGTGCGGGGCACGCGCGCACCGAGCCGCGTGACCAGCTCGTAGGAGATCGTCCCGGCGACGTCGGCCCAGTCCTGGGCGGTCGGTCCGCCGTCGCGCCCGTCGCCCCACAGCACGACGCGGTCGCCGGCGGACTCGCGCGCGTCGGGGCCGAGGTCGAGGACGACCTGGTCCATGCACACCCGCCCGGCGACGCCCAGGCGTCGCCCGCCGACCTGCACGGGGCCGCCCCAGCGGTCGGCCGTGCCGGACGCGTGGCGCGGGATCCCGTCGCCGTAGCCGAGCGGCACGACGCCGAGCACGGTGTCCTGCGGCACGACGTAGGCGTGCCCGTAGGACACGCCCGACCCTGCGGGCACCGGCTTGACGGTCGCGAGCTCGGCCTCGAGCGTCATCGCGGGCACCAGCCCGAACCGGTCCGGGCCGCCCGTCTGCGGCACCGGGGACAGCCCGTACACCGCGATGCCGGGGCGCACGAGGTCCCAGTGCAGCGCGGGAGAGGTGAGCGTCGCGGCCGAGTTCGCCAGGTGCCGCACCTCGAGGTCCGCACCCGCCGACTCGACGAGCGCGACCGCCTGCGCGAACGCGGCGGCCTGCTCCGCCACCACCGGGCTGCCGGGGTCGTCGGCGAGCGCCAGGTGCGAGAACACGCCGACGACGCGCACGACCCCCTCGGCCTGCGCGGCGAGCGCGGCGTCCAGCACGTCGGGCAGCTGGGCGGCGACCAGGCCGTTGCGGCCCAGCCCCGTGTCGACCTTGAGGTGCACACGCGCCGTGCGACCGGCCTCGCGGGCGGCGGCGACGACCTCGTCGAGAGCCCAGCGTGCCGCGACCGACAGGTCCACGTCCGCCTCGACGGCCTCGCGCAGCGGCGCACCCGGCGCGTACAGCCACGCCAGGACGCGTGCACCGGTGACGCCTGCGCGGCGCAGGTGCAGCGCCTCGGTGACCTGCGCCGTGCCCAGCCAGGTCGCACCGCCGTCGAGCGCCGCGAGCGCGCTCGGCACCAGACCGTGCCCGTACGCGTCGGCCTTGACGACGGCCATGACCTGCGCCGTCGGGGCGTGGGCGGCCAGGGAGCGCACGTTGCCGCGCAGCGCCGCGAGGTCGACGACCGCACGTGCGGGGAAGTCGTTCACGCGCGACAGTCTCTCACCGCCGGGCCCGCGCAGGGACCCGGCGAGCACCGGTCACGGCAGCAGGTCGGGTCCCACGACGACGTCCGCACGCTGCGCGGTGGGTGCGACGAGGCGGGCGTTCGCGGCGTCCGGCCCGGTCGACCACGCGAGCGCCGCAGCCGGTGGCTTGCCGAACCGCTCGTGGCGCGCGACGAGCCGCGCCAGGCGGACGTCGTCGTCGGGCGCGACGAACCACGCCTCGTCGAGCAGGTCCGCGACGGGGCCGAACCCGTGCGCGTCGAGCAGCAGGTAGTTGCCCTCGGTGACGACCAGGGGGACGTCCGCCGGCACCGCGATCGCACCCGCGACGGGGTTGCGCAGGTCCCGTCGGTACTCGGGCGCGTGGACCACGTGCCCGGGACGCGGCGTCCGCAGCCGGTGCAGCAGCGCGACGTACCCGTCGGCGTCGAACGTGTCGGGTGCGCCCTTGCGCTCGGCCCGGCCGAGCCGCTCGAGCGCGCTCTGGGCGAGGTGGAAGCCGTCCATCGGCACGACGACGCTGACGTCCGCGAACGCCGCGGCGACCTGCGCCGCCAGCGTCGACTTGCCGCCGCCGGGCGCACCGGCGATCCCGAGCACCTGGCGTCCGCCGCGGGCCAGCAGCGCGCGGACGCGCTCGGCGAGAGGCGCGGCCAACGGCGTCACGCCCGCGCCGACGACGGGCCCCGGCACCGGTGCCGTGCCGCTCACGGCCGCAGGACCGCGGCGACGGTCGCGGGCAGCGCGTCCGCGACGGCCGCCGCCGACACCGGCCC
>JAFAEH010000188.1 GCA_023424135.1 Actinomycetes bacterium | reverse complement strand
GCCTTCGCCTGCCCGCTGCGGGCGGCCGCGGCCCTCTCCGCCGCGGCCTTCGCCTGACCGGCCTGCTGCTGCTCGGCGGTGCGCTGCTCCGCCTCGGCCTGCGCCGCCGCCTTCTCGGCCGCGGCCTTCTCCTTGCCGCGCTCGGCACCGGCGGCGCGCTCGGCGGCCGCCTTCTCCTGCGAGCGGCGCAGGTTCTCGATCTCCTCGTCACGGTCGGCGAGGATCGCCTGCAGATCGGCGTTCTCCTGCTCGAGCTGCTGCTCGGCCGCCGACTTCTGCACGCCGGGGGTCGCGCCGGACGGCGAGAGCCAGACGAGCCCCGTGACGATGCCGAGGGCCAGCGCCAGCGAGAACGCGCCGAGGCGTGCCAGCAGGCCGAGCCGGCCCGTCATGGTCCACCAGTGGGTCGTGGTGCGCTCAGACATAGAGCACCGCCATGAGTGCGAACATCGTCAGTCCGATCGCGTAGGGGACGAGGGCCAGGGGGTTGTGGCGACGCCGTGGTGCCGCCTGCGTGCGCACCTGGGTGCGGGTGCGCGCCTCGGCCGGGGCGAGGGGCTGGGTACGGGTGCGCACGGACGTGCGCACGGTGCCGGTCGAGCCGGGCGTCCGGGACGAGCCGGACGCGTGCGCGTCGGGACGTGACGCGGGTGCCCGCACGGCCCCGGGCGGTGCCTGGGTCGGCACGGCCGGCCCGTCGACGCCGGTGCGGTCGACGACGTCCACGGGCGTGGTCCCGGACGCGTTCTCGAGCTCGGCCATGAGGTCGTCCTCACCGGCGTCGCGCTGCCCGGCCACGTAGGCCCCCGCACGCGTGCCCCACCCGGCGACGTGCGCCATGCGGAAGAACCCGATGAGCCGGATCGGCATGAGGAACAGCGTCGAGACGATGATGAACACCGGCAGACGCAGGAAGTCCGACGGCTTCTCCTGCAGGTGGCGGATCTGGCGGATCGCCATCGACAGCACCGAGGACACGACCATCAGGGCGATGACCCAGGCCCAGCCGTGCAGGCCGGTCGAGGTCTGCAGGATCGCCTGGTACAGGTTGACGCCCGTCCCGGAGACCGCGCGGTACACCCACCCGGCGACGGTCCCGAACAGCAGGAACGGCAGGATGATGTCGACCAGGAAGAACACCGCGAGGACCGGGGCGTGCCCCAGCATCCAGGGCAGCATGCGCAGGGTGTTGTACTGGCTGCCGCGCGACCAGCGCAGCTGCTGCTTGTAGAGCTTCCTCACCTGCAGCGGGGCGTCGGTGTAGACGAGGCTCGTGTGCTGGTAGACCGTGCGGTAGCCGGCCTTGAGCGTGAGGTTCGTCAGCGTCCGGTCGTCGGACACCTCCAGGAAGACCCCGAGGAACTTCTCGGTCATGAACTTGTCCATGACCTGCATCAGGATGTGCCGGCGGAACGCGATGGTGCGGCCGGGCAGGCACCCGACCTGACCGAGCACGGACTGCGCGGGCATCGAGTACAGCGCGCGGGTGTTCTCGAGCCAGTCGGCCCAGCGCGTGATCCACGAGCGCGTCGGCTCGAGGATGCGCTGGCGGGTGGTGACGCCGCCGACCGACGGGTCGGCGAACGGCTTGACGAGCTCGGCGAGCGTGCCGTCGGTCCACACGGTGTCGGAGTCGACGAGCACCGTGATCTCGCCGCGCGACATCTGCGTGCCGATCTTGACGGCGTTGCGCTTGCCGGGGATCGGGGTGTGGACGCGCTGCACGACGGGTCCGAACTCGTCGCACACGGCCTCGAGCCCGGGGTTGGGGGCGCCGTTGATGACGACGATGACCTCGTCCGGCTGCTGGTCGACGATGCGGCGCAGCACGTCGCGGAACAGGTCGAGCGGCTCGTCGACGACGGGCACGACGACGCTCGTCGAGATGTCGTAGGGCTGCGTGACGGGGCGGTAGCGGCGCGAGAGCACCACCTTGAGGATCCAGAGGGCCCAGACGATCGTCGAGAACAGCGCGAAGAGGTAGATCTCGCTCTGGCCCTCGAACATGTGCCGGAGCTGCAGGATGAAGATGAACATGGGTCTCCTGGGCAGACCGTGACGGGGGATGGCTGACCGACGTCATCGGCGATGCAGCAGGACTGCCGGGCGGTGCCCGGTGTGCGACCCCGGGGGGCCGCAGACCCGAGTGGAGCGGTGGCGCCGAGGGCGGGAGCGACCCGTCCCCGGTGTGCGCCGGTTGCTGAGTGCCGCTGGTGTGCGTCACTCGTCGGTGGGATCACCATGCAACCCGTCCGGGCGAAAGAAAAGACGGTTCGGACGAACCGGAGATGAAACGACTCATCGGACATATGTCCAGGTCATGGCGACAAATCGGGTCACCGGGCAGGTCACGGGCGTGCCGCTTGCCGAAACGATTCGAGCGTCCAGGACGGCATCGCGTGACCTATCTCACGCGGGCCCCGGCACGCAGGTGCGGACCCGCCGCGCACCGCTCGCACCGACACGTCCGCAGAGGGGACGAACGTCCGTGACGTGCACGTACGGGCGACTCGTCCGGGTTCCCGCGCGCGGGCTCAACGCACGTCGAGCAGGTCCTGGTACTCCGCGTGGCGCGCCACGTACGCCTTGACGAACGGGCAGAGCGCGACGACCCGACGGCCCGACGCGCGCACCTCGTCGAGCGCCGCGCGGACCAGCGTCGAACCCACACCCGTGCCCTCCGCCGCCGGCTCCACCTCGGTGTGCGTGAACACGACGCGGCCGTCGTCGACGGTGTACGCGGCGATCCCCAGCAGCTCCCCGACGGGTGGGAGAGTGGGGGCATGCTCCAGCCCTACCGGGACGTGCTCGCGCGCCCGGGCGCAGTCGCGTTCTCCGCCACCGGTGTCGTCGCCCGTCTCCCCATGTCGATGACGGGCATCGGGATCGTCCTGATGATCCAGGCCCTGTACGACTCCTACGGGCTCGCCGGGCGCGTGTCCGCCGTGCTCGTCGTCGCGCAGGCGCTGTGCGCGCCCCGGATCTCGCGGCTCGTCGACCGGCACGGCCAGGCCCGCGTGATGCGGCCCGCGATCCTGCTGTGCGCGCTGAGCCTGACGGCGCTCGTCGTCGCCGCGATGCTGCACGCACCCGCGCCGTGGCTGTACGTGACGGCCGCGCTCGCGGGTGCGACGATCGGCTCGTTCGGCTCGCTGGTGCGCGCACGGTGGACGCACGCGCTTGGCGACGACCCGCGGCGTGTGCACACCGCGTACTCGCTCGAGTCGGCGCTCGACGAGCTCGTGTTCGTCGTCGGACCGGTCGCCGCGACGCTGCTCGCGACGAGCGTCGCACCGTCGGCCGGGCTGGTCGTCCCGATCGTCGCGATGGTCGTCGGCGGGCTCGCGTTCCTCGCGCTGCGCCGCACCGAACCACCCGTCGCACCGCGCCACGCGCCGCGCGCCCGGGGCAGCGTGCTGCGCCGCCCGGGCATGGTCGTGATCGTCGTGGTGTTCGTCGCGATCGGGTCGATCTTCGGGGCGACGGACGTCGCGACCGTCGCGTTCGCCGAGGAGGCCGGTCGCAAGGAGCTCGCGGGCGTGATCCTCGCGGTGTTCGCACTCGGCTCCCTGATCTCCGGGCTGCTGTACGGCGCCCGGCACTGGCTCTCACCGCTGCACCTGCGGTTCGTCATCGGCGTCGTCGCGCTCGCCGTCGGCGTGTGCGCGTTCTTCCTCGCGCAGTCGCTGTGGGTGCTGGCCGCCGCGATGTTCGTCGCCGGGTTCGCGATCGCGCCGTCGATCATCAACGGCAACGCGCTCGTCGCCGAGCTCGTGCCGTCCGGGCGTCTCACCGAGGGCCTGACGTGGATCGGCACCGGGCTGAGCGTGGGCGTGTCCGTCGGCGCGTCCGTCGGCGGGACGCGCATCGACGCCGGCGGGTCGCACGCCGGGTTCCTCGTCGTCGTGTTCTCCGGGGTCGCGGCGCTCGTCGCCGGCCTCGGCGCGTACCCGTCGCTGCGCCGGCACGCGGCCCGGCGCACCGCCGGCGCCGACGACGCGCCCGGGACGGACACCCGGGACGACGGCCCGGCACGCACCGAGGACGAGCCCCTGACC
>JAFAEH010000160.1 GCA_023424135.1 Actinomycetes bacterium | reverse complement strand
GCGCCAGACACCGGCGAGGTCACCGGCGCACCGTGCGGCGCGTCGTCCGGCGCCAGCGCCAGCTCGTCGCCCAGGCCCAGGTCGTCGACGCGCACCGGCTGGCCCGTCACCATGGACCGGTTGGCCGCGATGCCGACCGAGACGGCCCGCAGCCCGTCGCGGTAGCCGGCGGCGCGGCCGAGCGGGTCGGGCTCCTCGCGCAGGTCGCGCCGGAAGACGTCCATGAGCAGGATCGCGTCGCCGCCGCCGTGCCCGCCGATGCCCGCGGGGATCGGCCACTCGCGGGCCGGCTCCCAGTGCCGCTGCACGAGCAGCCGCTCACCGGACGGGCGGGTCGACTCGGCCTGCACGCCCTCGGGCGTCGCGGACGGGTCGAGCACGGCCCGCCCGTCGTCGTCGAGGATCACGGCGCCGCGCTCGACGACGTCGAGCTCGGCGCGTCCCTGCGTGCCGTTGACCGTGACGCGGTACCCCTCCCAGGGGCTGTGCGCGTTGAGCGAGTAGGTGAGGGTCGCGCCGCCCGCGTAGTCGACGACGACCGACATGTTGTCCTCGATCGTGATGCCGGGGGTGAACACGTCCTGGTCGCGGCGGTAGCCGTCGTGCTCCTCGGCGTCCAGGTAGAGGGCCTTGAGGCGCGGGTCGTGCGTGAGGTCGAGCGCCCACGGGTCGCCCGTCGTCCCCGTGCCGCGCTCGGGGCGCTCCCCCAGCCCGCGCTGCGCCGCGTTCTCGTCACCGTAGAACCGCAGGCCGCCGGACGCGTACACGCGTGCCGGCACGTCGCGCAGCCACCAGTTGACGAGGTCGAAGTGGTGGCTCGACTTGTGCACCAGCAGCCCACCGGAGTTCTTCTTCTCGCGGTGCCAGCGGCGGAAGTAGTCGGCCCCGTGCACGGTGTCCAGGGCCCACTCGAAGTGCACCGACGTGACGCGGCCGATCTGGCCGGAGGCGATGACCTCGCGCAGCGTGGAGTTCCGGGGGGCGTAGCGGTAGTTGAACGTCATGACGACGTCACGGCCCGTGCGCGCGACGGCGCGCGTGATGGTGTGGCAGCCCTCGACGGTCGTGGTCAGCGGCTTCTCGACGACGACGTCGGCGCCTGCGTCGAGCACGCGCGAGACGACGGAGGCGTGCGTCGCGTCGGGCGTCGTGACGACGACGACGTCGACGCGCTCGTCGACGACCATGCGCTCGACGTCGTCGGCGCCGTACCTGGGCAGGCCGGCGGGACCGCCCCGGCCGAGCGCGGCGCCCACCTCGGCGTCGTACCAGGCGATGCGTGCGGGGTTGGTGTCGCACCACGCGACGAGCTCGGCCACGTCGGCGTGCTCGCCGGTGATCGCACCGACGTACATGCCGGCGCGGTGGCCGGTGCCGACGACCGCGTACCGGCGCCGCGGGCGGCCGGGCGGCGGGGGCGCGAAGGCGGGGACGACCGACGGGTCGCCCTGCGTGCCGCGCGCCGAGGCGGGCCGCGGTGCGGTGGGGTTCTGGTCGAGCGTGCCTGGCTGGGGTGTGCGGGGTGCGGTCGGCTCGGTCACGGGGGTCCTTCGACGTCGTCGGCGATGGCGGGGGGTGGCGCCCCGGACCGGTGCGGGACCGGACGGGAAAGCGCGTTCCGTCGTGCAGATCACACTACCCGACGGTCCCGCCCGCCCGTCGGTGGACCCCGTATGCTGAACTCTCTTTACAACGTTGTGAACCCCGTTCGGAGCATCCATGAGCGCCACCGCCACCGTCCTGCTGCACCCCGACTTCCGCACCGGCACGATCGACCGCCGCCTGTTCGGCTCGTTCGTCGAGCACCTGGGCCGCGCGGTGTACACCGGGATCTACGAGCCCGGCCACCCGACCGCCGACGAGCACGGCTTCCGCCGCGACGTCGCCGACCTCACGCGCGAGCTCGGCGTGACCGTGGTGCGCTACCCCGGCGGGAACTTCGTCTCCAACTACAACTGGGAGGACGGCGTCGGCCCGGTCGAGGACCGCAAGCCCTTCATCGACCTCGCGTGGCGCACCATCGAGCCCAACACCGTCGGCACCGACGAGTTCCTGCAGTGGGCCGAGCGCGAGGGCATCGAGCCGATGATGGCCGTCAACCTCGGCACGCGCGGCGTCGAGGCCGCCGCCGCGCTCGTCGAGTACTGCAACGGCGTCGCCGGGTCCCGCTGGGCCGACCTGCGCATCGCGAACGGCCGCGAGGAGCCCTACGGCGTGAAGCTGTGGTGCCTCGGCAACGAGATGGACGGCCCCTGGCAGATCGGCCACAAGGACGCGCACGAGTACGGCAAGCTCGCCGCCAACGCGGGCAAGGCCATGAAGCTCGTCGACCCGAGCATCGAGCTCGTCGCCTGCGGGTCGTCGTCCATGCAGATGGAGACCTTCGGCGAGTGGGAGCAGACCGTCCTGTCGTACACGTACGACCTGGTCGACCACATCTCGATGCACGCCTACTACGAGGAGCTCGACGGCGACCGCGCGTCGTTCCTCGGCTCGGCGACCGGGATGGACCGGTTCATCCGCCGCGTCGTCGCCTCCGCCGACGCGGTCGGCGCACGCCGTCGCTCGGACAAGCAGATCACCATCTCGTTCGACGAGTGGAACGTCTGGTACCTGGAGTCGCGCTTCCCCGGCGAGGCGAACCTGCCGCTGCAGCAGCCGCCCGCCCGGGTCATCGAGGACGTCTACTCCGGCCTCGACGCGGTCGTCCTGGGCGACCTCATGGTGACGCTGCTCAACCACGCCGACCGTGTCCCCGTCGCGTGCCTCGCGCAGCTCGTCAACGTCATCGCGCCGATCATGACCGAGCCCGTCGGCGAGGCGTGGAAGCAGCCGACGTACTACCCGTTCGCGGCCACGACGCGCCTCGCGCAGGGCGACGTGCTCGACGTGCGCGTACAGGCCCCGACGTTCACGACGTCCCGGCACGGCGACGTCCCGACCGTCACGGCGGCCGTCACGTGGGCGGGCGAGAGCGAGGCCGGCGAGCTGGGCGTGTTCCTCGTCAACCGCACGGCCGAGGCCGTCGAGGTCGAGCTGCGGCACCCGGGCGTCGCCCTGACGCTCGGTGGCGGCACGCAGGTCACGGC
>JAFAEH010000153.1 GCA_023424135.1 Actinomycetes bacterium | reverse complement strand
CCCCGGCCCCCCGGGGGGGGGGGGGGGGGCCCCCCCCCGCGCCACGCCGCTCATCTTCCGGACACGCACGCGCAACACGCGCGCGCCACGATGCGTCGCATGTCACCGCAGGAGCTGGCGGACCTCGTCACCGACCGATCCCCCCGCGGGATCGCCGCGACGATCGCGCGACTCGTCCACACCGGCGACCTGCTGCCGGGCGACCGGCTGCCGACCGTCCGCCAGCTCGCGGGCGTGCTGGGCGTCAGCCCCGCGACCGTCGGCTCGGCCTGGCAGACGCTCGCGTCCGCCGGGCTCGTCATCTCCCGCGGACGGGCCGGCACGTCGGTGCTGCCCGGCCCGGCCAGCCGGCTGCCGCCGCGCTACCGCGACCTGGCCGACGTCCCCGCGGCGCGCATCGACCTCGCGGGCGGCACGCCCGACGCCGACCTGCTGCCGGACCTCGGCCCCGCGCTCGCGCGCGTCGCGGCCCGGGCACCGGTCGCCCGCACCACCGGCTACCTGGACGACCCGGTGGTGCCCGAGCTCGAGCGCCTGCTGCGCACGTCCTGGCCGTTCGTCGCGCAGCGGCTGACCGTCGTCGACGGTGCGGTCGACGCCCTCAGCCGGGTCCTGGAGCAGGTCGTCGGGTTCGGCGACCGGGTCGCCGTCGAGGACCCCGGCTTCCCGCCCGTGCTCGACCTGCTGGACCACCTGGGCCTCGAACGGGTCGCCGTCCCGCTGGACGCGCACGGTCCGCGCCCCGACGCGCTCGCCGCGGCCCTGCGCTCCGGTGTGCGGGTCGTGCTGCTGCAGCCGCGGGCGCACAACCCGACCGGGGTGAGCACGACGCCGACGCGGGCGCGCGAGCTCGCCGCGGTCCTGCGGCCCGTCGCCGGTCACGTGTGGGTCGTCGAGGACGACCACTCGGGCGAGATCGCGTCGTCGCGCGACGT
Source organism: Actinomycetes bacterium (assembly GCA_023424135.1). Classification (GTDB taxonomy): domain Bacteria; phylum Actinomycetota; class Actinomycetes; order Actinomycetales; family Cellulomonadaceae; genus Cellulomonas. The sequence continues at coordinate 17,056 of JAFAEH010000153.1, read as the reverse complement.
CAGCCTCGGACCGCTGCTCGCCGACCGCGTCGTCCACGTGCGCTCGTACTCCAAGTCGCACGGCCCGGACCTGCGCATCGCCGCGGTCGGCGGACCCGCGCTCGTCCTCGACGGGCTCGTCGCGCGGCGCATGCTCGGACCCGGCTGGACCAGCCGGCTCCTGCAGCACGTGCTCGCGGACCTGCTCACCGACGCACCGGCCGTCGAGGCGGTCGCGCACGCCCGCCGCGTCTACCACGGGCGTCAGCGCGCCCTGACGACCGCGCTGGCCGCGCACGGGCTGCGGGTCCCGCCCGGCGACGGCATCAACCTGTGGGTCCCGGTGCACGACGAGCAGACGGCGCTGGTGCGGCTCGAGGCCGCGGGGGTGCGCGTCGCGCGCGGTCGGCCGTTCTTCTCCGAACCCCCGCGCGGACCGGGGCACGTGCGCGTCACCGTGGGCGTGCTGCGCACCGAGGACGTCGAGACCGTCGCCGCCGCGCTCGCCGCGGCCGCGGCCCCGTGACGTCGTACCCCGCACACCACGGCACGGGGCCGAGCCCTGTCGTCCGGCGCCCGCGGCTTGCACCGGGACGGGGGTGTGCGCCTAGGGTGGCGCGTCGGAACCCGGCCGTCGCTCTGGCCGGGTCGTACCGCCCCGGGCTGGGACGGTCCTCCGCGGCGCGACGTGCGCCCGTCCCCTCGACGACCGCGCCCGACGGCGTGCGCGGCAGCGACCACCGGAGAGACCCCATGCCTGCCAGCCGCCGTCCCCTGACCCTCGTCGCCGTCGCGTCCGCCGCGCTCACGCTCACCTCGTGCGCCGCGGGCGCACCCGCCGCGACCCCCTCCCCCACGACGTCCGTCACCGGCACCACGGGCGGGTACACCCCCGTCACGGTCGACAACTGCGGCACCGAGGTCACGTTCGACGCACCCCCGCAGCGCGTCGTGACGATCAAGTCCTCCACGACCGAGATGCTGCTCGCCCTCGGGCTGTCCGACGTGCTCGTCGGGACCGCGTTCGCCGACGGCCCGGTCCCCGAGCAGTGGGCCGACGACGTCGCGGACGTGCCCGTCCTGTCCGACAAGGTGCCGGGTCAGGAGGCGCTGCTCGAGTCCGAGCCCGACCTCGTGTACGCGGGCTGGGAGTCCAACCTCAGCGCCGACGGGGCCGGGGAGCGTCCGTCGCTCGCGGCGCTCGGCATCGACACCTACGTCTCGCCCGCCGCGTGCAAGGAGCCCGGCTACCAGCCCGACCCGCTGACGTTCGACGACGTGCTGGACGAGATCCGCGAGGTCGGTGACGTCTTCGGCGTGCCGGACGCGGCCGCCGAGGTCGTCGCCGCGCAGCAGGCCACGCTCGACGGGATCGCACCCGTCGACGGGCAGACCGCCGTGTGGTGGTCGTCCGGGACCGACACCCCGTACGTGGGTGCCGGCATCGGCTCCCCGCAGATGATCCTCGAGGCCGCGGGGCTGACGAACGTGTTCGCCGACGTGCACGACACGTGGACGTCCGCGGGCTGGGAGCAGATCGTGGCCGCCGACCCCGACGTCATCGTCCTGGTCGACGCGACGTGGAACTCCGCCGAGCAGAAGATCGCGCAGCTCGCGGCACACCCCGTCGCCTCGCAGCTCACCGCCGTGCGCGAGGAGCGCTACGTCGTCGTCCCGTTCGCCGCGACCGAGGCCGGTGTCCGCAACGCCCAGGCCGCCGCGGACGTCGCGGCAGCCGTGCACGCGCTCGGCGAGACGACGACGCAGGGCTGAGCACGAGCGTGTCCTCCCCCGACCACGCACCGCGGGGCCCACGCCCCGGCGGACCACGGGCACCGCTGCGCCCACCGCTCGGGCTGCTGCTCGGCGCCGGGCTCGCAGCGCTCGTCGTCACCGTGCTGGTCGCCGTGACGATCGGCCCCGCGGACCTGGGCGTCGGCGAGGTCGTCCGCTCGGTGCTCGCGCACCTCGGGCTGCGCGAGCCGGACGTGCCGCGCCTGCACGACGCGATCGTGTGGGACCTGCGCCTGCCGCGGGTCCTGACCGCGGCGGCCGTCGGCGCCGGGCTGGCCGTCGCGGGTGCCGTCATGCAGTCGCTGACGCGCAACCCGCTCGCCGACCCGTACCTGCTCGGCCTGTCGTCGGGCGCATCGCTGGGCGCCGTGGCCGTCCTCGTCCTCGGGGTCGGCCTGCTGCTGCCCGTCGCGGCGTTCGCCGGTGCGCTCGCCGCGCTGGCCGCGACGCTCGCGCTCGCACGGACGGGCGGCACGCTCACCCCCACCCGCGCGGTGCTCGCCGGGCTCGCGATCTCCCAGCTCGCGGCCGCCGCCACGTCGTTCGTCATCTTCTGGACCGCGACCGGCGACTCCTACCGGGAGATCCTGTCGTGGCTCATGGGCTCGCTCGCCGGCGCGACGTGGCAGTCCGTCGTCATCGCGGGCACCGCGCTGCTCGTCGTCGGGACCGTGGTGCTGCTCGGTGCCGGACGTCTCGACGCGTTCACGTTCGGCGACACCGCCGCCGCGGCGCTCGGCGTGGACGTGGACCGCACCCGGTGGGTGACGATGACGCTCGTCGCCCTGCTCACCGGCGCGATGGTCGCGGTCTCCGGGGCCATCGGGTTCGTCGGGCTCGTGCTCCCGCACGCCGTCTCCGTCGTCACCGGGCCGGCCCACCGGCGGCTGCTGCCCGTCGCGGGGCTCGCGGGGGCGGTCCTGCTGGTGTGGGCGGACACCCTCGCCCGGACCGTGTTCGACCCCCGGGAGCTGCCGGTGGGCATCGTCACCGCCCTGATCGGCGTGCCCGTGTTCGCGGTGCTGCTGCGCCGGGGACGGGGGACGGCGTGGAGCTGACCATCGAGGGGGCCGGGGTCCGGCTCGGGGGACGCTGGGTCGTCGACGGCGTCGACGCGACCCCGCCCGCCGGGGCCCTGACCGGGCTGCTCGGGCCGAACGGTGCGGGCAAGTCGACGCTGCTGCGGCTCGTCGCCGGTCTGCTCCCCCCCGACGCGGGTGCCGTGCTCGTGCCCGACCCGACGTCGCCCGCCGCGCCCGACGCCGACGCGGGCACACCCGTCCCGGTGCACCTGCTCCCCCGGCGCACGCGTGCGCGGCACGTCGCGCTCCTCGAGCAGGAGTCCAGCGCGCACGTCCCGCTGAGCGTGCGCGAGGTCGTCACGCTCGGACGTCTGCCGCACCGCACGCTGTGGGGCGCCGACCCCGACCCCGGCGCCGTCGACCGCGCGCTGCACGTCGCGTCCGCCGCCCACCTGGCCGACCGCGCGTGGGCGACCCTGTCCGGTGGCGAGCGTCAGCGCGTGCACATCGCCCGGGCGCTCGCGCAGGCACCCGACCTCCTGCTGCTCGACGAGCCGACCAACCACCTCGACGTCAGCGCCCAGCTCGCGCTCCTCACGTTCGTGCAGGGCCTGGGCGTCACGACGGTCGCGGCGCTGCACGACCTCAACCTCGCCGCGACGTACTGCGCGCACGTCCTCGTGCTGCACGAGGGGCGGCTCGTCGCCGCCGGACCGCCGGCGGACGTCCTGACCCCCGCGCTGCTGCGCGACGTGTACGACGTCGACGCCGCCGTGCTCACCCACCCGGTGACCGGGCGCCCGGTGATCGCCTTCACCGGCCCCGAGGACCGCCCGCAGGAGGACGCATGAGGATCACGGTGCTGTCCGGTGGCGTCGGTGGCGCCCGGTTCACCCGCGGCCTGCTGGCCCTGCTCGCCGAGCGGCTGCCCGACGGGCACGGCGGCACGACCGCCGAGGTCACGGTCGTCGTCAACACCGGCGACGACCTGTGGCTGCACGGCGTGCGCGTGTGCCCCGACCTCGACACCATGCTCTACACGCTCGGTGGTGCCGTGCACGAGCAGCAGGGCTGGGGACGACGCGAGGAGTCGACGCGCGTCGCCACGGACCTGGCCACGTACGGGCTGGGCTGGGACTGGTTCACGCTCGGCGACCTCGACCTCGCGACGCACCTGGCCCGCACCTCGCTGCTGCGCGCCGGGCTCCCGCTGTCGCAGGTCACCGCGCGCCTGGCGCAGCGGTGGCGCCCGGGCGCCGTCCTGCTGCCCGCGACCGACGACGAGGTCGAGACACACGTCGTCACCGACGACGGGACGATCCACTTCGAGGAGTGGTGGGTGCGCCACCGTGCGGCGCTGCCCGCACGCGGGTTCGTGCAGGTGGGTGCGGCCTCCGCATCGCCCGCACCTGGTGTGCTGGACGCCATCGCGGCCGCCGACGTCGTCGTCGTCCCGCCGTCGAACCCCGTGGTGTCCGTCGGGACGGTGCTGGGGATCCCGGGTGTGCGCGACGCCGTGCGCGGGACCGCCGCACCCGTGGTCGCCGTGAGCCCCGTGATCGGTGGCGCACCGGTGCGGGGCATGGCCGACGCGTGCCTGAGCGCGATCGGCGTCGCGACGACCGCGTCGGCCGTGGCACGGCACTACGGGCGTCGTGACGACGGGGGCGTGCTCGACGCGTGGCTCGTCGACGACGCGGACGCGGACGCCGTCGGGGAGCTGCACGCCGCGGGGTGGACGGTCGCCGCCGCGCCGACGCTCATGACGGACGTGCCGACGACCGCCCGGATCGCCCGGGACGCGCTCGCACTGGTCGGACGCGCGCCGTGACGGCGACGGACGACACGCTCACGTGGTGGGCGGTCGTGCCGGTCAAGCACGCCCGCGACGGCAAGACCCGGCTCGCCGGGGTGCTCGACGACGACGAGCGCATGCGACTGGTGCGCCGGCTCGCGCGGGCCACCGTCGAGGCCGTGCTCGCGACACCGCACGTCGCGGGTGCCGTGCTCGTCACCCCGGACCCCGTGCTCGCCCGCGTCGACGTGCTCGATGAACCGGTGGTACCCCGCGGCGCCGGTCATGACGCGCCGGTCACCGGTCTCGGCGCCGGTCTCGGCGCCTGGGCCGGGCTGGACCGGGCGGTGCGCGCCGGTCAGACCCGCGCCCGCACGCTCGCGCCCCGTGCGGGCGTGCTCGTCGCGCTCGGCGACCTGCCCCACCTCGACCCGGTCGAGCTCGGCACCGTGCTGCGCCGGGCCGCGCGGTCGTCGCGCGGCTACGTCCCCGACGCCGCGGGCACCGGCACGACCCTCCTGACGGCGACCCCGCCGCACGTCGTGCTGCCGTCGTTCGGCCCGGGCTCGGCCGGACGGCACGCGTCGAACGGCCACACGCTCCTCGAGGTCCCGCAGATCTCCGGGCTCCGCCGGGACGTCGACGTCCCCGCCGACCTCGCACCGACCGGCTCCGCACGCGGCAGGGGGCCGATCTAGCGCGGACCGCCGTGCACGCTCATGACGGGACCGGGTGGTCGTCCCCGTCCTCAAGGCGCTCGTCGCGGTGCAGGGTCGCGACGACGGTGTCGAACAGCTCGACGAACGCGTCCTCGAGGTCGACGAACGGCGTCGTGAACGCGAGGTGCAGGAGTCCCGCACCGTCGCCCGGGTCCGCCCAGTAGTCGACATGCAGCACGCACGACACGGGCAGCGGTGGCGCCGACGCACTCGGGTGGGAGAGCTGCCTGCGCCGGACGCAGCGCAGGACGCGTCCCAGCCGCCCCACCGTCTCGTCGACGACGCCGTCCGACCCCGCCACGGACCCCCGGAGCACGTCGCGCACCCGGTCGACGGCGAGGTCGTCGGCGAAGGATCCGGGCGCCCGGTACCCGGTCATCGTCGCAGTCAGCGGCAGCCCCCCGACGTCCGCGAGCAGGAACGCCAGCACCCATCCCCCCCGGAAGGCCGCACGCCGCGCGGCCGCGCCGACCTCGGCGCGCAGCTGACGACGCAGGTCCCTGAGCGCATCGTCCGCGCCGGACCGCGCGTCGACGAGTGCCGCGATCGCGTCCGCACGTGCACGGTCGTCCTCGAGCGGGACGACCCACCAGTCCCCCGGCACGACGACGCCGACCGTCCCCTGCCACGCACGGCGCTCGCCGGGCCCGTCCTCCGTCACGACGGAGTCACCGGGTCGCACAAGGTCAGGACCAGCGACTCCGCGATCATCCACGCCTGCCGTGCGACCTCCGGGACGAGATCGAGGTGGACGGTGTTGAAGACGAATGACGCCGCGTTGCGCGACCCGGGTGGATACACGTTGACGAACAGGTACGACTGCACCGTGCGGTCCCGCCACCCCCGCAGCAGCACCTGTTCGACTGTCAGGCGACCCGCCTGGACCTCACCGACATCCGCGGTGTACTCCACGACCCGCGTGGTCCAGCCGAAGTCCTTGCGCAGGTTTCGCGCGAGGTACTGCTCCGGTGCGTGGACACCGCCCGGGGTGTCCACCTTGGTGAAGTCCATGATCGCCACGACCTCACCCGTCGCGCGGTCCGGCACCCACACCGCGTTCTGGCCGACCATCCCTCCCTTGCGCAACGAGTCCGCGTTGATCCGCTCGATCGCGCTCTCGACATGAGCACGTGCGACGGTGCCGTCTGCGACCTGCTCCGCGATCTCGCGTGCTACGCGGCTGACCCCGCGTCCGGGCGTCCAGCCAGCCCATTGCTCGTCAGGGAATCGATGCTCGACCCAGTCGAGCTCCTTCTGCGCGACATGCTCCTCGGCCATCAGTGGTCCTCCGCAGGAACTCTCGCCACGTGCGTGGGGATCGACGTGCTCAGGGCGGCGTCGGGAGTCAACGGCGCCCATGCCGACACGGTCTCGACGACCTGGACACCTCCCGAGACCGTGGCCCAGCCGAGAGCACCCGCACCGTCCTTGGTCGCGGACAGGGCCCTCGCTGCGCTCTCGTTGCCGACCGCTGCGAACACGCCCGCGCCCTTGTGCTCGGCCCAGGTGTGGGCGACCTCGGTGCGGTACTCGCGCAGCGGGTTGACGACGGTGTCGACCGGACGCTGCACGTGTCCTGACGCGCTCGGTCGATACAGGCCCGGTGCGCGGACCAGGTCGACACCACCCCGCAGGTCCTGCCAGGTGTCACGCGCGACGGTCGACGGTCTCATGTGGGACCACAGGACGGGGGAACGCAGGGCATCGGTAGCCCTGGTCCGAGTGACCAGCGCCTGCGCCCCATAGCCGACGGCTCGGCCCGAGCCCTGCGCGACGCCCGGTCCGACATCGGCTGCGTCGCTCGACAGCCCGAGCTGACGCGCGGCCCGTCCGCCCCTGGTTGCGGCGACCGACAGCTCGATGCCCTTGGCCGCGAAGCGTCCGACGCCGAACGTCGCGACGCCGAGCGCCGACGCACGCACGTCCTGCGCCGAGCCGTTGCCGGTGGCGTAGTCGACCGAGTCGCGCAGCAGGAGCGCTGCTCCCGCGATCGTCGCACCGGCGCCGAGGACGGCGTTCGCCCCCGGCAGCCAGGACAGGGCGACCGACGCGATCGTCAGCGCGTCGGCGATCTCGTCGACGCCGTTCCACACGGCGAGCCCCGCTTCCTGGACGCCACCGCCGAGGTCCTGCCAGATCGTGTCGTGCAGGTCGTCACGGGCCATGGCACCGCGGATCGCGGCGCATGCGAGCGCGAGCGCCTCGTCGCGGGACGCGACGGCCGTGCGCAGCGTTGCGCGGGCCGTGTCCAGCGCGGTGTCGGCACCGGCCAGGTCCGTGCGCGCGTGGTCGACCATGCCGAGGTAGCGCCGCTCGACCTGCGGGTCGTCCGCGTCGTCGGCGAGGCGCGACCAGCGTCGGATGCTGTCGAGCGCGACGTCCTGCGTCCGCACGGCGGCGACCGCCTGGTCGTACGCCACCAACGACGCCTCCTGCGCCGCGGCCAGCGCGTCCGCGTACGTCAGCAGGGCGTCACCCGCCGCGACGTACCGGGCGTGCGCCCGTTCGATCGTGTCCGCGAGGCGCGCCGCCTTCGCCTCCACCTCGGCGACCGCCGCGGAACCACCGTCCCGGTCGGCCGCCAGCTCGGTGGACATCTGCCGCAGGTCGTCGGCGGCGCCCGCGATCTGCCAGGCGACCCGCCGGTACTCGTGCCCGGCACCGCGGATCCCGTCCGGGTCTCCCGCGACGGGGTCGAGGTACGCCAGCGGGTACCAGTCGACGGGCCGCATCACACGAACCCGCGCAGCTGGGACCCGAGCCGCGCGTCGAGCTCGGTGAACGTCTCACCGATGCGTCCGCACGCCTCGCCGAGGAAGCCGATGTCCTTGACCACACCCGTCCGGATGTCGTCCCACCCGATCGCGTGCTCACCGACGGCCGCGACGAGGTCGTGGTGGCCGAGCACCCCGGACAGGTCGCGCGCGGTGACGTTCGCGGTGGAGAACGTGTGCGCCAGGTCGGCCAGCCGGCCGCCGAGCACGGTCAGGCGGTCGGCGTCGACGACGAGGCGTGCGGACGTGCCCACGTCAGCGGCGCAGGCCTGCGGCGAGCTGGGCGTCCGCGTCCTCGAGGGTCGCCGCCGCCGTGCGCAGGTACTCGCCGAGCGAGGTGAGCGCGGCGACCGTGTCCGTGGCGCCCTGCGTGAACTGCCGGTAGGACTCGCCGAACGCGACCGACGCCTGGTCGGTCACGAAGCCGGAGGACACGAGCTGCTCGATGAACGCGCGCAGCTCGCCGAGCCGCGTCGTGATGTCGTCCTGACCGGCGGTCAGCCGCGTCGCCGCGTCACGCATCTCCTGGTAGCTGACGTCGATGTTCGCCATAGGGGTCTCCCCTGCTCGTCTGCGCCACGGGGACCGTCCCCGTGGTCGTGTGCTGCCGTGGCCTGCACCGCCGCGACGCTAGCCGGGTTCGCACCTGCTCGTCCGGATTTGTCCACAGGCCTGGCGCCCGCCTGACACCGCCCCCGCCCGACGCCGACCGGGCCGTCAGTCCGCGACCGGGAGCTGGACGCGTCGCAACCGGCCCTGCTCGACGAGCACCCCCCGCCCGGGCGGGAACTCGGCCCGCCCCATGCGCGGGAACGTCGTGCGGAACAGCGCGTCGCCGTCCAGGTGGTCGGGCTGCAGGACGAACCCGCGCCGCCCGTTGCGCACGTCGGCCACCAGCGGCCACGACGAGCCCCACGTGGACGTCTCGGACTCGGCGAGCACGAAGTGGTCGTTGCGGCGCGCGGTGCGGGCGGCCTCGGCCAGCGCCTGCTCGGCGGGCCCTCCGAGCAGGTCCGCGATCGCCTCGACGACGAGCACGACCGGCCCGTCGTCGCCCGGCGGGGCCGCGAGCACCGGCAGCAGGTCCTTCGCGAGCGTGGCGATCTGCTCGGGTGTCGAGGCGGTGCTCGTCCAGGCGACACGCTCACGCACCGGGGAGCGCCGCGCACCCACGTAGTGCATCGAGGCGTCCGGCAGTGCGCGCCGCAGCGCGGTTCCGAGTGCGACGAGCGCGGTGGTGCGCCCCGACCCGGGCATGCCCGCGAGCAGGAACGTGCCGCGGGGGGCGAAGCCGCAGGGTGCGAGCGTGTCGTCGGCGACACCGAGCACGGGCATCCCGTCGACCGTGTCCGGCAGGTCCGTGGACGCGACCACGACGGGCAGCCGCCGCACGGGCGGAGTCGTCGGCACCCCGGCGTCGCGCAGCCGGCGCGCGACCGCACCGATCGCGACGGCCTGCTCGGCGGGTGCGGTCCGTCCACCGGGGACGGCCACCTGCACCTCGTCGCCGTCCCCGGCGAACACCCCGCGTCCCGGCGGCGAGACCGGCCCCAGCACGTCCTTGGGCACGTCGAGGACCGCGTACGTGCTCTCGTCGGCCTGACGCAGGACGAGCCGGCGCGCGACGCTGCCCGCGAGCGACGTCGGCAGCGCGCCGGGCCGCTCGGCCGACATCACGACGTGCACACCCAGCGGCCGACCCTCGGCGACGAGCCGTGTGAGCGCAGCCCACACCCCCGTGCGCCCGGCGTCGGCCTCGTGCGCGTCACGGAACGCACCGAGCCCGTCGAGCAGCAGGAGCAGACGCGGCTCCTGCGGCCGGGCCGCGAGCCTGCGGTACTCGGTGAGGGTCCCGGCCCGCACGGCCGCGTACCGGGCCGCGCGCTCGTCGAGCGCGTCGCGCAGCGTGCGCAGCAGCCGCTGCACGCGCTCGACGTCGGCGCCGTCGACGACCGAGCCGACCACGGGCAGGTCCTCGAGCATCGCCAGCCCGCCCGCACCCAGGTCGAGGCCGTGCACCTGCACCGGTCCGCCCGCCCCGAGGACGCCCAGCGCGGCGCTCACCGCGAGCGTGCGCAGCGCCGCGGACTTGCCGGCACCGCTCGTGCCGAGCACCACGAGCGACCCGTCGACGTCGGGGTCCCAGACCCGCGCGTGCTGCTCCTGACGCGCCGGACGGTCCACGAGCCCGAGCGCGATCCCCGGGCGCGCGGGGTCGACGATCTCCTCGAGCGGGACGAGCGCACCGAGCTCGGGCAGCCACGGCCGACGCGGGGGCGGCAGAGCCTCGACCCGCGCGGCCGCACGGACGGTCCGCACGACGCGCTCCAGATCGGTCGGCCCGTCGTCGTCGGGGGTCGCGGCCTGCGCCGGCGCCGGCACGTCCCACGGCTCGCCCGGCCCCAGCTCGAGCGACTCGAACGTGACCGACGGCTGCGGCGCGACCGCGCGCGCGTGGCCGCCCGCGTAGCCGGTCTGGAACAGCGCGATCCGTCCCGGGCCGGTGCGCACGGCCCCCCGGCCAGGCACACCGGGGTCGAACCCGGCCGCGAGCGGCGTGCCGAGGACGTCGGTCGAGTCCGCCTCGTCGGCCATGCGCAGCGCGACGCGCAGGTTCGTGTTGGCCCGCAGGTTGTCCTTGATGACTCCGGCCGGGCGCTGCGTCGCGAGCACGAGGTGCAGCCCCAGCGACCGACCGCGCTGCGCGACGTCGACGACCCCGTCGACGAACTCGGGGACGTCGGCGACGAGCGCCGCGAACTCGTCGACGACGATGACGAGCGCCGGCGGCGTCTGCGGGTCGCCGGTGCGTTCGAGCGCGAGCAGGTCCTTGACGCCCTTGCCCGCCAGGACGTGCTCACGACGGCGCAGCTCGGCCCGCAACGACACCAGCGCACGGCGCACGAGGTGCGGTGACAGGTCCGTGACGAGCCCGACGGAGTGGGGCAGGTCGACGCACGCGCCGAACGCGGCACCACCCTTGTAGTCGACGAACAGGAACGTCACGCGGTCGGGGCTGTGCGCCGTGGCGAGCCCGAGCACCCACGACTGGAGGAACTCGCTCTTGCCGGACCCGGTGGTCCCGCCCACGAGCGCGTGCGGCCCCTGCGTGCGCAGGTCGAGCACGAACTCGCCCGTCGTCCCCTGCCCGACGACCGCCCGCAGGCCCGCGTCACCGCGCCGACGCACCGGGGTCCCGACGCGCGTGAGCACCGACCCGGTCTCGTGCCAGCGCTCGACGACCGACTCGGGGTCCTCGGCGACCTCGCCGCCCAGCAGCGCGAGCAGGCCGACGCTGCGCGGCAGGTCGGACTCGTCCACCACGGGCGTCCCGTCGTCGACGACGGCCGCGAGCCGCCGGGCGAGGTCGTCCGCGCCGGCGACGTCGAGCCGCTCGCACGTCACGTCGTCCCACCGCCCGTCGCGTGTGCGACCGAGCCGCTCGCCGTGGTCGTCGGCGGCGACGAACGCGCGGCACGCGGCCGGCAGCGCCTCGACACGCGCGGCGCACCACAGCACGTGCACGCCGACCTCGGGCCCGTCCTCCGCCAGGCGCACGATCCGTCCCCGCTCGGCCGGTGCGTCGTCCTCGACGAGCAGCAGCACGGCCGGTTCGGCGTCCTGACCCCGGCGGCCGAGCGCGCGCCGGGCCGCGACGAGCTCCTCGAGCGACGTGACGACGGCCGTGGCCGCGACCGGGTCGGCCGCCAGGTGCGGCCCCGGGAGCGGGCTGTGCGGGGACGCGACGTGCGGGAGCCACTTCAGCCAGTCCCAGCGTTCGCGGCTCGACGACGACGCGACGGCGGTGACGACCAGCTCGGACGGCGCGTGCAGGCACACGAGCTGCGCGACGAGCGCGCGGGCGACGTCGTCGACGTGCGTACGCGGTCCCGCGACGCCCACGGACCCCACGTCCCGCAGCCGCACGACGCACGGCACGCCGTCCACGTCGGCGAACCGGTCCCGCAGCCCCTCGACGAGCGCCCAGTGCTCGGGGCTCGCCCGGCCGCGTGCGGGCAGGCGCACGGTCGTGCGCGACGCCGCCGCGCCCACCCCGACGCGCAGCGCGAGAAACTCCTCGTCCTCGGGACGGCGCGACCACAGCACGGGCCCGCGGTCGCGTGCCGCACGCACGGCCTGGGAGGTCGCGGTGACCTCGCCGAGGCGGACGCGACGCTCCTCCTCGACGCCCGCCGCGAGGTCCTGCTCGAGCGCGTCGAGGGACTCCCGGAACCGCGCGGTCTCCTCGCGCAGCCGACGACGCTCGGTGAACCGCCGGTCGACCCAGCCGGCGACGAGCAGCAGCGGGCTCAGCGCGAGGAAGACCAGCGTCGTCGGGTTCTGCATGACCGCGAACAGCACGGCTCCCAGGACGACCGGAGCGGCGAGCGCGAGCACCGGGAACCTGCCGGGCCGGGCGGGCTCGGGCGGAGCGGGCGCCTCGACGGTGCGCTCGGGGTGCACGGGCACGACACGCGGCGAGCGGGTGAACGCGACGACGGCCGCACCGTCACCCGCGGCGTCGGCGGGCCGTACCCGCTCGACCGTGAGGATCGTGTCGCCGAGCACGACGTAGTCCCGCGGCCCGACCGTGGCCCGGTCGATCCGCCCCCAGCCGATGACGACCCCGTTCGACGAGCCGGCGTCGACGACCTCGACCACGTCGCCCACGACGACGCGCGCGTGCGTCGTCGACACCATCGGGTCGGTGAGCCGCACGTCGCACGCGGGACCCCGGCCGACCGTCGTCGTCCCCCGCGGGAGCGCGACCTCGAGCCCGGCCTGCGGCCCGCTGACGACCGTGAGCCGCGCGTACGCGTCCTGCGGTGCCGCGCCCGTGCGTGCGTCGCCGTCGTCCGCGGGGGTCAGCGCGATCGTCGACCCCGCACGCAGCCCCGCCTCGGCGAGGCCGGCACGGCGCGGCAGGACCCGGGGGGCACCACCGTCGGGCGGGGCGAGCGCGATCGTCACCGGCCCGGTCACGCTCGTGCCGCCCGCAGCCTCGGCCCGCGCGAGCGCGTCGGCGACGTCGGCGACGCTCGCCCCGGCGTCGGTCGTCACGACGACATCCGCGTCGCCGCGCTCGCGCACGACGCGCCGGTAGGTCAGCCGTGTCCGCACCGCTCCCCCTCGTCCGTCCTGACCAGCCGCGTCGTCACCGTCCGCGACAGGGTTCCTCCCGATGCGGCGACACCGCCGCCGACGCGACCCGGCCCACCCGCGACGACCGGAGCGCCGGACGATCGGACGACCGGACGACCGGAGCGCCGGACGACCGGACGACCGGAGCGCCGAGGCTACCGACTCCCACCCGATCCCCGCCCGATTCGTCCACATCCTTACCCGTTCGCTCCCCCCGGCGCGCCTCCCCGGTGCCGAACTCGGACTTCGGCGGCTCATGGGCCGCCAGAAGCCGCCGAAGTCCGAGTTCGGCAGAGGGGTATCTCGGGGAGTGGGACGGACGGGTGGGGCAAGGCGGGTCGGCGGGGTGGGTGGGGTGGGTGGGCGAGGTGGGGGCGGGCCGGGTCGATGGGTGGGTGGGCGACAGCGGCGACGCCGTGCGCGACGATGGGCGCATGACGCTGTGGATGACCGGGGACACCGACGCGGACCGGCTGCTCGACGACGACCCGTTCGCGCTGCTCGTCGGGATGCTGCTCGACCAGCAGGTGGCGATGGAGACCGCCTTCGCGGGTCCGGCGAAGATCGCCGACCGCATGGGCGGGTGGGACGTGCGGCGGATCGCCGACGCCGACCCCGACGAGTTCACGGCGCTGTGCGCGACGCCGCCCGCCGTGCACCGCTACCCCGGCTCGATGGCCGGCCGCATCCAGGCGGTCGCACGCCAGGTCGTGGACACGTACGACGGTGACGTCACCCGGCTGTGGCGCGACGGCGACCCCGACGGTGCGACGGTGCTGCGCCGCCTGAAGGCGCTGCCCGGGTTCGGGGACCAGAAGGCCCGGATCTTCCTCGCCCTGCTCGGCAAGCAGCGCGGCGTGCACCCCGCCGGCTGGCGCGTGGCCGCGGGTGCGTACGGTGAGGACGGCGCGCGCCGGTCCATCGCGGACGTCGTCGATGCGACGTCGCTCGCGCAGGTGCGTGAGACCAAGCGTGCCGCCAAGGCGGCTGCGAAGACCGCACGCTGACGCGAGCGCACCGGCGGGCCCGTGCGCCGACGACCAGGGACGCCCCGTCGACGACATCGCTGCCCGCAAGGACGTGGCCCCGGTGCCTGCGGCTCCGTCCCGCGGCGGACGCGAGGACCGTCCTCACGGCCGACGCGGCCCCAGCGCGGGTCCTGACACGATCGCGCCATGAGCTCACCGCGTCCACGCCTCACCGCGTCGCACACCGGTACGCCCGTTCCTCCGCCGCACGTCGACGGCCCCGCGGGCGCCGGGGCGTACGTCGCACCCCCGGCCACGGTCGTCGCACCCGTTCCTGCCGACCGTCGCGCGATCGCCCCCGACGTCGCGCGCGGGCTCGCGCTGCTCGGTATCGCGATCGCGAACTCGGCGATCCACCTGTCGGGTGGCACGGTCGGGCTCGGCTCACGCCCGGTGGACGCCTCGACCCTCGACCGCGTCGTGAACGGCGTCGTGTCGTTGTTCGTCGACCGCCGCACGATGCCGATGTTCGCGCTGCTGTACGGGTACGGGATCGGCGTCGTCGTACGACGACGCGCGTCCGCATGGGTGCCGTGGCCCGCGTGCCGGGCGGACCTGCTGCGCCGCGCGGGGGCGCTGATCGCCTTCGGCGCCGTGCACCTGGTGCTGCTGTTCGAGGGTGACATCCTCGCCGCGTACGGGCTGGCGGGGCTGCTCGCGGTCGCGTTCGTGCGCGCCTCGGACCGCGCTCTGCTCATCACCGCTGCGCTGGTGCTGCCCCTGGGCGGCCTGCTCACCGGCGCGATGGAGAGCCTCGTGCTGGTCGTCGACTCGTTCGGCGCGCAGGGCGCCCTGGACGTGCCTGCGACGGACTCGGTCGGCATGGCTCTGCTGGTGCGGATCACGAGCGGTGTGTTCATCGCACCCCTGGGCGCCGTGATCGCGCTGCCCCTGATCCTCCTCGGGCTGTGGGCTGCACGGCGCGAGATCCTCGAGCGCCCCGCGGACCACGTGCGGCTGCTGCGCCGCACGGCGCTCGTCGGTCTGGCCGTGAGCGTGGTGGGGGCGGTGCCGTTCGCGTCCGCCGTGGCGGGCCTGCGCACCCCGTCGGCCGGTGACGCGTTCTGGTCCGCGACGGCCCACCTGATGACCGGCGCCGCGGGCGGTGTCGCGTTCGCCGCGCTCGTGGGGTGGGTGGTCGCCGCTCGTGGCGCGACGACGGCGACGCTCGGGCCTGCCACCCGCGCCCTGCGCGCCGTGGGCGCGAGGTCGCTCACCTGCTACCTGCTGCAGTCGGTGCTGTTCGTGCTGCCGCTGGCGCCGTGGGCTGGTGGCCTCGGCTCGTCCCTGGGGACGGCGCAGGTCGCCGCGTGGGCGCTCGGCGTGTGGCTGGTGACCGTCGCCGTCGCCGTCGCGCTCGACGCGGCGGGTCGTCGAGGCCCGGCCGAGTGGCTGTACCGCCGCATGGTGTACCGCCGGTCGCCGTCGGCACCGGTCGCACCGGCCACGGCCTGACACCCGGCAGCGCCCCGCCGCGGCAGGTCGTGCCGCGGCGGGGCGCTCCGGCGTCACCGGCGGGTCGCCGGGACGCCTGCTCTGCCGGTCAGAACGGGCAGGTCGTGCGGACCTCCGAGAGCGCCGATCCCGACGGGGGCGGGCAGAGGAACTGGGTGTAGCGCTCGTCGTCGTCGACGAACCGCTTGAGCCACGAGATCGAGTACCTGGCGATCGTCGTGTTCGACACGTTGGGCGCGAAGTGCGACGCCCCGCGCAGCTCGAGGTACGTCTTGGGCGTACCGGCCCGCAGGTTGTCGTAGAACGGCTTGGCGTGCGTCGCCACGGGGGCGATCGAGTCGCTCTGCGCGCCGATGATCAGCGTCGGCGTGGTGATCTCGGGCCACGTCTTGTCGAGGTTCCACGGCGTCATCGGGATGATCGCCTTGAGGTCGGGGCGGTCCTTGGCCGCCTCGAGCGAGCCGCCACCGCCCATCGAGTGACCCATCACGGCGATGCGTCCGGCGTCGACGCGGTCGCGCGCGTCGCTGCGCTGCGTGAGGTAGTCGGCCGCGGCGAGGAGCTGGTCACCCCGCTGACCGGGCTGGTCGTAGCGCGTGATGGTGTCGATGGTGAACACGACGAAGCCCTGGGAGGCCAGCCGTGTCCCGAGCCAGGCGATCGACGACTCGCCGGCGGTGTAGCCGGGCGAGATCACGGCCCCGCCGAACGTCCCCTGGGACCTGTCGACGGGGTAGTAGATCGTGCCGCCGCCGAAGCCCCAGGCCAGCGACGACACCCGGGTGTCGGCCACGGCGAAGGGCCCACGGGACGCCTCGATCGAGGCGTTGGTCGGCGCGGGGCCGCGCTCGTACGGGCTGGCGGCCAGGGACGGCGCGCCGGTGGCGCCGACCAGGGCGCCGGTGAGGATCGCGGCGGCGAGCGCGCGCCGCGGGGTACGCAGAGATGTCACGACGGTGTGTCCTCTCGTCGGCCCGTGGGCCCGGTGCTCCGGGGCGGGCGTGGTGGAGCGGTGCTCCGTGCATACCGACCGGTCGGCTTTGTGCAGATGCCACGTTAGCCCCGCGACCACCACGCTGTCAGCAGCCTGTCGACAAGAAGTCACGGCGTTCTTCACGCCGCGGGTCGTCAGCCGGGCGGGGGCATGCGCTCGTCGAGCAGGCGCAGGAGCCAGCCGGGGCCGACCGTCGCCATCGCCGCGACCCGCGCCCGCAGACCACGGTCGGCCGTCACGACCAGCACGTGCGTGCCCGCGGCCTGCGCGCGCTCGACGATCTCGGCGTCGCCGTCGCGCGGGGCCAGGTGCACGACGAGCCCCGGCACCCCCGGGTCGCGCGCGGCCCGCGCC
>JAFAEH010000111.1 GCA_023424135.1 Actinomycetes bacterium | reverse complement strand
GGCCTGCCGGGCGCGCACACGACCCCGGGCGGAGGCGTCCGGGACGAGGTCGCGCACGACGCGCCACAGCGCGTCGAGCTCCGGCACGGTCGGCGTGATCCCGGCGGCGGTGCGCTGCAGGTGCCGGAGCGGGTCGCTCGCCAGGTCCTGCACGAGCGTGACGAGCTGGTCGACCGTCGCGTCGTCGCACGCCCGCTCGTCGTCGGACGCGCTCCGGGCCGCACCGGGCAGGACGCGCACGGCGTCCGGCACCCCGCGCGTGCGCGCGAAGGCGGCGGCGCCCGCTCCGGCCCAGGTGCCCGACGACATGGCCCACGCACCGTTGTGGCTGCCGCCCCCGCTGATCGCCCCCGTGACGAGCTCGCGCGTCGCGGCGTCGCCCGCGGCGTACAGACCGGGAACGGTCGTCGCGCAGTCGTCGGTGACGACCCGCAGACCGCCGGTGCCGCGCACGGTGCCCTCGTGCACGAGCCGCAGCGGGTACGCGGTCGTGAACGGGTCGATCCCCGCCTTGTCGAGCGGCAGGAAGTAGTTGGGCTGCGCGTCGCGCAGCGTCCGGCGCAGGCCCGCGGGGACGCGGTCGAGGCGTGCGTGCACCCGGTGGCCGTGCGCGAGCAGCCACGCGGCGCCCAGGCGCGGGGGCACGTCGTCGGGCGGTGCGAGGGGTGCGCCGTGCTCGTCGTAGTACGAGGCCCAGAACAGCATGCGGCCCTTGGTGTGCCCGCTCCACGCGGGTGCCAGCGCGTACTGCGCGGAGAACTCCATGCCGGACAGCTCCGCACCCGCCTCGGCGGCCATGAGCTGCCCGTCGCCCGTGTCGACGTTCGTGCCGAACGACCCGGACAGGAACGCGCACCCGCCGGTCGCGAGCACCACGGCACCGGCCCGCACGCGCCACGTCGCGTTGGAGCGCAGCGCGACGCCGTGCGCACCCGCGACGACCCCGTCGGCGTCGACCAGCAGGCCGAGCGCGGGGTGGTGGTCGAGGATCGCGACGCGTGAGCGGTGCACGCGCCGGCGCATGCGACGCATGTACTCGGGGCCCTGCAGGCTGGAGCGCAGCGGTGCGCCGTCGTCGTCGCGCGGGAACGGGTACCCCCACGCCTCGAGGTCGCCGACGCGCGCCCAGGTGGTCTCGAGCGTGCGCTCCATCCACCCCTGGTCGGTGATCCGGCCGCCGGCGGCCGTGCGCGCCTCGATCGAGCGCGCCCGGCCCGGCCCGGGGGGGACGAGCCACAGGTTGTTGCCGCCCGACGCGGTGGGTCCGCTCGCGCCGCACCAGCCCTTGTCGGCGAGGACGACGCGCGCGCCGGCACCCGCGGCGGCGAGCGCGGCCCACGTCGCGGCGGGCCCGCCGCCGAGGACGAGGACGTCCGCGGACGACGGGACGTCGGCGACGCTCACGCGGGGACCTCGTCGGCCGGGTGCGTCTGCGGGACGCCCTCGACGACGCCGAGCTCGGCGAGCAGCGCCGCGCGCAGGTCCGCGAAGCCGTGGTCGCCGCGTGCGCGGGGGCGCGGCAGGTCGACGCGCACGTCGAGGCCGATGCGACCCGCGGTGAGCACGACGACGCGGTCGGCGAGCAGCACGGCCTCGTCGACGTCGTGCGTGACGTGCAGGACCGCGGGCCGGTGGCGTTCCCACAGGTCGCGCAGCAGGTCGTACATGCGCAGCCGCGTCAGGGCGTCGAGCGCACCGAAGGGCTCGTCGAGCAGCAGCAGGCCGGGTTCGCGCACGAGCGCACGGGCGAGCGCGGCGCGCTGCGCCTCACCGCCGGACAGGGTCAGGGGCCAGGCGCGCTCCTTGGCGCTGAGCCCGACCTCCGCGAGCGCGTGGCGCCCGCGCCCGGCGACGTCGGGGCCGGTGAGCCCGAACGTCACGTTCGGCAGGACGCGCCGCCACGGCAGCAGGCGCGGGTCCTGGAAGACGACCGCGCGCGACGCGGGCACGCGCACCGATCCGCCCGCGTGCGGGTCGAGGCCCGCGAGCGCGCGCAGCAGGGTGCTCTTGCCGGAGCCGGAGTGGCCGAGCACGGCGACGAACTCCCCGGGCGCGACGTCGAGGTCCAGGCCGTCGAGCACGACCTGCTCGTCGAACGCGCGCGTGATGCCGCGCACCTGCACGACGGGCGCGCTCACGCCGCGACTCCCTCGAACCCGCGCCGCCACACCAGCAGGTGCCGCTCGAGGAACCGCACGAACGCGTAGGACAGCAGGCCCGCGACCGCGTAGATCCCGATGACGAGCAGGCCGACGTCGAACTGCAGGAGCGTCTGCGCGCGGTTCATGAGGTAGCCGATGCCCTGCGGGGTGTTGATGGTCTCGGCGAAGATCAGGGACAGCCACGCGCTCGACAGGCCCAGGCGCAGGCCGACGAGGAACCCGGGTGCGGCGCCCGGCAGGACGACCTGCGTGACGAGGGTCCAGCGGGAGACGCCGAGGGTCTGCGCGGCCTCGACGAGCTGCGCGTCGACGTTGCGGATCGCGCCGTAGGTGTTGATGTAGATCGCGATGCCGACGCCGAGCGTGATGAGCACGGTCTTGGGGGTCTCGCCGATGCCCATGAAGATGATGAGCAGCGGCATCAGGGCGAAGTTCGGGACGGCCTTGAAGACCTGCATGGTCGGGTCGAGCAGGTCCTCGCCCGTGCGCGTCAGGCCCGCGAGGACGGCGAGCACGGCCCCGACGGCGACGCCGAGCACCGTCCCGGTCAGGACGCGCCCGACGGACCGGCCGACGTGCGTCGCGAGCTCGCCGCTGACGGTCAGCTCCCACGCGGTGCGCAGGACCTCGGCGGGCGGTGGGAACAGGTCGCGGTTCCACCAGCCGAGCTCGGAGGCGACGGCCCACAGCGCGAGCAGCGCGAGCGGTCCGGTGAGGCGTCGCACGCCGCGCGGGATCCGGTCCCACAGCGAGCGGCGCGTGTGCGCGGCGCCGACGACCTCGACGAGCGCGGGTGCGGTCGGGCCGGCGGGTGCGGGTGCGTCGCCGGCCGGTGCGCCGGTGCGTCGGCGCGGGCCGGTGCGCGTCGGGAGCGAGGTCGTGGCCATCACTGCACCCCGGCCCAGGTGCGCACGTCGATCGCGTCGTCGTACGCGCCCGCGTCGTGCAGGAAGTCCTGCGCCGCCTGGAGCTGGTCGAGGCCGACCTGCGGGAAGGGCTCGGTGGGGAACTGCTCCTCGAGCGTGGCCTCGCGCACGAGGTCGACGTCGGTGCCGTCGGTCTGCGCGACCCAGGCCGTGTAGTCCTCGAGGCGGTCGAGGATGTCCTCGTTGACGGCGACCACGGCGTCCGCCCACGCCTCGGCAAGGCCGGGGTGGGCGTCGAGGAACTCGGTCTTCGCGATCGCCACACCGGTGCTGCCGAAGCCGTGGTCGGAGGTCCGGTCGATCACGGGGAAGCCGTCGCGGGCGAGCTCGACGGCGGTCGCACCGCCGACGAGGGTCGCGTCGATGCTGCCGGACGCGAGGCCGGCGAGGGACTCGGGCGTGGGGACGTCCTTGACCTCGATCTGGTCGGTGAGGCCGGCGGCCTCGATGAGCTGGCGTGCGGACCGGTCGCGGATGGTGCCCTGGGGTGCGGTGACGACCTTGCCGACGAGTCCCTCGATCGACGTCGGGCCGTCCTTGGCGCCGAGCAGCCACGTGTCTCCGTTGACGGAGTCGAAGCCGAGCAGCGTGATGTCGGCGCCGTTGCCTCGCTCGGTGAGTGCGGGGTTGTCGCCGACGGCGGCGACGTCGACCGCACCGGACAGCAGCGCCGCGACCACGTCCTTGCCGGACTGGAAGAACGCGTACTCGATGTCGGTGACGCCGGCGGCGGCCAGCTCGTCGGCGAGGATGCCTTCCTTGTCGCCCCAGCCGAGCGAGCCCGCGGGGGTGCCGGTCACGGAGGTCGCGCCGATCCGCAGCGTGTAGGGCTCGACCGAGGTGCCGTCGTCGGGCGTCGTCGCGGCGCTCGTCGACGAGCAGGCGCCCAGTGCCACGGCCAGGGCGGCTGCGGCGAGTGCGGTGACGCCGCGGTGCACGGCGGTGCGGCGGGGACGGCGGGGCTCGTGGTCGGTCCGTGCGGTGCGCGGCGACGGGTGCGGGGTGCGGGAC
>JAFAEH010000107.1 GCA_023424135.1 Actinomycetes bacterium | reverse complement strand
CCTCGAACATCACGGGGGTGGCGTCCTCGGCGCAGGAGGCGTCGGTGACGTTGGGTCAGATGGGGGTGTCGGTCGCTGAGCTGGCGCGGCTCTCGGAGGACCTGCGTGGGCGGATGGCCGCCTTCACGTACTGACCCCGCGCGGGACCTCGGCCCCACCCACCCGGTCCTGCCCCGTCGTCCGCGGCGGGGCACGACCGTGCTCACCCGTGCGGCCCGCACCCGCAACGGTCAGGAACCCGCCCCGGATGCCGATGGGGCGGCAGACGTCCCGCCGAGGGTGGCGGGGCGCGCACGGACGAGGACGACACGATGCGACGAGCTCTACGCACCGCGGCAGCGGCGGTGCTCCCCCTGATGGTGGTGACCGCGTGCAGCGGCACGACGGCCGTCCCCGACGACACGCGTCAGGTGGTGGGCGTCGCGATGCCGACGACGACGTCCGACCGGTGGATCGCCGACGCCGAGAACGTCACGACGCAGCTCGAGTCGCTCGGCTTCGAGGTCATCCTGGAGTTCGCGGAGAACGACCCCGCCGCCCAGGTCGACCAGCTCGCGGCGATGCTCGAGGCCGGTGCGGACGCGCTGGTCGTCGGGTCGGTCGACGGGACCGCTCTCACCGAGGTCCTCGCCGAGGCCGGTGCACGGGACGTGCCGGTCGTCGCGTACGACCGGCTCATCCGCGACTCCGCGGACGTCGCCTACTACGCGTCGTTCGACAACACCCGCGTCGGGGTGCTCCAGGGCACGTCCCTGCTGCAGGGCCTGGGCGTCCTCGACGAGGCGGGGGCGACGACCGGCGCCGACGGGCCGTTCCACGTCGAGCTGTTCGCCGGTTCCCCGGACGACAACAACGCGACGTTCTTCTGGGACGGGGCCCTGCAGGTGCTGCAGCCCTACCTCGACGACGGCGTGCTCGTCGTCGGCTCCGGGCAGACGACGTTCGAGGAGGCCGCGACGCAGGCGTGGGACCCGGCGGTCGCGGCCGAGCGCATGCCCACCCTGCTCGCGTCGTACGGCGACGGCGTGCGCCTCGACGGGATCCTGTCGCCCTACGACGGCATCTCGCGGGCCGTCATCGAGGCGGCGTCGGCAGAGCTCGGCTACGTCCCCGTCGTCACCGGGCAGGACGCCGAGGTCGACTCCGCCCGGCTCGTCGCCGGCGGTGAGCAGTGGTCGACCGTCTACAAGGACACCCGCCAGCTCGCCGAGGTCACCGTGGGCATGGTCCGCGCGCTGCTCGCGGGCGACGCCCCTGAGGTGAACGACACCTCGACCTACGACAACGGCATCCGCGTCGTCCCGTCGTACCTGCTCACGCCCCAGCTCGTCACCGTCGAGAACGTCGAGCGCGTGCTCGTCGACGGGGGCTACTACACCGCCGAGGAGATCGGACGATGACCGCCACCCGAAGCCGCGGGGCCTG
This sequence comes from Actinomycetes bacterium, assembly GCA_023424135.1. GTDB lineage: Bacteria > Actinomycetota > Actinomycetes > Actinomycetales > Cellulomonadaceae > Cellulomonas. Next base: position 2,151 of record JAFAEH010000107.1, on the reverse strand, counting down.
GTTCTGGGACCGCCCGCTGCGCACCAAGTTCACCGCGGTCCTGCTGCTCGTCGGTGCGGCGTTCGCGATCGTCGGCGGGTCCGGTGCGGTCGTGCTGTACCGCGCCGGCTCGAACCTCGAGGAGATGGCGGGGCTGACCCAGGAGCTGCAGGCCTCGATGGGCCAGCTGCGCGTCGACCAGGCGCGCAGCCACCTCGTGGTGCGGCGCGCGCTCGCCGCCGACGACGGCGGGCGGGCCCAGCTGCTGACGTCGCTCACGTGGCTCGACGAGGACGTGGAGACCCGGATCGCGACCGTCGAGCGGTTCGACCTCGCCTCGACCCCGCAGTGGCAGGACTTCCGCACCCGGTGGGACGCGTGGGTCTCCTACCGGGACACGACCCTGCTGCCGCTCGTCGAGTCCGGCGACGTCGCCGGGTTCGAGGCCGCGGTCGCCGCCGACGTCGCGGCCGACCCGGACTGGGCGGGCCGGGCGCTCGGGCTCGCCGAGGGGCAGGTCCAGGCCGGCGTCGACGGGATCCTCACCCGCAGCGGCAGCGAGATCCGCACGACGATCGCGGTGCTCGCCGTGGCGTTCGTCGTCGCAGCCCTGATCGCGGTCGCCCTCACCACGGGTCTGCTGCGGCGGGTCGCGACGTCGGTGCGGTCGATGCTCGCCTCGATCGAGGCGCTCGCGCACGGTGACCTGACGGTGACCCCGCAGGTCGCGACGAACGACGAGCTGGGACGCATGGCGTACGCGCTCGCTGCCGCCCAGCAGCACCTGCGGGCCACCATGTCGGGGGTCGCGGAGGCGTCGGGGACGGTCGCGGCCGCGGCCGAGCAGCTGTCCGCCGCGTCCCGCCAGGTCGCGGCGGGCGCCCAGGAGACCAGTGCGCAGGCCGGTCTCGCGGCGGGCGCCGCGGGCGACGTCGACCAGCACGTGCAGGGCGTGTCGGCGGGTGCCGAGCAGATGGGCGCGTCGATCCGGGAGATCGCGCAGAACGCGGCCGAGGCCGCCAAGGTCGCCCGGGCGGCCACCGCGGCCGCCGACGAGGCCACCGTGAGCGTCTCGCGGCTGGGCACGTCCAGCGCGGAGATCGGCAACGTCGTCAAGCTCATCACGTCGATCGCCGCGCAGACGAACCTGCTCGCGCTCAACGCGACCATCGAGGCCGCACGGGCGGGCGAGGCCGGCAAGGGCTTCGCGGTCGTCGCCGGCGAGGTCAAGGAGCTCGCGGGGGAGACAGCCCGCGCCACCGAGGACATCGCGCACCGCGTCGAGACGATCCAGGCGGACACGGCCGGGGCCGTCGACGCGATCGGGCGCATCGAGCACATCGTCCGCTCCATCAACGACCACCAGACGTCCATCGCGTCGGCCGTCGAGGAGCAGACCGCCACCACCAACGAGATGGCCCGGGGCATGTCCGACGTCGCGACCGGGTCCGGGCAGATCCGGCAGGCCGTCGCCGAGGTCGCCGACGTCGCGACGTCGTCCTCGCAGGCGCTCGCGCAGGTCGAGGCGTCCGTCGAGGACCTGGCGCGCATGTCCGAGGACCTGCGCGGCCGGACGGCGGCGTTCACGTACTGAGCGGGGCGGCCGGGGTGCGCGCGAGACCACCCCGGCCGACGGCTCACCGCGGCGCCGCCGGTGCCGATGGGGTGGGGGTCCGCCGCCGTGGCGAGAGCACGAGAAGACAGGAGCCGCCGTGGCACGCATCCGGGTCCTGGTGGTTGACGACTCCGTCGTCGTCCGCCGCCTGGTGACCGACGCGTTGGCAGGTGACCCGCGCATCGACGTGGTCGGGGTCGCCGCGAACGGGCGCATCGCGCAGGCGAAGGTCGCCCAGCTCGCGCCCGACGCCATCACGATGGACATCGAGATGCCGGAGATGGACGGCATCGAGGCCGTCCGTGAGCTGCGCGCCTCCGGGCACCGGCAGCCGATCATCATGTTCTCGACGCTCACCGAGCGGGGTGCGCGTGCCACGCTCGACGCGCTCGCCGCCGGGGCGACCGACTACGTGACGAAGCCCGCGAACGTGGGCAGCGTGCAGGCGGCGCTCGAGCAGGTCGCGCACGAGCTCGTGCCGCGGATCGTGGCGCTCGTCCCGCGCGCGCTGCCGCGACCCGCGCCCGGACGCGGCATGGCGCCCGCCGGGTCCGTCC
>JAFAEH010000370.1 GCA_023424135.1 Actinomycetes bacterium | reverse complement strand
GTGAGACACGTCGAGGTCCTCGAGATGGATCAGGTTGCTTGGTCGCTTCCGATCCTCGGGGACCTCGACTCCTACCCTCCGCTCACCACGCCGGACCCCTCACCCCCACCGGATCGGCGAAGAGCCGCTAAAGCCCGTGATGCGAGACAGGATCCACAACACGAGTCCGAATAGGCCCGTGACGATCGCCGCTTCCACAACGCGCACGCTATCGCTCGGCGATGTGAGCCAGGGAGTCGCCGCGTGAGCGACCTCCTGGCAGCAGCCCTCGACCTGCACGAGCACGGCTACTCGATCATCCCGATCCGCCCCGACGGCAGCAAGGCCCCCGCCCTCGCCAGCTGGAAGCGGCACACCACCGAGCGCGCCACCCTCGACGACCTGCACACGTGGTTCGACGACGACCAGCACGACCTCGGCGTCGTGCAGGGCGCCGTCTCCGGGCACGCCGAGCTCACCGAGATCGAGGGCCGCGCCGTCGCCGTCCTGCCCGACCTCAAGGCCCTCGCGCACGACACCGGCCTCGGCGACCTGTGGACCTGCTCACCACCGGGTGGGTCGAGATGTCCCCTGGCGGCGGGCTGCACTTCCACTACCGGCTCGACGACGAGCCCGTCCCCGGCAACACCAAGCTCGCGCGCGGCGCCGACAAGCTCGTCCTCGCCGAGACCCGCGGCGAAGGCGGACAGGTCGTCGTCGCCCCCTCCCGCCACCACACCACCGGCCGCACGTGGGCGCGCCTGCTCGGCGGACCCGCCACCACCCCCGTCATCACCCGCGAACAGCGCGACGCGTTCCACGCCGTCCTGCGCGCCCTCGACGTCCAGCTCGAACCGCCCACCCCGGCACCCGCGAGCACGAGCAGCACGCCGCGGACCTTCGGCGACGGCATCACCCCCGGCGACGACTACGAGAACAAGACCGACTGGGCCGACATCCTCACCCCGCACGGCTGGCAGCTCGTCACCCAGCGCGGCCGCACCCGGTACTGGCTGCGCCCCGGTAAGCCCCTCGGGTCCAGGTTCTCCGCCACCACCGGGCACGCCGACGACCGCGACCGCCTCTACGTGTTCACCACCAGCACCGACTTCGACGCCGAGGTCTCCTACACCGAGCTCGGCGCCCTGGCCGTGCTCCAGTACGGCGGGGACCACTCCGCCTCCGCCAAGGCCCTGCGCGCCGACGGATACGGGCAGGCCGCCACCGCGCTCGCTCTCGAACCGCGCGACGACCTCGCAGGCCTCATCCCGCACGCCCCGCCGCGACCGCGCGGCACGACGCCACCCCGGCGCCCGCGCCGACCGTCGAGCTCGTCGTTGCCCGCGAGCAAGTCCGCGAGGCCGAAGCGAACGAGCACAACACCGCCCTCCTGCTCGGCGACGCCTACCGCGACACCATCCGGTACTGCCCCGGGCGCGGACGGTGGCTCGTGTGGAACGGGCACCGGTGGGCCAATGACGACAGCGAGACCGTCCTCGAACACGCCCGCGCCGTCGTACGCCACCTGCCCACCCGCGGGGTCTGGGCCACGTACGGCAAGAATGCCCGCTCCAACGGCGGCGTCTCCGGCGTCGCGCGTTCCTCGTCACCCGGCGCCGCCGCGCCGGCGCACCCAACGCCCACCGCTGGTGGGCCTGGTGGCAGCTCAGCGACCTCGTCGCGCTCCACCACCCCTGGCACGGCTGAGGGCACGACCCCGTCGTGCGCATGCAACTCGGCGACGCACTCCAGTTCCTACGCAGCGCCGGCTACGGAGAACCGCTCATGAACGACGCCACGTGAACGTGAACGTTCACCCGATGGACCGCGTCTCGCACGTGCGCGAGACCGCGCTCGGGAGTTCGATTGTGAGTGCCGCCGAGCCGCGTGAGAAGGCTCAGGCGTCGGAAGCGGGTGACCGCTCGTCGGGAACGATGAGTCGACTCGGTTCGCGCGGAGCCTGCGCGGAACGACGTCGCGCGACCGTTCGGGCTCGCTGGTGCGCACCCCAGGTGGCGTACGTGTACGCCACCGCGTTGAACACCGCGGTCGTGCGCAGCGCAGCATCTTCCTGCTCCAGCACCCCACCGACCGCGCTGAGAACAGCAACGAGCGCGGCGCACACCGCTGCCGCCCGCCAGCCCACGAGCCGCCAGCGTGTCCCGCGACGACGCAGCGCTTCACGAACGATCTCGCGTCCCGCCCGCTCCGCAGCGGCACCATCGGGGGTGGCAACGTCGAGATCTCGCGCAGCCTGGGCCCAGGCTGCAGCCCGGCGCAACGCGCGACCTTCGAACCCGCCGCCCAACTCCGTTGCGATCCACCCGAGCACGGCCGCCAGCGCTGTGCCCGCGATCGCAATCGCCCACGCCTCCACACCCGCCCATCGACCCGACGGGACAGCACCTTGAGCACGACCACGCACCTGCCCGCCCGCGTCACCACCGGCGCCCTGCCGCCCCGCACCGACGGCGCCTGCCCGCTCCCGCACCGCGACGACGCACTCCCGCAGCTCGGCCACGACCAATACGTGTGCCGCGCCTGCGTCGGGCGCCTGCGCGGGCTGCTCACCGACCTGCCCGGGCTCATGGCCGACCTCGACATCGCCCTCACCCAGCAAGCCCGGTTCCGCGCGCACGTCGGCTCCCGCAGCACCGAGACCCGCATCCCGTTCGGTCTGCCGGCGTCCGATGCCGCGTTCGTCGCCCGCACCACCATCCTCGCGAACGTCGAGTGGATCACCGCCGTGCGCGGGCACAAGATCCCGCAGACGTGGTCCACGATTGCCGCGTACCTGGTCGAGGCGACCGGGTGGCTGTCGCGGCACACCGACGGCCCGCAGGTTGTCGACGAGCTCACCGCCGCCGTCGTCAACGCGCGCCGCGTCATCGACCGGCCCGCCGACCGCACGTACCTCGGCCGGTGCGGTGCGCTCGTCGAGATCGACGTCACCGGCTACGCCGACCCGGCGCCCGTGCGTGTCGCCGTCAACCGCGCGCAGGAGCTGTACGCGCCCGTCGACCGCGCCGACATCGACTGCCCCCGCTGCGGCACCACCTGGGGCGTCCGGGCTCGCCAGGACACGCTGCTCGCGCAGTTGCGTGACCACGTGCTGCCCGCTGTCGATGTCGCCCGCGCCGTCGACGGCCTAGGCACCTCCATCACCCCGGAGGTGATCCGGCAGTGGAAGCGCCGTGGCGTGCTCGCCCCCGCGACCGACGATGCCGGCCGGCCGCGCGCGGACGTTCGGGGGCGGCCGCTGTACCGGGTGGGTGACGTGCTCGACATCGTCGCCGGTCGAGTGGGAGGCTCCGGACCGTGAGCGGACCGGCATGCCCTAGGTGTGGACGAACCCTGACGTCGCGCGACCCCTACTGCTCTGGCTGTGGAACGCGCTTGCGCTGGGTGACCACGCACACCCAAGCCGGAGCCGCCCCACCGCGCGTGGCGCCTCCGACCTCGACGCAAGCCGCGCCGCCGAGCACGGCGCCGCCAGCACGACCGCCCTTCTTCTTCTTCAGCCGGCCACGGGAGTCGGACTGGGCGTTCTGGTGGTTCGTGCTCGTGATGATCCTGACTGTCATCGCGGTGTTCACCCGAGACCCGCTCGACGTGTTCTCCATGTTCGACGTCGTCCTGGGGCTCCCGATCAACTTCGTGGTCTTCGTGTTGCCGGTCCTCGTCGTGCGATGGCTAGTCGTTCGCGCACGACGAAGGGGCTGACTCGCACGCCGCTTCGTGTTGTCTCCTTGTCACGGTAGGCTTCGCCAAGATCACCAGTCCTGTCAGAAGACCCCGGGAACGCACACCGCGCCCCGGGGTCTTCTGCACCCCCACGGCCCAGACCCGGCGTCGGCCCGTGAGCACGAGCGAGGTGACCACCCGTGGCCTCCCGCATCGACTGGACCGACGAGCACGACACCACCATCCGCGACGGGTACGCCGCCGGCACCCCCATCCGCCAGATCGCCGCCACCCTCGGCGTCTCCGTCGGGTCCGTGTCGCAGCGGGCCCGCAAGATCGGCGCCACATCCACCGCGCGCACGATCGTCGCCGCAACCGCCGCGGCGAACCGGCTCGACGCCGCCGCCCGGCGCGCCGCCCTCGCCGTGGATCTCCTCGGCAACGTCGAACGCCTGCGCACCCAGCTGTGGCGACCGCGCACGTACTTCCTTCGACTGGGGCGGCAAGGACCACGACGTCGCCGAGCACACCACGCCGGAGCCGACACCGGCGGACAAGCTGAAGCTCGCGCAGGCGTCCTCCACGCTGATCGGTTCGATCGAGCGCCTCACGAAGCTCGACGCCGACGCCGGTGTGCACGAGGCCGTCGGGATGCTCGACGGCATCGCGGTCGCGATCAAGGCCGCCGCCGACCAGGTCGGCGACCAGGAGCCCACGTGAGCGCCGCCGTCGCCGTCACGTCCGCCGTCGTCGCGGCGTGCTCGCCGGGCTCTCCCCCCGGCAGGTCTGGTACATCGCCCGCTGCACCGCGCGGGTGGACCTCTGGACCGGCAGCATCCGTTCCGGCAAGACCATCGCCTCGCTGCTCGCGTGGCTCATCTACGTCGCCCACGCCCCGCCTGCGGCGCGCTCGTCGTCGGCCGCACCCGCGAGTCCATCGCCCGCAACGCCTTCGGGCCCCTCACCGACGCCTCGCTGTACGGCGTGCTTGCCCGGCACGTGCAGCACACCGCCGGCGCCCCCACTGCGACCATCCTCGGGCGCACCGTGCACGTCCTGGGCCCGTCCGGCGCCCGCACCGAGATGGTCCTGCCTAGCCTGACCGTCGCCGGCGCGTACGTCGACGAAGCCACCCTCGTTCCGAGGCGTTCTGGACCCAACTGCTCGGGCGCTTGTCCGTGCCCGGCGCGCGCCTGTTCGCCACCACGTGTCAACGACGGGCTGGAACTGACCCCCTGGCGACGGGTTGGAATTGACCCCTCTGGGGGTTGAGTCGGTCTACTTCTCGCGGTCCTTGGTGAGCAGTTCGCGCCGTGCCCGGGTGCGGTACCGGGTCGTGTCCACACTGCGCACCGCGGTCCCCTCCCTGTGGGGCACGGTCGCTTCTGCGCACGAGAACACCCCCTCCCGCGGGAAGCGGGAGGGGTGTTCTCGTGCTGTCAGCGGTCGACCGCGGCGCGGCACTCCGCGCTCGAGGATGTGAAGTCCACAGGGCGCAGCTCAGCGCTTCGCGCCCGGATCTGTCCTTCGGCGTCGCTGATCGCGATCTGGTGCAGCAGGAGGGCGGTGGTGTCGCCGCGACTCGCGGCTTCCATGGCGGGGATCGCGTTGTTAAGGATGGCCGACGCGCTGAGGTCGTTGATCTCCCGCATCTTCTGCATGTCCTTCTCGGCTCGGTCTACCGCCGCCAGGCATGCACTGGGCACGGTAGCCACCGGGTCCGGATCCGCGATCGGGACGTAGCGGTCAAGCACGAGACCTCCGGCAAGGCCCACGAAGAGCATCGTCACGGCCGTGAGCGCAAACGCGACGCCGGTCGTGGCGTTGCTACGTCTCGTGGCGGCGCTCACCGCGGCGGTCTCGCTCATCGGCTCTGCTCGCCCGCGGCGATGATGTCGTCGAGGTCGCGCGGTGCGGTGACGATCGCGACGCCGGGCACGAGGTCGGCGGCCCGGTAGGCCACGTGCCGCCACCACCGGGCCGGTAGGTGCGACAGGTCGGGGCGGGCGGCGTGCATCTGCTCGTCGGTGCGGAACACGGCGACCGCGGGGTCGGGCGAATTCATGAGGGCCTGCACGACGTCGTCGACGGCGCGGGCAGAGTACTCCTTGATGTCCTCGACCTCTTCGCGCACGCGCTCGGGGATCGGGTCGCGGCCGGACTCCCACCGGCGGAGGGTGTCGTGCCGGACGTTGAGCATGCTCGCGAGGGCCTGCGTGGTCAGGCCGAGGTACTCCCGGACGGTCTGCAGCGCGCCGGGGTCCATGCGGTCGGTCACGGTTCTTGCTCCCTCGCGGGTCAGGGAGGGGGCGGCCCGTCCGGGCCGCCCCCTGGCGGGTCAGAACTCGTAGCGGAGACCGCCGATACGGGCTCCCGTGGTGGGGTCAATCACGGGGATGGTGATCGCCTTGAGCGAGACGCCGGTCTCGGCGCGGCGGGCGTCACGCTGCTCGACGAGGGCGGCGACGTCCGCGGCCGCGAGGCGGTAACCCTGGGCCCAGATCATGCTCGTCGCGCATGATGGCGGCGGGGGCGGTCTGGCTGGCGTTCATCGTCGGCTCCATCTGCCGTGCTGGTCTGGGGCTGTTCCCCTGACCTCGTGACACTCACTCTCCCCCACACTCTGTGGGATATGCAAGCGGCAGACCGGGTGAAGATGTCGGACCCCGGCGCGACCCCCTGGACCTTGTGCGCACCCACTCGGCCACCCCGACTACTCCCGCTGGGCCGTCACCCACGGCAAAACCAAGACCGGGCAGCGCGCCGTCGACCCGCCCGTCCCGGCGCTCGCCGACGTCGAGCTCTACGACGGCACGCGGGCACTCCTCGAGGTGCACGTCGTCGCCACCGGCCGCGGGCACGTCTGCATCCGCCAGGACGTCGACGGGCACGCGCCGCGGCTCGCGTGGGTCGACGCCGCGGACGTACGTCGGCGGTAGGTCAGCGCTGCGGCCGACACTCCCCCGCGAGCCAGGCGACGAACCGCGCGGCGCGGTCGACGTAGGTGTGCACCGTGGACTCCGCCATCCCCGCGGCGCGCAGCTCGCGCTCGTACTGCTCGAGCTCGTCGCGCAGGTCCGGCACCGTCCACCGCTCCACGTCGCCCATCCCCGGACCGTACGACCGGCGCGCCAACGTGTCACCACCCGTCGCCGATCCGTCACCCATGCGCACGCCGGGACGTCGTCGACGCGTCCTGCGTGACGGATGACGTGTCGCGCGGGGCCCGATCCTTCACGGTGTCTGCGCAGGTGGTGACACATCGTGACAGGTGTGACACGTTCTCCCCTGTTCCGTCCCATACGCGCCCGCATGAGAGCGGTGATGGTGCAGTCACGTCACATCCGTCACCGCACCCCGAGTGCTTCTTGCGCACCGTCGCGGTGGCGATCGTGAGCACGCGGTCATCCTGCCCCAGCCCACCGACATCGCGTCATCTCACCCGATGACCGGGCGTATCCGCGGGTGATGGGAACTCACCCGGGAGCCTGGTCCGGCGGGTGAACGACACGCCGCACGCGGCGAGATCCACGCCTCGCACCACATTCTGGACAAATGGAGCACAACCCCGATCTACTGGTCGACGTGACCGACGCGGACATCCTCGCCGCGAAGATCGCGTGGCAGTCGGCCGACGACCTCGGCCTCGACCCGGCGCGCGTGGCCGGCCTGCGCGCGTCCTACCGCTCGCTCATCCAGGGCCAGGCCCAGCAGATCGCCGAGCGGTTCCGCGCGGAGCACGCACGCCGCTCGCCGCGCCACGACGAGGGCGCGTCCGCCCCAGGCCCGCCCAACGAGTAGCGGCGGGGTGGACGACCACCGCCCGCTCGGCGGGCGCCGTGGCGGTCTCACCCGCCCGCGTACGCGGCCTCCAGCGGGGCGATCTCGAGCTTGTGCATCTGCAGCATCGCCGCGGTGGCACGCTGCACACCGGCGGCGTCGGGGCGCGTGAGGATGTCGTCGAGCGCACGCGGCACGACCTGCCAGGACACGCCGAACCGGTCCTTGAGCCACCCGCACGGGCCGTGCTCCCCGCCGTCGGCGGCGAGCGTCTCCCAGTAGTGGTCGACGTCGTCCTGGGTGTCGACGCTCAGGTAGAACGAGAACGCCTCGTCGAGGCGGAGCGAGGGGCCCGCGGTGAGGATCGTCACCGGGTGGCCGTCGAGCTCGAGCTCGACGACGAACGGCGCACCCTCCTCGACGTCGGGGACGCCCGCGGAGGCGTGCACGACCTTCGTGATGCGCGAGCGCGGGATCACCGAGACGTAGAACTGCGCGGCCTCGTAGCCGTCGTCCACGAACCACAGGTGGGTCCTGACCATGCCCATGACTGCCTCCTCGCCGGTCGGGGCCGGGCGGCGCGTGCGCGCCCGGCGTCACCCGTACCGACCCGGGCCGCACCGAGAAGTCACCGGCCGGACCCGTGCGGCCCTGGAGACGCCTCGCCGAGGTCACGCGGCACGACGGCGCACGGCCCGGGTCGCGGTGGGCGTCCCGGGCCGTGCGGCGGTGCGTGCGCGGGGTGTCAGCCTGCGTGGCGCTCGGCGGTCTCGACGACGTTCGCGAGCAGCATCGCGCGCGTCATCGGGCCCACGCCGCCGGGGTTGGGGCTGACCCAGGAGGCCACGTCCCACACGCCGGGGTCGACGTCCCCGACGACCCGGCTCTTGCCCGTCTGCGGGTCGACGGCGCGCGAGACGCCGACGTCGACGACGACGGCGCCGGGCTTGACGAGGTCGGCCGTGACGATGCCGGGCACCCCGGCGGCGGCGATGACGACGTCGGCGTGCCGTGTGTGCTCCGCGAGGTCGGCGGTGCCGGTGTGCGTGAGCGTGACGGTCGCGTTGATCTCGCGACGCGTCAGGAGCAGGCCGATGGAGCGACCCACGGTGACCCCGCGCCCGACGACGACCACGTCGGCCCCCGCGAGCGGCACGTCGTGGCGCCGGAGCAGCTCGACGATGCCGGCGGGCGTGCACGGCAGCGGGGACGTGATCGGCTCGTTGACGCGCAGCACGAGCCGGCCCAGGTTGGTCGGGTGCAGGCCGTCGGCGTCCTTGTCGGGGTCGACGAGCTCGAGCACGCGGTGCGTGTCGATGTCCTTCGGCAGCGGGAGCTGGACGATGTACCCGGTGCACGCCGGGTCGTCGTTCAGCCGCCCCACCGCGGCCTCGATGTCCTCCTGCGTCGCGTCGGCGGGCAGGTCCTCACGGATGGAGGCGATGCCGACCTCGGCGCAGTCCTTGTGCTTGCCGTTGACGTACCAGCGCGAGCCGGGGTCGTCGCCGACGAGCAGCGTGCCGAGCCCGGGCACCACGCCGCGCGCGGCGAGCGCCGCGACGCGCGTGGTGAGCTCGGCCTTGATGGCAGCCGCCGTGGCGGTGCCGTCCAGCTTCTGGGCGGTCATCGGTGTGCCTCCGCTCAGTACTGCCGCAGGCCGGGGTACAGCGGGAAGCGCTCGGTGAGCGCCGCGACCCGCGTGCGCAGCGCCGCGACGTCGGCCGCGGAGCCGCCGATGAGCGCCTCGGCGATGATGTCCGCGACCTCGGTGAACTCCTCGTCGCCGAAGCCGCGGGTGGCGAGCGCCGGGGTGCCGATGCGCAGGCCCGACGTGGTCATCGGGGGCCGCGGGTCGTTCGGCACCGCGTTGCGGTTCACCGTGATGCCGGCCTCGTGCAGGAGGTCCTCGGCCTGCTTGCCGTCGAGGGGCGACTCGCGCAGGTCGACGAGCACGAGGTGCACGTCGGTGCCGCCGGAGCGCACCGCCACGCCCGCGTCCTTCGCGTCCTGCCGGCTCAGCCGCTCGGCGATGATCCGCGCGCCGCGCAGCGTGCGCTCCTGCCGGTCGCGGAACTCCGGGGTGCCCGCGATCTTGAAGGCGGTGGCCTTCGCCGCGATGACGTGCATGAGCGGGCCGCCCTGCTGGCCCGGGAAGACCGCGGAGTTGATCTTCTTCGCCAGATCGGGGTCGTTGGTGAGGATGAAGCCCGAGCGGGGGCCGCCGATCGTCTTGTGCACGGTCGAGGACACGACGTGCGCGTGCGGCACGGGGCTCGGGTGCACGCCCGCGGCCACGAGGCCCGCGAAGTGCGCCATGTCGACCCACAGGTAGGCGCCGACCTCGTCGGCGATCGCGCGGAACGCGGCGAAGTCGAGCTCGCGCGGGTACGCGGACCAGCCGGCGATGATGACCTTGGGCTGGTGCTCGACGGCCAGGCGGCGGACCTCGTCCATGTCGACCAGGGACGTCTCGGGGTCCACGCCGTAGGCGACGATGTCGTAGAGGCGGCCGGAGAAGTTGATCTTCATGCCGTGCGTGAGGTGGCCGCCCTGGTCGAGGGCGAGGCCGAGGATCGTGTCGCCGGGGCGCGCGATGGCGTGCAGCACGGCCGCGTTGGCGGTGGCGCCCGAGTGCGGCTGGACGTTCGCGAACTCCGCGCCGAACAGGGCCTTGGCCCGCTCGATCGCGATGCTCTCGGCGACGTCGACCTCCTCGCAGCCGCCGTAGTAGCGCCGGCCGGGGTAGCCCTCGGCGTACTTGTTGGTGAGCACCGAGCCCTGCGCCTGCAGGACGGCGAGCGGCACGAAGTTCTCGGACGCGATCATCTCGAGGGTGCTCTGCTGGCGGGCCAGCTCGCGGTCGAGGACCGCCGCGATCTCGGGGTCGAGGTCGGAGATGTTCTGGTCGAGCAGGTTCTCGCTCATGCAGGTGCTCCTGTCGCAGTCAACTGTGCGGGTCGCTCCCGGCGCACCCGCACACCGATGGGTGTGGGGTGACCGCGGGGCCCAGGCGTCCGACCCGTCGGTCCAGCTGCTGCGTCGCTCCCCGGTGGTGACCCACCCTGCTGCGCCAGTCGCGACCCGCACACCCTACCAACCGCGACGCGTGTGCCCCGAGCGCGTCCCGGCACCCGGTCACCCGGGCGGGCGGGTGCTCACGCGGTCGTGGGTGGCTCCTCGAGCGCCGCGAGCCAGGTGCGCAGGATGCGTTCGAGCGTGTCGGCGTCGGCGGGGGTCAGGGCGTCGAGCAGTCGACGTTCGTTGGCCATGTGGTCGGTGAACGCCGCGTCGACGACGTCGCGTCCCCGGTCCGTGAGGGCGACGACCCGGGCCCGGCCGTCCGTGTCGCTGGTGCGCCGCGCGACGAGCCCGGCGCGTTCCAGCCGGTCGATCCGCTTGCTCATCCCCCCGCTGGTCACGAGGGTGTGCGCGGCGAGGTCACCCGGGGACCGCTCGAACGGCTCCCCGATGCGCCGCAGGGTCGCGAGGACGTCGAAGTCGCCCTCGCTCAGCCCGTGCCGGGCGTACACCTCGACGAGCGCGTCGGTGAGGTGGTTCGCGACGCGGTGCAGGCGCCCGACGACCTGCTGGGGCCGCAGGTCGACGTCCGGACGTTCGCGCCGCCACGCGTCGCCGATGAGGTCGAGCCGGTCGGGGCGGTCGGGGCGGCGGGGTTGCTCGGGCACGGTCGGAATATATCTTCCGCGTCAGGTATTTTGTCTTCCATGGAAACTACCTGGCGCTGGTCGCTCGTCGCCGCCGTCGCGCCCGTCACGTGGGGCGCCGCGTACTTCGTCACGGCGCACACGCTGCCCGCGTCGCACCCGCTGTGGGGGTCGGTGCTGCGCGCGCTGCCCGCCGGGCTCGTGCTGCTCGCGGTCGCCCGCCGCCGCCCGCACGGCCGCTGGTGGTGGCGATCGCTCGTGCTCGGCGCCGTGAACATGAGCGCGTTCTTCGTCCTCGTGTACGTCGCCGCGCAGCGCCTCCCGACGTCCGTCGCGTCCACCGTCATGGCCGTCTCGCCGTTCGCCCTCGCGCTCGTCGCGTGGCCGCTGCTCGGCCAGCGCCCGCGCGCCGCGTCGATGCTCGGCGCCACGCTCGGGCTCGCCGGGGTCGTCGCGATGCTCGTCACGGGTTCCGTCGCCGTCGACCCGATCGGCGTCCTGGCCGGCGCCACCGCGATGCTCATGTCGTCCGTCGGGTTCGTCCTGGCGACCCGGTGGAAGGACGACGTCGACGTCCTGACGACGACGTCCTGGCAGCTCGTCGCGGGCGGGCTCCTGCTCGTGCCCGTCGCGGCGGCCGTCGAGGGTGCTCCCCCGGCCCTCGACTCCCGCGCCTGGCTCGGTCTGGCGTTCGTCTCGCTCGTCGCGACCGCGCTCGCCTACGTCACGTGGTTCGCCGCGCTGCAGCACCTGCCCGCGAGCGCCGTCGGCCTCGTCGGCCTGCTCAACCCCGTCACTGGCGTCGTCGTCGGCCTCGCCCTCGGCGGTGAGCACCTCACCGCCCTGCAGACCGCGGGCGTCGTCGCGGTGCTCGCGGGGGTCCTCGCGGGGCAGCCGGGCACGCGCGGGATGCTCCGGCGTCCGCGAGCCGCTCAGCGCGCGCAGGTCTCCCAGGAGTCGCAGCCGAGCTGGTCCCGCGTGGGCTCCAGCGGCACGGTGTCCGCGACCCGCTGCTCGACGTAGACGTCGAGCTCGTCGTGGACGGCGGAGCGCGTCTCGAGCAGGGAGACCCCTCGCTCGCGGTCGGCGTCGTCGTCATGCCCTGGACACGCCGCACGCCCCGCGAAGGTTGCGTCGCGGGGCGTACGGGACGTGGGGAGCCGGGCGGGCGTCAGATCTCGACGGCCTCGCCGTCGCCCAGGAGCTTGCGCAGGTAGGCGTACGTGAGGTCACCGGCCGTCTGGTCGTGCTGGTGCTCGTATCCCGCCTTGTTGTAGAGCGCGATGTTCTGCAGCGAGTCACGTCCCGTGAACACCCAGACCTCCTCGATGCCGTCGGGCAGGACCGGCAGGATCGCGGAGAGCAGCTCGGTGCCGATGCCCTTGCCCTGCAGGTCGGGTGCCACGGCGAACCGGCCGAGAGTCGCCTTGGCGCCGTCGACGAGCACGCGGATCGAGCCGACGAGCCGGTGGTCCCACCAGGCGCCGAGCGTGATGACGCCGTCGGCGACGAGGTCGGCCTTGAGCTCCTTGAGCGTCTGGGTCAGCGGCGGGATGTGAGGGTCGCCGTACTGCTGGGCCTCGGTGACGAACGCGGCGCGGCGCAGGGTGAGCAGCTCACCGGCGTCGTCGACGGTGACCGGGCGGATGTCGAGGGCCGTCATGCGGCCATCGTGTCAGCCCGCGCGCGCCGCGCACTACTCTCGGACCTCGTGTCCCACACCTCGGATGTCGACCCGGCCCACCTCGTCCTGACCCTGTCCTGCCCCGACCGTCCTGGCATCGTGGCGGCCGTCGCCGGGCTGCTCGCCGAGCACGGGGGCAACATCACGGAGTCGCAGCAGTTCGGGGACCCGCTGTCGGGCCTGTTCTTCATGCGTGTGCAGGTCACGACGGACGTCCCGGTGCAGCGGCTGCGTGCGGACCTGGCGGGGCTCGCGGACCGGTTCGAGATGACGTGGCGGCTCGACGTCGCGGGGCGTCCCCTGCGCACGCTCGTCATGGTGTCGACCACGGCCCACTGCCTCAACGACCTGGCGTTCCGCCAGCGTTCGGAGGGGCTGCCCGTCGACATCGTCGCGGTCGTCTCGAACCACGACGTGCTGCGGCCGATGGCGGACTTCTACGACATCCCGTTCCACCACGTCCCGGTGACGTCCGCGACGAAGGCCGCGTCCGAGGCGCGGCTGCTCGAGCTCGTCGAGGAGCTCGACGTCGAGCTCGTCGTCCTGGCGCGGTACATGCAGATCCTGTCCGACGACCTGTGCCGTCGCCTCGCCGGGCAGGTCATCAACATCCACCACTCGTTCCTGCCGTCCTTCAAGGGCGCACGGCCGTACGCGCAGGCCCACGAGCGCGGCGTGAAGCTGATCGGTGCGACGGCGCACTACGTCACGGGCGACCTCGACGAGGGGCCGATCATCGAGCAGGACGTCGAGCGTGTGGACCACGCGCACGCCGTGCAGGACCTGGTGGCGCTCGGTCAGGACGTCGAGCGCCGCGCGCTGGCCCGCGCGGTCCGCTGGCACGCCGAGCACCGCGTGCTGCTCGACGGTCACCGCACCATCGTGTTCCGCTGACCCTCCCACCGCCGGTCACCCGCACGCCCCGGGGCGACCGGAAGGCGCGATGAAGCGTTTTGGCCGGTGCGACGGCCGCGCCCCCGGGACCATGCTCGGGCACGGTGGCCCGATATCGGTGTCGGGCCCGTGACCAGCACCGGGACCTCGCGGGCCCGGTGCAGCAGGAGGACCTCGCGATGAGACCGTTCCGTCCCGGCGCCCGTCGACCCGGCGCCGTCCGCGCCGCCCTCGTGGGCGCGGCGCTCGCGCTGGGGCTCACCGGCGCCGTCCAGGTCGCCGCCGCCCCCGCCGCGCACGCGGCGTCGCTCGTGGAGGTGACCGGCTTCGGCACCAACCCGGGCGGGCTGCGGATGCACCTGTTCGTGCCCGACCGGCTCCCGGCCAACCCCGCGGTGCTCGTGGTCGTGCACTACTGCACCGGCAGCGCGCAGGCGATGTTCGACGGCTCGCAGTTCGACGAGCTCGCCACGACGCACGGCTACATCGCGGTGTACCCGAGCACGAACCGCCCCGGCTCGTGCTTCGACGTCGGCTCGGCCGCGGCGACGACCCGCGACGGCGGCAGCGACCCGCAGAGCATCGTGCAGATGGTGCGCTACGTGCAGCAGCACTACACGACGGACACGTCGCGCGTCTTCGTCACGGGTGTCTCGTCCGGCGCGATGACGACGCAGCTCCTGCTCGCCGAGTACCCCGACGTGTTCGCCGCGGGATCGGCGTACGCGGGCGTGCCCGCCACGTGCTTCTCGACCGGCGGTGCCAAGCCCGGCACGACGTCCGAGGCGCCGTGGAACAGCCAGTGCGCCCAGGGCACGCTCGTGCTGACCGCGCAGCAGTGGGGCGACCGCGCCCGTGCGACCTACCCGGGCTACACCGGCAAGCGGCCACGTGTGCAGCTCTGGCACGGGACGAACGACGAGATCCTGCGCTACCAGAACCACCTCGAGGCCGTGAAGCAGTGGACGAACGTGCTCGGGCTGAGCGGGACACCGACGAGCACGACGACGTCCGGCAACCTCACCCGCGCACGGTACGGCGGCACCACGGACCAGCCGCTGCTCGAGACGAACGTGTACGAGGGCATCCCGCACAACCTGCCCGTCGACGCCGCGCAGGCGATCCGGTTCTTCGGCCTGGACCAGGCGGCGCCGACGCCCACGCCGACCCCCAGCGCCACCCCGACGTCGTCCCCGACGCCCACGCCGAGCCCGACCCCGACGCCGAGCGCCACGCCCACGCCCACCCCCACGCCGAACCCCACGACCCCGGCGGGCGCCTGCTCGGTCGCGTACTCGGTGAACCAGTGGAACACCGGCTTCACGGCGAACGTGACCGTGCGCAACACCTCGTCGGCGGCGATCGACGGCTGGACGCTCACGTGGTCATTCCCGTCCGGGCAGCAGGTCACGCAGGCGTGGAGCAGCACGACGAGCCAGTCCGGCGCCCAGGTGACGGCGTCGAACGCACCGTGGAACGGGCAGATCCCGGCCGGCGGCTCGGTGCAGTTCGGGTTCAACGGCTCGCACACCGGCACGAACACCGCACCGTCCTCGTTCGCGCTGAACGGTGCGACGTGCGCGACCGCGTGACCGGACGGGCCTGACACCGGGCATAGCCCGGCGCGCCCGGCGTCCGCCCCGCCCGTGACCACGTCGTCGGTCGCGGGCGGGGCGGACCTGCATCACCCGGGCGAGTCAAGAGCGAGAGCGAGGTGTGACTGATGTCATACAAATCGTTTTGCGGGGTGCGTCCTTGAGATTTCACCCATCACCGTTGGTCCGGGCGCCCACCAGGGCGTCCGCCTCCACCGGAAGGAAGGGCACCCATGTCCGCCGACCTCGCTTCGCCCGCCACCGCCACCCCGCCGGCGCCCGCGCCCGGCGCACGCCGCGCCCGCGCGCTCGGCACGCTCCTCGCCCTGCTGGGCGCCCTCATGGTCGTCTCCGGCATCGGCGCCTGGGTGGGTGTCGCCCAGGGCCTCGCGGCCGAGCGCGCCGTGGTCTCCGACGACGCCCCGGCCTTCGCCGGCCAGGACATCAACTCCCCCTGGACCGCCCTGTCGCAGGCCGAGGCCATCGAGGGGCACCTCGACGGCATGACCGGCGGTCTGACGTACGCCGAGATGGACCGCGAGGACCCGCAGCGCGACACCGTCGCGACAGGCACGTTCCTGCGCGCCTCGCTGATGACGTCCGTCATCGCCTTCGGCGTCTCGCTCGCCGTCGTCGGCGTCGGGACCGGCTTCGTGATCGGCGGCCTCGGCCTGCGCAGCGCGACCCGTACCGCCTGAGGCGCCGCGGCGGCCCCTCGACGTGCCGGCGGTCAGCCCGCCGCGTCGAGGGGTCGCACGGGCGCCACCTGCGTCGCCCCCGTGATCGCCGCCAGCAGCTCCTCCTGCGAGACGTACCGCGCGTCGAACGACCCGTTGTTGCGACCGTGGCGCAGCACCTCGATCCGGTCGGACACCGCACGCACGTCGTTGAGGTTGTGGCTGATCAGGACGACGCCGAGCCCGAGCTCGCGCAGTCGCTCGATGTGCGTCAGCACCTCGGCGGTGTGCGCGACCGAGAGCGCCGCGGTCGGCTCGTCGAGGACCACCAGGCGCGGCTCGCCGATCAGCGTGCGCGCGATCGCCACGGTCTGACGCTGCCCCGCCGACAGGTGCCCGATGGGCGTGCGCACCGACGGGATGCGGCTCGTGAGGTCCCGCAGGATGCGCTTCGCGACGCGCTCCATCTTCCCCTCGTGCAGGAACGCGTGCTCGCGCACCTCACGGCCGAGGAACAGGTTCGCCGTCACGTCGAGGTTCTCGCACAACGCGTAGTCCTGGAACACCGTCGCGACACCGGCCTTCTGCGCGTCCGACGGGGAGGACAGGTGCACCGGCTCGCCACCGATCTCGACGAGCCCGGCGTCGGGCTGCAGGACGCCGGCGACCACCTTGGCGAGGGTCGACTTGCCGGCACCGTTGTCGCCGACGAGCGCGACCACCTCGTGCGGGTGGACCACCAGGTCCACCCCGATCAGCGCCTCGACCGCGCCGAACCGCTTGGACACCTGCTGCACGGACAGCACCGGCGCCCGTCCGCCGACACCCACGGTCCCGTCCACCTGCCCTCCGTCGCGCACGTCGTCCTCAGTGAACCGCCCCACCAGGGGCCCGTCAAACACGTCCATCACCACCACCGCCGTCCGTGCCGGACGGTGCCGGCTCCACCAGGTCCGCCGGCACGTCGAGCGCCCCGGCCTGGTCCGTCGCCTCGAACACCATCGCGACCGCGCCCAGGACGGGCGCCCGCACACCCAGGTCGGCCGGGACCACGTCGAGCGAGACGACCTGGTTCAGTGGCACGCGTCGCGCGATCGCCTCCCGCATCGGCTGGACGAGGACGTCGCCCGTGCGGGCCATCTCACCGCCGACCACGACGCACTGCGGGTTGACCACCATCGCCATCCCGGCGACGACGCCGCCGATGATCGCACCGGCGTCGGCGACCACCTGACGGCAGCCCGGGTCCCCGTCGTTCGCCCGCTGCACCACGTCGCGCAGGGTCAGCGTCCCGTGGCTGACGACGAGCGGCTCGACGAGCGCGGGGTACCCGACGACGGTGTCCAGGCAGCCGCGGCTCCCGCACCGGCAGATCCGCCCCTGCGCGTCGACCTGCACGTGCCCGATCTCCCCCGCCGTGCCGCCGAAACCGCGGTGGAGCTTGCCGGACATGACGATCCCCGCACCCGTGCCCGTCCCGACCGACACGTAGACGGCGTCCTGGTACCCGCGGGCAGCGCCGAACCTGCTCTCCGCGAGCGCACCCAGGTTCGCCTCGTTGTCGACGAGCACCGGCTTGGCCAGCCGCTTGGACAGCACGTGCACGACGGGCGTGTCGTCCCAGCCCCGCAGCAGCCCCCGCACCGTGACGGTCCCGGTGCCGGGCTCGACGGGCGCGGGCAGGCCCACTCCGAGCCCGACGAGCTCGTCGATCGAGGCGCCGACCCGCTCGAGCAGGTCGACCACGAGCAGCGCCACACGGTCGAGCGTCGTGTCCGCACGGTGCTCGGCGGGCAGAGGGAGCGACTGCTCGGCCACGACCTCACGCGTGACGTCGGCGAGCGCGACGCGCAGGTGACGGGGGCCGACCTCGATCCCGGCGGCCAGGCCCGTGCGCCGTGCGATCGTGACGAGCTGGGCCCGGCGTCCGGACCGGATCGTGCTGCGCACGTCGACGACGCCCGCGGCCACCAGCTCCTTGACGATCGAGCTGACCGTGGCGGGCGAGAGGTTCGTGGCGCCCGTGAGCTCGACCTGCGTCAGCCCGCCGTAGCGCTTGACGGTCTCGACGACGAGCGCACGGTTCGCTCCCCGCAGGGACGACTGCGATCCCGTCATGGGTCCCCTCACGTCGGCGAGCCTAGCGCCGGACGCCCGTCCAGCAGCCTCACGTCGTGCCCGGCGGACGGTCCGCGGTGCTCACGGGTCCGCACCGGCGCGGTGCCGGTGCGGACCCGTGGTGCGTCAGCGCGCCTCGGCGCGACGCTTGTTCCAGACGTCGAACGCGACAGCCAGCAGCAGCACGAGGCCCTTGACCATCTGCTGGATGGACTGCGGCACGCCCATGAGCTGCATGCCGTTGCTCATGACGGCCATGATCAGCGCACCGATCATGGCGCCCGTCACGCGGCCCACGCCGCCGGTCGTCGAGGCACCGCCGATGAACGCCGCCGCGATGGCGTCGAGCTCGAACATGTTGCCCGCGCTCGGCTGGGCGCCGTTCATGCGCGAGGAGTAGACGACGCCCGCGACACCGGCCAGCAGACCCATGTTGACGAAGGTCCAGAACGTCACCTGGCGGACCTTGACGCCCGAGAGCTGGGCGGCGTTGAGGTTGCCCCCGATCGCGTAGATGTGACGACCGAACACCGAGCGCTGCGTGACCACCGAGTACGCCATGATCAGGACCGCGAGCACGATGAGGATGTTCGGCAGGCCCCGGTACTGCGCGAGCTGGTACCCGAACCACATGACCACGGCGGCGACGAGCACGATCTTCAGGACGAAGAGCCAGAGCGCCTCGACGGTCTGCTGGTAGGCGATCCGACCGGCGCGCGTGCGCCACTGGCTGACGGCGTAGCCCGCCACCGCCACGCCGAAGATGACGAGCGTGAAGACGTCGACGCCGTAGCCGCCGAGCCAGCCGTTGGTCGAGAAGCCGTTCGCGACGTCGTAGTACGTCCCCCCGAACGGCGAGAGCGACACGTTGTCGAGCACGCGGTACGTCATGCCACGGAACAGCAGCATGCCGGCGAGCGTGACGATGAACCCGGGGATGCCGACGTACGCGACCCAGAAGCCCTGCCACATGCCGACCAGCACGCCCACGACCAGTGCGGCGATCACGCCGACCCACCAGGGCTGCCCGTTGCGGATGACGAGCACCGCCGACACCGCCCCGGTGAGGGCGACGACCGACCCGACGGACAGGTCGATCTGGCCGAGCACGATCACCATGACCATGCCGATGGCGAGGATCAGGATGTACGAGTACTGCAGGACGATGTTCGTCAGGTTGCCCGGGCTCAGGAAGTTCGAGTTGAGGAGCGAGAAGAGCACCACGATCAGGACGAACGCGATGAAGATGCCGCTCTGGCGGATGTTCCGCGTCACCATCTCGCGGAAGCCGGCGATGGCCGTCATGATGCAAGGTCCTTTGCTGTCTCGCGCTCGATGGTCATGAGCTCCATCAGCCGCTCCTGGGTGGCCTCGGCGACGGGCAGCTCACCGGTGATCCGCCCGAACGCGAGGGTGTAGACGCGGTCGCAGATGCCGAGAAGCTCGGGCAGCTCGGAGGAGATGACGACGACCGCCTTCCCCGCTGCGACCATCCTGTTGATGATCGTGTAGATCTCGTACTTGGCACCCACGTCGATGCCGCGTGTCGGCTCGTCGAGGATCAGCACGTCGGGCTCGGTGTAGAGCCACTTGGCCAGCACGACCTTCTGCTGGTTCCCGCCGGAGAGCTTGCCGACGACGGCCATGACGGTCGGGGTCTTGATGTTGAGGCTGGCGCGGTACTCCTCCGCGACCTTGATCTCCTCGTTGCCGTTGACCCAGCCGCGGCGGGCGAGGCGTCGCAGGCCGGCGGCCGAGACGTTCTGCCGGATGTCCTCGATGAGGTTGAGGCCGTACCGCTTGCGGTCCTCGGTGGCGTACGCGAGCCCGTGCCGGATGGCCTCGTCGACGTCGCGCGCCTGGATCTCCTGACCGTTCTTGTAGAGCCGTCCGGTGATCCCACGCCCGTAGGAGCGGCCGAAGATGCTCATGGCGAGCTCGGTGCGGCCGGCGCCCATGAGCCCGGCGATGCCGACCACCTCACCGGCGCGCACGTTGAACGACGCCCGGTCGATGACGAGCCGGTCGCTCTGCGTGGGGTGCCGCACGGTCCAGTCCTCGACGCGCAGGACCTCGTCACCGATCTCGGGCGTGCGCTCGGGGTAGCGGTGCTCGAGGTCGCGCCCGACCATGCCGCGGATGATCCGGTCCTGGACACCGTCCACGGTGCCCATCTCGATGGTCTCGATCGTGCGTCCGTCGCGGATGATCGTGGTGCGGTCGGCGATCTCGGCGATCTCGTTGAGCTTGTGGCTGATGATGATCGACGTGATCCCCTGGCCCTGCAGGTGGCGCAGCAGGTTCAGCAGGTGCTCGGAGTCGGAGTCGTTGAGCGCTGCGGTCGGCTCGTCGAGGATGAGGAGCTTGACCTCCTTCGACAGCGCCTTGGCGATCTCGATGAGCTGCTGCTTGCCGACGCCGAGCTGGGAGACGTGCGTCGTGGGGTTCTCGTCGAGCCCGACCCGTGCCAGCAGCTTGGCTGCCTCCGCGTTGGCCTTGTTCCAGTCGATCAGCGACCCGGAGCCCCGGATCTCGTTGCCGAGGAAGATGTTCTCGGCGACCGACAGGTAGGGCACCAGGGCGAGCTCCTGGTGGATGATGACGACGCCGCGACGCTCGGAGTCGTTGATCGAGCCGAACGCGACCTCCTCACCCTCGTAGACGATGGCGCCCTCGTACGTGCCGTGCGGGTAGACGCCGGACAGGACCTTCATGAGGGTCGACTTGCCGGCGCCGTTCTCCCCGCAGATGGCGTGGATCTCTCCACGCCGCACGGTGAGGTTGACGTCCTGCAGCGCCTTGACTCCCGGGAAGGTCTTGGTGATGGACCGCATCTCGAGGATGCTGCTGTGGCCCATGACCCCTCCGTTCAGTGGTGGTCGAGTGTCGGGCGGACGGGGCACGGCCCGGCCGGGGGTCGCCCGGCCGGGCCGTGCGCGCGGGTCAGTCGGCGACGCCCGACGCGACCTCGTCCTCGGTCCAGTACCCCGAGTCGACCAGCAGCGGGATGATGTCCTCGGCGAACACCGTGTCGACCGTGAGCAGGTACGACGGGACGACCTTGACGCCGTTGTCGTACGTGTCGGTGTTGTTCGCCTCGGGCTCCTCGCCGTTGATGAACGCCTGCGCGACCTTGATGGACTGCTCGGCGAGCTTGCGGGTGTCCTTGAAGATCGTCGAGGACTGCACGCCGTCGGCGATGAGCTTGACGGAGGCGATCTCCGCGTCCTGACCGGTGACGATCGGCAGGCCGGCCTCGATGGTCGGGCCCATGCCGACGCCCTGCAGGGCGGTGATGATGCCGCGCGAGATGCCGTCGTACGGCGCGAGCACGCCGGCGAGCGTCGACCCGTCCGAGTACGTGGAGGTCAGCAGGTCCTCCATGCGCTTCTGGGCGGCCTCCTGCGACCAGCGCAGCGTGGCGACGGTGTCGAAGTCGGTCTGGCCCGACTTCACGACGAGCGTCCCGTTGTCGAGGTAGGGCTGCAGGATCGACATCGCGCCCTCGTAGAAGAACCCGGCGTTGTTGTCGTCGGGCGACCCGGCGAACAGCTCGACGTTGTACGGCCCGCCGACGTCCGCGACCTCGACGCCCGTCTCGTCGACGATGCCCATGCCGCGCAGGAGCGCGGTGCCCTGGGCGATGCCGACGGCGAAGTTGTCGAACGTGACGTAGAAGTCGACGTTCTCGCTGTCGCGGATGAGGCGGTCGTACGCGATCACGGGGATGTTCTGCGCGGCGGCGTTCTCGAGCTGGCTCGTGAGCGCGGTGCCGTCGATCGAGGCGATGATCAGGACGTCGGCGCCGCTGGTGATCATCTGGTCGATCTGCTGGGTCTGGGTCGGGATGTCGTCGCCCGCGTACTGCAGGTCGACCTTGTACCCGAGCGCCTCGAGGCCGTCCTTGACGGCCTGGCCGTCGGCGATCCACCGCTCCGAGGTCTCGGTGGGCATCGCGACACCGACCGTGATGTCACCCGGGTCGGCGCCGCCGCCGGCGGGCTCGTCGCCGGTGCTCCCCGCACCGCCACCGCCGCAGGCCGCGAGGCCGAGCGCCAGGGCTCCGGCCGCCGCCGCCATGGTGAACTTGCGTCGCATCTCGTGTGCTCCTTCTCGTCGTCGAGAGGTTCCGGTCCCGAACGCTTCGGGCACCTCGAGCGCGGCGGCTGTGCCACGCTCGACCGGAGGTACCGGCTGCTACGGACGGGACAGGGGGCGTCGTCGTCCCGGAGCAGCACCCCTACTCTCCTTAAGTTCGGAACCCGAAGTCAATCCCGAGAAGCGACTCATTGGTTACGAACTCATCACGACTCGGCCACGGCGGTCCCGTGGGATCGCGACCAGGCCCCCGGACGCCGGGCGGCCGGCCCCGGACTCCTCGCGGGCAGCCCGACGACGCCCGGCACGTCGCGTACCGGCACGCCTCCGACGTCAGGACGACGCGACCGCCGGGCTGCGCGCGCCCTCGACCCGCAGGGCACCCGTGATGGCGCCGAGGATCTGCTCGTACCCCGTGGTCCGGGCGTCGAAGGATCCGTTGTTGCGCCCGTGGCGCAGCACCTCGATGCGGTCCGCGACCGACCGGACGTCCGTCATGTTGTGGCTGATGAACAGCACCGCCAGGCCCAGGTCACGCAGCCCCTCGACATGCGTGAGCACCTCCGCCGTCTGCGCCACCGACAACGACGCCGTCGGCTCGTCCAGCACGACGATGCGCGGTGAGCCGATCAGCGTGCGTGCGATCGCGACCGACTGGCGCTGCCCGGCGGACAGGCCCGACAGCGGGACGCGCACCGACGGGATCCGGCTCGTCAGGTCGCGCAGGATCTGCCGGGCGACCTGCTCCATCCGCTCGTCGTCGCGCACGCCGCGCGCGTCGCGCAGCTCACGCCCCAGGAACAGGTTCGAGGTGACGTCGAGGTTGTCGCACAGCGCGAGGTCCTGGAACACCGTCGCCACACCGAGCGCCCGCGCCGCCGCCGGTGTCGGGATGCTCACGGGCGCCCCGTCGATCTCGACCAGCCCCGTGTCCGGCGTGAGCACGCCCGCCACCATCTTCGCCAGCGTCGACTTGCCCGCCGCGTTGTCCCCCACCAGCGCGACGACCTCGCCGCGGTGCACCTCGAGGTCCACACCCACGAGGGCCTCGACCCCGCCGAACCGCTTGCTGATGCCGCGCATCGACAGCAGCGGCACCCGTGTCGCGTCAGCCATCCCTGGACCCACCTGCTCCTCGTCGGGCACGTGTCACGTGCAGTGAATCCCCCTGCTCCGGCCGGGTCAACCCGTACGACCCGACCGTGTCGTCCTGCCCACCGGCGTCAGCGGTCCGCGAGCGCGTCCTCGCCCCCGGCGCCGTCGTCCGGGACGACCGTCACGTCGGCCGCCCGCAGCGCGAGCACCAGCGCCCCCATCACCTCGGCCCGCTGCCCCAGCGCCGCGGGAACCACCTCGAGCGGCGCGATCCGGTTGAGCAGGACGCGGCGCCCGATCGCCTCGCGCATCGGTGCGAGGAGCACGTCGCCCGTCTCGGCGAGCTCGCCCCCGACCACGACGCACTGCGGGTTCACGGCCGTCCCGAGCCCCGCGACGACCGTGCCGATCACGGCTCCCGCGTCGCCCACCACGCGCGCGAACCCCGGGTCCCCCTCGCGCGTGCGTGCGATCACGTCGCGCAGCGCGAGCGAGCCGTGCGCCGCGCGCAGCGGCTCGACCAGTGCGCTCGAGCCCACGACAGTGTCGAGGCAGCCGCGCGAGCCGCACCGGCAGATGTGCCCCGCCGGGTCGACCTGCGCGTGCCCGATCTCCCCCGCCGTCCCCGCGAAGCCCCGGTGCACCTGCCCGTTGATGACGATGCCCGCACCGATGCCATACGACGCACGCACGTACACCGCGTCGCGGTAGCCCCGCGCGGCTCCGAGCGTGGCCTCCGCGAGCGCACCGAGGTTCGCGTCGTTGTCGACGTGCACGGGCCGGCCCAGCCTCTTGGTGAGGATCTGCCCGAGGTGCTCGCCCTCCCAGCCCCGCATCACCCCCGGCACCGAGACCATCCCCGTGTCGGTGTCGACGGGGGCCGGGACGCCCACGCCGATCCCCACGACCTCGTCGAGCTCCGTGCCGATCCGTTCCAGCAGGTCCATGACGAGCAGGGCGGCACGGTCGAGCGTCGTGTCCGACGGGTGCTCGTACGGCAGCGGGAGGGTCTGCTCCGCGACGACGTCCTGCGCGAAGTCGCCCAGCGTGACCCGCAGGTGGCGGTGGCCGATCTGGATGCCGACCGCGAGCCCGACGCGGCGGGCCAGCGTGACCATCTGGGCACGCCGCCCGCTGCGCGTCGTGACGGCCGTGTCGACGATGCCCGCGGCCAGCAGCTCGCGCACGATCGTCGAGACCGTCGCCTGGGACAGCCCCGTCGCGGCCGCGAGCTCGACCTGGGTCAGGCCGCCGTACCGCTGCACGGTGCCGACGACCAGCGCCTTGTTCGCCTCGCGGAGCGACGACTGCGAGCCCGCTGCCGTCGCTCGCCTGCTCACGGGGGCAACCTACCTGTGCTCGCGTCCGCACCGGTGCGCCACGCGGCTACTGGGTGCCCGCGCGCCGCTTGTTGATCAGGTCGAACGCGACCGCCAGCAGCAGCACGAGCCCCTTGATCGCCATCTGCCACGCCGGGTCGACCGACAGGATCGACAGGCCCATGTTGAGCACGCCCATGATGAGCGCACCGACGATGGCCCCCGAGATCCGGCCGATGCCACCGGTGACGGCGGCGCCGCCGATGAAGCACGCGGCGATCGCGTCGAGCTCGAAGTTCTGGCCGGCGGCCGCGATGGCGGCCCCCGCGCGGGACGTCGTGACGATGGCCGCGACGCCTGCGAGCAGACCCATGTTGACGAAGATCCAGAAGTCGACCTTGCGGGTGCTCACCCCGGACAGCGCCGCCGCCGCGCGGTTGCCGCCGATCGCGTAGATGTGCCGGCCGAAGACCGTGCGCCCCATGAGGAACGAGTAGGCCACGACGAGCGCACCGACGACCACCAGGACGATCGGCGTGCCACCGGCGGAGAACGACAGGATCACGGTGAGGATGCCGATGCCGACCGCGATCATCGCGATCTTCGCGACGAACAGGCCCAGCGCCTCGACGTGCAGGTCGTGCTTGCGCAGCGCCCGGCGGGCACGCACCTGCGTGAACGCGATCGCGGCGATCGCGAGCGCACCGATGACGAGCGTGACGACATCCATGTTGGCGACGAACCCGAGGGCGTTCGGCAGCGAGCCCTTGGAGATCCGGATGAACGCCGGCGGCAGGCCCGCGACCGTCTCGCCGACGACGACGAGCGCGAGGCCACGGAACACCAGCATGCCCGCGAGCGTGACGATGAACGCCGGGATGCCCACGTAGGCGACCCAGAAGCCCTGCCACGCACCGACCAGCGCACCGAGCGCGAGGCCGATGAGCACGGCGGTCGGCCACGACAGGTCGAGGTCGCGCATGCTGACCGCGACCACGCCGCCGACGAACGCGACCACCGACCCCACCGACAGGTCGATGTGCCCGGCCACGATGACCATGACCATGCCGATCGCGAGGATCATCACGTACGCGTTCTGCTGGAACAGCGCGGCGACGTTGTTGGCGAGCAGCAGCTTGCCGTCGGTCAGGACCTGGAAGAGCAGGACGATGACGACGAGCGCACCGAAGATGCCGTACTGGCGCGCGTTGCCGCCCAGGCCCTGCAGCCGCTGCGCGAGCGGCACGCGAGGCGCTCCGGGTGGCGTCGGCGAGGGAACGTTGACGTCGGTCGTGGTGCTCATCGGGCGATCCCGTCCTTGTCCATCGTCATGAAGTGCATGAGGTGCTCCTGGGTCGCGTCGGCCCGGGCCACCTCGCCCGTGACGCGTCCCTGGCTGAGCGCGTAGATCCGGTCGCACACGCCGATGAGCTCGGGCAGCTCGGAGGAGATGACGAGCACGCCCTTGCCCGCGTCGGCCAGCCTGTTGATGATCGTGTAGATCTCGTACTTCGCGCCGACGTCGATGCCGCGCGTCGGCTCGTCGAGGATCAGCACGTCCGGGTCGGCGTAGATCCACTTGCTCAGGACGACCTTCTGCTGGTTGCCGCCCGAGAGCTTGCCGACGAGCGCCGCGACCGTGGGCGTCTTGATGTTGAGGTCCTTGCGGTACCGCTCGGCGACCGTCGACTCGGCCTCGCGGTCGACGACGCCGCCGCGCGCGAGCTTGCCGAGCGCCGCGGCCGACACGTTGTGCTGGATCGAGTCGATCAGGTTCAGACCGAACCGCTTGCGGTCCTCCGTGGCGTACGCGATGCCGTGCGCGATGGCCTGCCGCACGGTCGTGACGCTGATCTCCTGCCCGTCCTTGTAGACGCGCCCGGAGATGTGCGCACCGTACGAGCGGCCGAAGACGCTCATCGCGAGCTCGGTGCGTCCGGCGCCCATGAGCCCGGCGAGCCCGACGATCTCCCCGCGGCGCACCGTCAGGCTCGCGCGGTCGACGACCTTGCGCGTCTGGTCGACCGGGTGGTGCACCGTCCAGTCCTCGATGCGCAGCACCTCGTCGCCGATCGACGGGACGTGCTCGGGGAACCGGTGGTCGAGCGGCCGCCCGACCATCCCGCGGATGATGCGCTCCTCGGTGACCCGCTCGTCGCCGCGCATGTCGAGCGACTCGATCGTCAGGCCGTCGCGGATGATCGTCGTGGTGTCGGCGATGGCCTCGATCTCGTTGAGCTTGTGGCTGATGATGATCGAGGTGATGCCTTCGGACCGCAGGTCCGTGATGAGACCCAGCAGGTGCGCGCTGTCCTCGTCGTTGAGCGCGGCCGTCGGCTCGTCGAGGATGAGCAGCCGCACCTCCTTGGACAGCGCCTTGGCGATCTCGACGAGCTGCTGCTTGCCGACGCCGATGTCGCTGACCCGCGTGTCGGGGCGTTCGCGCAGCCCGACGCGCGCGAGCAGCCGGGCCGCCTCGGCGTTGGTGCGGTTCCAGTCGACGACGCCGCGCTCGGCGCGCTCGTTGCCGAGGAAGATGTTCTCGGCGATCGACAGGTAGGGCGAGAGCGCCAGCTCCTGGTGGATGATGACGATTCCCCGGCGCTCGGAGTCACGGATCCCGCGGAACTCCTGCACCTCGCCGTCGAGGACGATCTCGCCCTCGTACGAGCCGTGCGGGTAGATGCCCGACAGGACCTTCATCAGGGTCGACTTGCCGGCGCCGTTCTCCCCGCAGATCGCGTGGATCTCGCCGCGACGGACGGCGATCGTCACGTCGGACAGTGCCTTCACGCCGGGGAATGTCTTGGTGATGCCGCGCATCTGGAGGATGTGCTCGGTGTCCATGGGTCCTCGCTGGGTCCTCGTGTGGTCCGACGGGCCGGGGCCGCCCGCCCGCACCGGCGGGGTGCGGACGGGCGACGGGACGGCTCAGAGACCGAGGTCGCTGGCCGAGTAGAAGCCCGAGTCGACCAGGACGTCCACCGTGTCGGGCGTGATGACCATGGGCGGGAGCAGGAAGGTCGGGACGACCTTCTCGCCGTTGTCGTAGGACTCGGTGTCGTTGACCTGCACGTCCTGGCCCTCGTCGATCTGCCCGACCATCGTGGCGACCTGGTCCCCGAGCGTGCGGGTGTCCTTCCAGACGCTCATCGCCTGCTTGCCCGCGATCATGTTGAGCACGTTCGCCTGGTCTGCGTCCTGCCCCGTCAGCACGGGGTAGTCAGGACCGGGGGTGTACCCCGCGCCCTCGAGCGCCTGGGCGATGCCGAGTGCGAGCGAGTCGTTGGGCGACAGGACGACGTTCACCTTGGTGCCGCCGGAGTAGAACGAGTTGAGGCGGTTCTCCATCTCCGACTGCGCCGTGTCGGAGCTCCAGCCCTGGATGCCGATCGACGCCCAGGCGTCGTTGTCCGCGGGCGCCTTGCCCGACGGGACGACGAGCTGGCCGTTGTCGACGTACTCCTTGAGCACGTCCCACGCCCCGGCGAAGAAGAACTTCGCGTTGTTGTCGTCCGGCGACCCGGCGAAGGGCTCGAGGTTGAACGGGCCGGCGCCGTCGGCCAGGCCGAGCGTCTCGACGATGAACTCGCCCTGCATGGTGCCGACGCCGTAGTTGTCGAACGTCGCGTAGTAGTCGACGTTCGGCGTGCCGTTGATGAGGCGGTCGTAGGCGATGACCGTGATGTCCTGGTCGGCCGCCTGCTGCAGCACCGGCGCGAGCGCCTCGCCGTCGATGGACGCGATGACGAGGATGTCGGCGCCCTGGTTGATCATGTTCTCGATCTGGGTGATCTGCTGGTCGACCTTGTTGTCCGCGTACTGCAGGCTCGTCTCGAAGCCGGAGCCCTGCAGCAGCTCGTCGAGGTGGGCACCGTCGCGGTTCCACCGCTCGAGGCTCTTGGTGGGCATCGCGATGCCCACCAGCGTCGGGCCGTCGCCGCCGTCGGTCGCCCCGTCCGTCCCGCCGTCCCGCTCCGAGCTGCAGGCCGCCACGGACCCCACGAGCACACCCGCCGCGACCATCGCGATCGCAGTCTTCTTCCACGCCAGTGACATCGTCGTCGCTCCCTCGTGTCCGCCGCGCTGCCGATCGAGACGTCCGTCGTCGCGACCTCCCGGACGTCGGCTCCGTCGCCGTCTCGAGCCGGGTGCGGCTTCGGTTGCATTCAAGACCTGAAGCCTTGAAGCCCGCAAGAGTCGTGACCATTCCGTGTCCTGACCGTATCCGCCCGTCATCCCTCTGCGAGTACTGCGACGACGGGACGAGGTCCCCGTCCCACGTCGCGCACTGTCTTCATGTGCCAAAGTCAGTGCGCGACGTGAGCCAGCCCTCTCGTCAGCGGCAGACGCCCGGGACCCACCGCTCGAGCCATCCGCAGACCGTCCCCCACCAGCCGCCGCCCGTGTGCCCGGGCTGCGCCTGCTCCACCAGGACCGCCACCGTCCGTGCCGGGACCGTGACCGCGCCGGTCGCGCGCACGTACGTCGTGCCGCGCACGACCGGGTCGGCGCCGTGCGCCTGCACGGGCGAGAGCACGTACCGCCGTCCCGCGAGCGCGTCGACCGTCTGGGTCGTCGGCTCGTCGGAGGCGTTGACCACGACGAGCAGCCCGTCGAGGCGCTTGTCGACGTCGGTGCGCCAGCGCCGCGTCGCGGCGTCCCAGCCGGTCCGGTCGTCGACGTGCATGACCACCACGCCCGGGTCGGCGTCCGGCCCCGAGCCCGGGAACGTGACCTTGCGCTCGATCAGCGCGCTGTCACCGAGCCGGAACAGGCGCGTCGACGAGCGCAGCTCGAGCAGCTCCGCCGCAGCCCGGGACGCGGTCGCGATGTCCTGCGACGACGGCACGAGCGCCGGGTCGGCCAGCAGCGGCTGCTGGAACGGCCACTTCGCCTCGTTGTCGGCCGCCGGCGGCAGGCCGCGACCGAACCCGTTGGTCTGCTGGGAGAAGTCGAGCACGTTGAACCAGTCCCCCGAGTCGTAGGAGTTGCGGTCCAGGGACTTGCTGCGCAGCAGGTCCGCGCCCGCGTGCCAGAACGACGGGGTCTGCGCGAGCGTCGTGGTGGCGAGCGAGACGGTGTTCATGCGCACCCGGTCCGCCATCGACGTGCCCTGCGGGAGCTTGAGGTACAGGCTGTCGAAGAGCGTCTCGTTGTCGTGCGCGTCGACGTAGGTCACGACCTCCTGCGGGGACTCGGCGTAGCCGGCCGGCTGCCCGTTGTAGTCGAGCTCGTCACCGCGCTTGACGGTGCCGTCGCTCGTGAGCAGCTCGAACGAGCGCAAGTTGCCGGCCATGCCGAGCCGCACGAGGTCGCCCTGGTGCTGCACACGCGCGAGCTGCTCGGCCTCGGTGCCGTTGACCGGCGCACCGTTCGGGTCGGTGAACGCACCGGAGCCGAAGCCCTGCACGCGCGGGTCCTCGTCGAAGGGTCCGCCGCCGCGCACGGCGTCGCGCAGCCGGTCGGAGAACGTGCCGATGCCCGTCCCGCCCAGCTGACCCTGCGTGGCCTGCTCGAAGAGCCGGTTGTCGGCGACCTCGCCGAAGTTCCAGCCCTCGCCGTAGAGATAGACCTTGCGCCCGTCGACACCGTCCTTGCGGGGTGTCAGCCGGTCGAGCGCGTCGCGCACGGCCTGCATGGTCTGGCGCGAGTGGTGCCCCATGAGGTCGAAGCGGAACCCGTCGACCTTGTAGTCCCGCGCCCACGTGACCACCGAGTCCACCATCATCTTCTCGGCCATCGCGTGCTCGGTGGCGACGTTCTGGCAGCACGTCGACGTCTCGACCTGACCCGTCGCGCTCAGGCGGTGGTAGTACCCCGGCACGACGCGGTCGAGGACGCTCTTCGCGTCCTGCCCGCTGGCTGCCGTGTGGTTGAACACCTGGTCGAGCACGACCTGCAGGCCGTCCGCGTGCAGCGCGCCGACCATCGAGCGGAACTCCGCCACCCGCGCGCCGCCCACGGCGTCGACCGCGTACGACCCCTCGGGCACGGTCCAGTGCCAGGGGTCGTAGCCCCAGTTGAACGCGTCCTGCCCGGCGACGGCAGCGACGCAGGCCTGCTGCTCGGTCGAGTCCGGCGGCAGGGACGCCAGGTCGCAGTCCGTGCTCGCCTGCGCGGCGCGGTCCTCCTCGATCGACGCGATGTCGAACGTCGGGAGCAGGTGCACGGTCGTCAGCCCCGCGTCCGCCAGCGCCCGCAGGTGGTCGCGCCCGTCGCTGCTGCGCACGGCGAACGCTCCGTACGTGCCGCGCAGCCCGGCCGGGACCGTCGTGTCGGAGACCGAGAAGTCGCGCACGTGCAGCTCGTAGATCGTCTGGTCGACGGGCCGCACGACCGGCTGGGCCGTGCGCTCCCACTGGCGCGGCCGGTAGCGTGCGTCGTCGAGGTCGACGAGCACCCCGTGCGTCGAGTTCAGCGTGAGCGCGACGGCGTACGGGTCGGTCACCCGGTTGACCTCGACGTCACCCGTGGTCGGCGCGTAGACGGTCACCTCCCACAGGTAGGCCCCGCCTGCCCACGCCTTCGGCCCGGACACGGTCCACGACCCGTCGGCCTCGCGCGTCGCGGCGGCCCGCACGGGCTCGGTGCCCGTGTCGAACGCCCCGCGGCGGTCGGCGGGCCACACCAGGAGGTCGACGTCCTGCGCCGTCGGCGCCCACAGCGCGAGGCGCGGCGCACCCTTCGCCCATGTCGTCCCGAACGTACGCTTGGCTGCCTTTGCGCTGTACAGGTCGTCGAGCACGCCCGGGACCTGCACGCCCGTGATCGCCTGCGCCACGCCCTCCGCATCCGCCTGCCGGACGAGGAGCTGGCCCGTGAGCAGGCCCTGGACCGCCCCGCGGTCGGCGTCGACACGCAGCGCGAGGTACCCCTCCAGCGCCGGGAAGCGCGCGACCTGGGCGTCGCTCAGGCCGCCCGGCACGAACGTCAGCCCGACCTCGTCCCCGCCCGCGACCCGGCCGTCGACGACCTCGAGGGACGCATCGGTCGAACCGTGGAGCGTGAACAGCAGCGACGCCGGATCGGTGCCGCTCGCGACGAGACCGGTCGGCCACGCGATCGTGCGCGCGTCGACCCAGTGCGCCTGCGCCTGACCGGTGCCGGGCAGCGGCGGGTCGGCGACCTGCACCGTGAGCACGTGGGTGGCGAGGTCGTAGACGAACGTCACCGGCTTGCCGCCCGGGGCGGAGAACGCGATGTTGGCACCGTCGCGAACACCGTCCGCGCCGTAGTTCTCGGCCCACGACAGCCCGTGGGCGACCTTCAGCTCGTACGTCCCGGCCGCGAGGTCGGGCAGGGTGAGCGACGCGGTCCCGTCGCCGTCGCCGTCCACGAGCGCGGTGGCCAGGCACGCCGGTTCCCAGTTCCCCGAGCAGCCGGCCGCGCTCTGGTACGAGCCGGGCAACGTGATCAACGCGCCCTGGGCCGACGACGTGACCTGGTGCGTCGTCGCGTCGTAGACGAACGTCACCTGCTGGGGCGCGTCGCCCGTCACCGTGTAGGCGATGTTCGCCCCGCCCGCGGCCCCGCCGGCTCCGTAGTTCTCGTCCCACGTGCCACCGACGGCGACCTTGTACTCGTACGACCCCGGCGGGATCTCGAACGTGCCCGCGTACACGATGCCGTTGGTCGAGCTCAGCCGGGCGGCCTCGCACCCGGGCTGCCAGTCCGCGGGGCACCCCATGGCGGCGTTGTGGCTGCCGGGCACCGTGACGAGCGTGTCGCCCGGCCCGGGCGGCGGCTCGACGCCGTCGACCGCGACGCCGACGCTCGCGTACGTCGACGCGGCGCTGCGGTGGCCGGTCACGTCCTGGCGGACCGCGCGGTACTCGACGAGCGTGCCGTCGGCGATGCCCGACACGTCGTGGAAGACACGCGGCGTGGTGGTCTCGGCGGTTCCGAGCGGCGTCCACGCGTCGTCGCCGACCACGCGGTACGCGAACGACGTCGTGGCGTACACGTCGTCGTCGACCTCGGCCACCACCGGGGCGAGACCGTCGAGCGCGGCGCCCGCACCCGGGACGGTGAGGGCGATCGTGTCGTCCCCGGCCGGGACGGCACGGTCGGCGCGCAGGACGAGCGCGCCGAACGGCGGCACCGTCAGCTCGACCCGGCCGTCGGCGTCCGCGGTCGCCGTCGCACCCGTCGCCGAGCCCGCGCCGGACGTCGACAGCAGGGACGCGAACGTCGCACCCGGTGTCAGCGCGTCGACCGCGACGGTCGCGGGGGTAGCGGCGTTGTTGAGCGCCACCAGGTGCTCGACGTCGTCGTCGCCGACGCGCGAGAACGCGTACACCGCACCGTCAGCGTACCGCTCGACCTGCGCACCGGTCGTCAGCGCGGGCGTCGCGGCGCGCAGCTGCGCGAGTGCTGCCACGTGCCGGTACAGCGGCGCGTCGGTGCCGTACCGGTCCACCGCACCGGCGGTCGTGCCGTCGAGCAGCGCCTGGTCGGCGTACTCGGGCACCTGCGACGCGAACAGCGACTGCCGAGCGTCCTTGTCCTTGCCGCCAAGCGTGCCGTCGCCGACGAACCCCTGCTCGTCGCCGTAGTAGACGACCGGCTGACCGCGCGTGAGGTACATGAGTGCGTGCGCGAGGCCGGAGCGCTCCTGCGCGTCGCCCGCGTCCTTGACGGCGTACCCGATGCGGCCCATGTCGTGGTTGCCGAGAAACGTCGGCAACGCCTGCGCGTTGCTCGTCGGCGTCGTGTAGAGGTCGTCGCTCGCGAACAGCTGCCGCAGCCCCGCCGCGGACAGGCCCTTCGCGTAGTTGGCGGCGGCGGCCTGGAACGAGAAGTCGAGGACCGCGTTCATGTCGGTCTCGCGCACGTACGGCGCGGTCAGCGCCGCGTCGGCGTCGTACACCTCGCCGAACATGAAGAAGTCGGGGTTGCCGGCGTCGGCGGCGTGCTGGGCGATCTCCCGCGTGAACACGTCCCAGAACTCGCGGTTCACGTGCTTGACGGTGTCGATGCGGAACCCGTCGATGCCGAGGTCGACCCACGCCTGGTAGACGTCGACGAAACCCTGGACGACGTCGGGGTGCTCGGTCATGAGGTCGTCCAGACCGTCGAAGTCGCCGAACGTGACCGACTCCCCCGTCCAGGTCGAGTTGCCACGGTTGTGGTACAGGGTCGGGTCGTTGAGCCAGGCCGGGACCTTGAGGTCGGCGTCGGCCGGGTCCACCACGGGGGTGTAGGGGAACGAGGTGGCGGCGTCGAGCTCCGGGAAGTCGGCGCTGCCCGCGACGTCGGCCGGGTCGAAGGGCTCGCCCGCGGCGTCGCGGTACGGGCTCGTCGCCTGGTCGACGTACGCGTACGTCCCCTCGGCGTAGTCGATCACGTCGGCCGTGTGGTTGGTGATGATGTCGAAGTACACCTTGATGCCGCGTGCGTGCGCATCGGCGATCAGCGCCTCGAGCTCGGCGTTGGTGCCCAGGTGCGGGTCGATGCGCGTGAAGTCCGTGACCCAGTAGCCGTGGTAGCCCGCCGAGGCGTCCGCACCCTGGCCCTGCACCGGGCGGTTGAGGAACGACGGGGTCAGCCAGATGGCCGTGGTGCC
Source organism: Actinomycetes bacterium (assembly GCA_023424135.1). Lineage (GTDB taxonomy): Bacteria > Actinomycetota > Actinomycetes > Actinomycetales > Cellulomonadaceae > Cellulomonas. The sequence goes on along the minus strand of JAFAEH010000370.1, from coordinate 7,603 downwards.
GAGGCCCTCGACGTAGTCGAGCCGCTCGCGCAGACCGGCGAGGTCCCCTCCGTGGTAGAAGCCCTTGTCGGTCGGGTCGAGGCCCGTGGTCAGCCGGTCGCCCGTGAGCCCGCCCGTGTCGTTCGACGGGTCGCCGTTGGCGAACCGGTCGGTCAGGACGAAGTAGAGCTGGTCGCCGGCGCCGGGGTCGCGCACCGGTTCGGCGGCGATCGCCGCGTCCGCGTCGGTGTACCCGCCCGCGAGGTCGGCGACGACGACGGACGTGCGGTGCGTCGTGTCGTCGTAGGTGAACGTGAGCGATGCCGCCCCGGCGAGCACGAGGGGCGTGTTGCCGTCGCCGCCGTCCGCGCCGTACGACGCGTCCCAGGCGCCGTCGAGCGCGACCTTCCACTCGTGCGTCCCGCCAGGTACCTCGAACGTCGCCGAGAACCGGCCGGGGACGTCGGTCGCCGCGAGCGCGGTCGCGGCGCAGCCGGGGTCCCAGTCCGTCGCGCACCCGAGCTCGTCCTGCAGGTCGCCGACGAGCGTGACCGTGCCCGCCTGCGCCGCTGCGGGCAGCGTGGGGAGGGCGACGAGGACTCCCGTCGCCGCGACGGCGACGCCGGTGAGGACGGCCAGCACGCGCCGGGCGGTGCCGGGTGCGAGGCGGGGGGCGGAGGGGGGTGGCAGAGCGGCGCCGACCATCGGGACTCCTTCGTCGCGGCACGACATCGTGCCGTCGGTGGGCTGTCCCGGTGACCGTAACCCGTTGCAACAACTTGCAGCAAGGGTTTCGGACAGAGTTCCCGTCTCGGGACGATCCCGTCAGCAGCAGCCGTCCTCGCACGCGCCGCCGTCGACCGCGGCGACACCCGCCGGCGGGCAGCACGCGTCCCCACGCCAGGCCGCCAGGCCCTCGCGCACCGCGACACCCGCGATCACGACGGCGGCGAGGGGGTCTGCCCACCACCACCCCCACGCGGCGTTGAGCACGAGCCCGAGCAGCAGCACCGCCGACAGGTAGGTGCACAGCAGCGTCTGGCGCGAGTCCGCCACCGCGGACGCGGAACCGAGCTCGCGCCCGGTGCGGCGCTCGAACCACGAGAGCCCCGGCATGACCGCGAGCGACACCGCCGCCAGCACGATCCCGACCGGCGAGCGCTCGGGCTCCGCCGCCCCGAGCAGCGTCCGCACGGCCTCGACCGTCACGAGCACCGCGAGGCCGAGGAACGAGAGCGCGACGACCCGCATCGCGGGCCGTTCGCGCGACCGCGGGTCGCGCCCCGCGAACTGCCAGGCGACCGCGGCCGCCGAGAGCACCTCGACCGCCGAGTCGAGCCCGAACCCGATGAGCGCGGCCGACGACGCTGCACGTCCGACCGCGAGCGCGACGGCCGCCTCGGCGACGTTGTAGACGATGGTCGCCCCGACGACCACCGGATCCGACGTTCGAGCACCGCACGGCGGGCAGGGGCGGCGGGCCCGGTCGAGACCGCGCTCATGCGCACGTGCAGTCGTCGCCGCAGCAGGTCGGGTCGACCACGAGCACGAGGTCGAGCAGGTCGCGGAGCGCGGGCGCGAGGTGCGGGTCGGCGAGCCGGTACCAGGTGCGCCGCCCGTCCGGGACCGCCTCGACGAGCCCGCAGCCGCGCAGGCACGCGAGCTGGTTCGACATCACCTGCCGGGACACGCCGAACGCGTCCGCGAGGTCCGAGGGGTACGCCGGCGCCTCGCGCAACGCGAGCAGGATGCGCGCCCGGGTCTCGTCGGAGAGTGCATGGCCGAGGCGGGTGAGCGCGGTGAGGTGGGTGAGCGTCGCGGTCTCCATGACGCGACAGTACATCGGCTTCTGTATTCAGCGAATCCTGAATCCTGCGCTCCCCGCGGGCGGCCCTCCGGTGCCAGCATGGGGACATGGGCACGATCGACGACTACCTCACCGGGCTCGACGCCGCGGACGCCGCGGTCGTGGCGCACGTCTACGACATCGCGCGGCAGGTCGTGCCGGACGCCGAGCAGGGCACGGGCTACGGGATGCCCGCGCTCGTGCACCGCGGCCAACCCCTGCTGTCGGTCATGCGCGCCGCCCGGCACGTCGGCGTGTACCCGTTCAGCCCTGGCGCCGTGGCCGCGGTCCGCGACCTGCTGGCCGGCTACGACGTCGCCAAGGGCACCATCAGGTTCCAGCCCGGGCAGCCGCTGCCGGACGACGCGGTCCGCGCCCTGGTCACGGCGCGCCGCGACGAGATCGAGGGCTGAGGACCGGGCCGCCCGATCGCCGGACGCTCAGGCGTCGAGCAGGTCGACGAGCCGAGCACGCAGGGCGTCGTCCGCGACCGCGTCGTCCACCTCCACGACCTTGTCGCGGCTCGTCGCACCGGCCACCAGAGCGACATGCCGTCGACGCACACCCAGCGCGTCGGCGACGGCGCCGAGCGCGGCCTCGGTGGCCGCACCGTCCACGGCGCGCGCCGACACCGCGACCACCAGACGCTCGCCGTACCGACCGCCGACCCGCGTGCGCGACGCCCCGGGCCGCACCCTGATCGCGACGCGCACGCGCGGTGCCCCCGGGGTCAGACCAGGCCGAGCGCGCGCACGGCCTCGCGCTCCTCGACCAGCTCGGCCACCGACGCGTCGATGCGCCCACGCGAGAACGCGTCGACGTCGAGGCCCGGCACGATCGTGTACGCACCACCGGCCGCGGTCACGGGGAACGAGGAGATCAGGCCCTCCGGCACGCCGTACGACCCGTCGGAGACCACGCCCGCGGACGTCCAGTCGCCCTCCGGCGTCCCGTGCACCCACGTGTGCACGTGGTCGATCGCCGCGTTCGCGGCGGACGCGGCCGAGGACGCACCGCGGGCCTCGATGATCGCGGCACCCCGCTTGGCGACCGTCGGGATGAAGGTGTCGCGCACCCACGCGTCGTCCGCGACGACGTCGAGCGCGGGACGGCCGCCGATGCTCGCGTGCGTGAGGTCCGGGTACTGCGTCGCCGAGTGGTTGCCCCAGATCGCGACGCGGCGGATGTCGTCGATCGCCGCGCCCGTGCGGTGGCGCAGCTGCGCCAGCGCACGGTTGTGGTCCAGCCGCGTCATCGCGGTGAAGCGGTCGGCGGGCACGTCGGGCGCGTGCGACGCCGCGATGAACGCGTTCGTGTTGGCCGGGTTGCCGACCACCAGCACGCGCACGTCGTCGGCCGCACCCGCGTTGATCGCCGCGCCCTGCGGACCGAAGATGCCGCCGTTCGCGCTCAGCAGGTCGCCCCGCTCCATGCCCTTGGTGCGCGGGCGGGCACCGACCAGCAGCGCGACGTTGACGCCGTCGAACGCGGCCGCCGCGTCGTCGGTGACGTCGATGCCGTCCAGCAGCGGGAACGCGCAGTCGTCGAGCTCCATGGCGACGCCCTCGGCCGCCTGCACGGCGGGCGGGATCTCCAGCATCCGCAGCCGCACCGGCGTGTCGGGGCCGAGGAGCTGCCCCGAGGCGATGCGGAAGGCGAGGGCGTACCCGATCTGGCCGGCGGCGCCGGTGACGGTGACGACGGCGGGCGTGGTGACGGACACGGACGGGCTCCTTCGGTCGGCCGACGCGGCGGCACGACGCCTCGACGTCGCGCCTGCGACGAACCTACCCGACGGGCGCGCTCCGCCACCGCCGCAGGACCGCACGTGCGACCGCGCCCGTGACGGGCCGCCGCCCTCCCGGACGCACGACGGCGCCCTCCCTGCCGGGAGGGCGCCGTCGTGGTGCGGTCGCCGGGTGTCAGCCCAGGCGCGCCGCGAGGTTCTCGTCGAGCGTCGCGAGGAACTCCTCGGTGGTCTGCCACGGCTGCTCCGGGCCGACCAGCAGCGCGAGGTCCTTCGTCATCCTGCCGCTCTCGACAGTCTTGACGACGACGTCCTCGAGGGTCTCCGCGAACTGCGTGACCTCGGGCGTGCCGTCGAGCTTGCCGCGGTGCTTGAGGCCACCGGTCCAGGCGAAGATCGACGCGATCGGGTTCGTCGAGGTCGGCTTGCCCTGCTGGTGCTGGCGGTAGTGCCGCGTCACCGTGCCGTGCGCGGCCTCGGCCTCGACCGTCTTGCCGTCGGGCGTCATGAGGACCGACGTCATGAGGCCGAGCGAGCCGAAGCCCTGCGCGACCGTGTCGGACTGCACGTCACCGTCGTAGTTCTTGCACGCCCAGACGTAGCCGCCCTCCCACTTCATCGCGGCCGCGACCATGTCGTCGATCAGGCGGTGCTCGTACGTCAGGCCCTTCTCCTTGAAGGCCGCCGCGAACTCCGCGTCGAACACCTCCTGGAAGATGTCCTTGAACGCACCGTCGTACGCCTTGAGGATCGTGTTCTTGGTCGACAGGTAGACCGGGTAGCCACGCTGCAGGCCGTACGCGAACGACGCGCGCGCGAAGTCGCGGATCGACTCGTTGAAGTTGTACATGCCCATCGCGACGCCGCCCGCCTCGGGGTACGTCACGACCTCCTGGTGGATGGGCTCGGAGCCGTCCGCCGGGGTGTAGGTCAGCGTCAGCGTGCCGGCACCCGGGACCTTGAAGTTCGTCGCCTTGTACTGGTCGCCGTGGGCGTGGCGGCCGATGATGATCGGCTTGTTCCAGCCCGGGACGAGCCGCGGGATGTTGCTGATGATGATCGGCTCGCGGAAGACGACGCCACCGAGGATGTTGCGGATGGTCCCGTTCGGCGAGACCCACATCTTCTTCAGGCCGAACTCCTCGACGCGTGCCTCGTCGGGCGTGATCGTGGCGCACTTGACACCGACGCCGTGCTCCTTGATCGCGTGCGCGGCGTCGATCGTCACCTGGTCGTCCGTCGCGTCGCGGTTCTGGATCGACAGGTCGTAGTACCGCAGGTCGATGTCCAGATACGGGTGGATCAGGCGGTCCTTGATGAACTGCCAGATGATCCGAGTCATCTCGTCGCCGTCGAGCTCGACGACCGGTCCCTGCACCTTGATCTTGGCCATGTCCGCCAGATTACTTGACGTCGAGATACTTCGGGTCGCAACGCGGACTGCCAGGCGACGCACAGGGTCGGCTGGCATGCTGAGTGGTCGGGTGCGCGCAGCAGGTGCGCCGACCCGCCGCCGTGGCACAGACCCGCGGCTCCACCGATCTGACGAATGACGGGATCACCATGTCGCAGGAGAAGCCCGGAACTCCGGGCGCGCCGGAACCGACGCCGCAGCAGCCCGAGACCACCGCCGCCGACACCACACCGGTCGAGCCGACCCCGGCCGCCGAGGTCCCGGTCGCGCCGGTCGCCCCCGGCCCGGCAGCCCAGGCGGGCTTCGGCGCCGCGGACGGCTACGGCCTGCCGCGCCCCGGTGTGGAGGTCGAGGTCGACGAGTACGCGGTGCCGCTGCGCCCGGAGGGCCCCTCGCTGGCGGCCCGCCTGGGGGCGGAGGCCTTCGGTACCTTCGTGCTGGTGCTCGCCGGTCTGGGCACGGCGCTCTACGCCTCCTACACCGGCGCCGGCGCCCTCGGCGTCGCACTGGCCTTCGGCCTGGCGGCCGGTGCCGCGCACCTGGCCATCGGCCGGGTCTCCGGCGGGCACCTGAACCCGGCGATCACGCTCGGCTCGGCGCTGGCCGGTCGCACCCGGTTCGCCCACCTGCTGCCGTACTGGGTCGCCCAGGTGATCGGTGCCGCGCTGGCGTCGGCCGTGCTGTACCTGCCGGTGTCCACCTTCCCGGCGCTGCAGACCGCCGAGCGGCAGTTCTTCAGCTCGACCGCGAACGGCTTCGAGGCGCACTCCCCGCTGGCGATGTCCACCGGCAGCACCGAGGGCTTCAGCCTGGTCGCCGCACTGCTGGTCGAGGTCGTGGTCTCCGCGGTCCTGGTCGGCGTGTTCCTCGCGGTGAGCAACCGCACCACCACCGACCGCACCGGCGTGCAGAAGTCCGCTGTCGGCTACGGCGCCGTGCTGGCCCTGGCCGTGCTGATCGCCACCCCGATCACCAACGCCGGCCTGAACCCGGCGCGCAGCCTGGCGGCGGCGATCTTCTCCGAGAGCTGGGTCTGGGGTCAGCTGTGGGTGTTCGCCGTGGCGCCGCTGTTCGGTGCGGTGCTGGCCGCTCTGCTCTACCGCGGCTTCGGCGGCGGTGACGACGACGCCGAGCTGGACGACGAGCTGGCCGACGACGTGCTGATCGAGGAGGAGATCACCGAGGTCCGATGACCCGGCGCTCTCCGGCAGGGCGGTCCCGTTCCGACGGGGCCGCCCTGTGTCGCGTTCAGGGCAGGATCTGGGCGAGCGCGCCGATGCTCACGCTGAGGAACGCCAGGGTCACCACGTCGACGGCGCGCCTGCGCACCACCAGCACGGCGGGTCCCGGGCCGCGCACGACCGCCCGCACCACGGCACACCCCGCCAGCAGCAGGGCGAACAGCGAGGCACCGAAGCCCGGTCCCCAGACCAGGGAAACCGCGACGCAGGCGAGCACCGCTCCGGCCACGATCCACAGCGACGCGTTGCGCCCTGCCTCCAGCGAGGCGCGGGCGATCTCCCGCGGGTCGAGCGGCTGACCGTCGGGGCCGAACCGGGCGTCCGGGTCCTCCAGCGGATCCGCCGCGGACTGACCGGGGGTGGTCGGGGTCACGGGGCTGCTCCCTTCGATCGAGGCCGCCGCCGAGACTACCGTGGCCGGGTGAGCGCAGCCGACGACACCTCTGCCCCGTCCCGGATCCTGGTGGTGGGGGCCGGCCTCGCCGGGGCCCGCACGGTGCTGGAACTGCGCCGCCAGGGCCACACCGGCTGGATCGGTCTGGTCGGCGCCGAGGACGTGCCGCCCTACGACCGGCCGCCGCTGTCCAAGCACCTGTTCGACCGACCCGCGCCCGCGTGGCTGGCCGACGAGCTGGCCGCCGACGCGCTGACCGCCGCGGACGACGTGCTGCTCGGGGTGCGGGCCACCGGACTGCGGGTGGACGCGGACGGGGTGCGGGTCAGCGTGGCGGCCACCGGGGACGGTGCCCGGCTCGGTGCCCGGCCCGAACTGCCGACCGAGATCGCGGCCGACGCGGTGGTGGTCGCGACCGGGTCCACCCCGATGAACCCCTGGCCCGCCGCCCGGGTGCTGCACACCGCCGCCGACGCCGAGTCCCTGCGACATCGGCTGGCCGACGCACGGCGGTTGGTGATCGTCGGTGCGGGCTGGATCGGCGCGGAGCTGGCGACGGTCGCCGCGGCCGCCCTGCCGGACCGGCTCGAGGTGACGGTGCTGGAGGCGCTGGCCGGACCGTTGCCGGTGCTGGGCGCCGTCGGTGAGCTGACCCGGGACTGGTGGCAGCGGGCCGGGATCGACCTGCGCACCGGGGTGCGGGTGGCGACCGTGGACGACGGCGGCGTGACGCTCGCCGACGGCGAGCGGATCGATGCCGACCTGGTGCTGGCGGCGGTGGGGGCACGACCGGCCACCGACTGGCTGGACGGTGCCCTGCCCCGGGACCCGGACGGCGCGGTGCGGGTGGACGAGTGGGGCGCGCCGCTCGTCGACCCACTGGACCGCCCGGTCACCAACGGCTTCGACGGCACCGACGGCACTGACGGCACCGGTGCGCCCCTGCCCGCCCGGTCCCGGGTGCGGTTGGTCGGGGACGTGG
>JAFAEH010000365.1 GCA_023424135.1 Actinomycetes bacterium | reverse complement strand
GCGCTCACCGGTGCCCTGCGCCCCGACCCCGCGGACCGGACCGACCCGCAGGACGTGGTCGCGGCGCTGCGCTCCGTCGCGGACGAGGGCGAGCAGGTGGCCGGTGCCGTGCCGACCGTCGCGCTGGGTGCCGCCGCGGCCGCTGCGGCTGCGGCGGGTGGCGTGGGGGTGTCCGTGGCGGAGCGGTCCGACGCCGACGAGGCCGGTGACGAGGCCGGTGACGAGGCAGTGGACGAGGTGGACGTGGCCGCCGCGGGCGAGGACGACGCCGGCCAGGACGACGAGGCGGACGAGGAGGAAGCGGGCCAGGACGACGAGGCGGACGAGGAGGACGCGGGCGAGGACGACGAGGCGGGCCAGGACGTCGCGGACGACGCTGACGAGGACGTCGACGGCTCCGAGCGGTCCGACGACGAGCCCGGCGAGATCGTCGACGCAGCGACGCCCGCCGCCGCCGACGGAGGGGCGACCGAGGACGCGGACGTCGCGCCGGCCGGGGACGAGGACGTCGACGACGAGGACGACGACGACCTCGACGACCTCGACGACGAGGATCCGGTCGACGACGGCGAGGACGACGACCTCGACGGCGAGGACACCGGTGACGACGACGGACTCGACGACGAGGCCGGGCTCGACGACGGTCCGGACGACGACCTCGCTGACGAGGACGTCGACGACGAGGACCTCGATGACGACGACCGTGGTGACGAGGACGACGACCTTGACGACGACGAGTGGCTCGACGACGGCTCGGCGGAGGACGACCTGGCCACGGAGCTCGTCGCCCAGCGGTCGGCGTCGCCGCAGGACGACCTGCGCACGGTCGCGGTGAGCACGTCGGTCGCTCCGGCCGAGGCGCCCGTGCGCGACGGGCGTACCGTCGCGGTCCCCGTGCGCACGTCCACGGAGCCCGAGGAGGCCGACACGGCGTCCGCGCAGGCGCCCGCGCCCGCGTCCGCGACGCCCCTGACGCCTCTCGCCCCGCTGCCCGCGGCGCCCGTGCCGCTGGGCCCGCTCCCGCCGGCCCGCACGGCGCCCCCGCCGGCCGCACCGACGGGGGAGCCGGCCGAGGGCGGGTTCCACGGGGACGAGCCCGCGGGCGTCGAGTGGATCGAGGAGGACCTCGAGCAGGGCGAGGAGGTCGACGAGGTCTGGTACGAGCGTCCGCCGGCACGCCGCCGCTGGGGCTCGATGCTCGCGCTCGGGCTCGTCGTGGCGCTCGCGGCGACGCAGTACCCCGTGGTGACGTTCGCGGTGGTGCTCGTGCTGGCCGTCGTCGTGCGGACGGTCGGGACGGCCGTCGAGTCCATGCACGACCGGCGCGAGCGCCGCGGTGTGCGGCGCTCGGACGTGCCTCTGACGGTGACGGCGCTGCCGTGGTACCTCGTGCGGGCCGTGCTCGGCGTGCTGCCCGCACTGCTCGTCGGCGGTGCGGTCGTCGTGATCCTCGGCGGGTTGGGGTGGTGGCTGCTGGGCTCGGGCCGCTGGGAGATCGCCGGCTCGCCGCTCGGTCAGGAGCCGCAGGGACGCCTCGCGTCGCTGCTGCTCGCCGGGCTCGTGCTGGTCGCGGTCGCGTTCGTGTGGTGGGGTCCGCTCTCGCGCATGACGCGCACGGGTGCGCGACGCACGCTCGCGGCGGTCGCACCCGGGCCGGTCGGGGCGCTCGTCGTCGTGGTGGTCGCGCTGGTCGCCGCGCTCGTGCTGTTCGACCGGTCGCTCGACGTGCCGCCGATCACCTGGTGGCCCGTCGACGCGCCGGACCTCCCGCGCCCCTGACGGTCGCCGCGACCCCGACGCCCGCCGCTGCACGCCCGCGCGTCGACGTCCGGGTCGGCGGAACCCACGGACGAGGTCCGGTGCCCGCGTCACCCAGCTGGCCCTACGCTGAGCCCGTGCGAGGGGCGACGAGCGTGCGGGGCGCGGTCCGGGGCGCTGTCCCCGCCGGTCGGCGTGCCCCGGTGCTCGGTGCGCTCGGCGTGGTGCTCGCGCTCGCGTCGGTGCTCGTCGCGACGCAGGGTCGTGTGCTGCTCCACCAGTGCGTCACCGCCGACGGGCCGCTCGCGGCGCTCGGGGTGCGGCTGGCGGTGCTGCGCTCCGCCGTCGAGTGCCCGGACGGGAGCCTGTCCTTCGGCGCGGCGTCCCAGGGGGCGGTGCTGCTGCTCAGCGTGGCGGTCCCGGTCCTCGCGGTGCACGTGCTGCTCGCGGCGTGCGGCATCGGCCTCGGTGTGGCGGTGCGTCGCGGTGTCGCGGTCGTCGCCGCCGTGCTCGTGCGGGGCGTCGTGCCGACGGCGCCCGTCACCGTGCCGCTCGTCGTGCCCGCGCGCGTGCGGGTCGTCGGCGACGTCGTCGCCCCCGTCGCGTCGTGCCGCGCGCTGGACCCCGCGCGTCCGCACCGGGGACCGCCGTCGCGCTGACGCGACCGTGACCGCACGTCCCCGCCGGCGCACGCCGGCCCCCGAACAGGAGAGAGCCATGCCCACGAACGACCCCCGACCCAGCAAGGCCGCGCGCCGCGAGGACGCGCGTGCGAAGGCGCTCGCGCTGCGCCAGGAGCAGGAGCGCAAGGCGAAGCGCACGCGGCTGATCGCGATCGCCGGTCTCGTCACCGCGGTCGCCGTGCTCGGCGGTGTCGTCTTCGGCATCGTCCGTCAGGGACAGGCGACCCGTGTCGCCTACGAGGACACCGCGTTCGGCGGGGGTGCGGACCTCGTCGTCGCACCGGCCCTCGCCGACGTCGAGGTCCCCGCGGTCGCGGACGAGACCGGTGGTGTCCCGGTCAGCAGCGCAGGCGTCGGGGAGGCCGGTGACGACGACGTCGTCCTGACCGTCTACTTCGACTTCATGTGCCCGTGGTGCGGCAAGTTCGACGCCGCCAACTCCGCCGAGCTCGTCGCGCTCGCCGCGGACGAGGGCGTGACGGTCGTCTACAAGAGCATCGCGTTCCTGGACCGCAACTCGCAGAACACCTTCTACTCGACCCGGTCCGCGAACGCCGCGGCCGTCGTCGCCGACGAGGACCCCGAGCACTACGTCGACTTCGTCACCGCGCTCTTCGAGAACCAGCCCGAGGAGGGGACGAAGGGTCTGACGGACACCGAGATCGGCGACATCGCGCTCGGTGTGGGCGTCCCCCAGGACGTCGTGGACCGGTTCACCGTGACGGTCGACGGCACGTTCGAGGTCGCCACGAACGACGACGGGACCGAGACCGAGACGCGCGAGGGCACGTGGCGCACGTTCGCGCCGTTCGTCGCCGCGGCCACGCAGCAGACCGCCACCGAGCTCGGCGGGCTGAGCACGCCCACCGTCCTCATCGACGGCGAGAAGTGGGAGGGCGACCTCTACACGACCGGTCCGCTCACGCAGGCCGTGCTGGACGCGGTCGCCGCCAAGGGCTGACGCACCGACGTCGCGCCCCCGGGGCCCCGCCCCCCCCCCGGCCGGCGCCCCCCCCCCCCCGGGCCGGAA
>JAFAEH010000361.1 GCA_023424135.1 Actinomycetes bacterium | reverse complement strand
CCGCTGCCGGCGGTCGGCGTGGCGTCGTCCGGTACGAGCACGTCGGGGCGGGTGGCGGAGCCGGCGTCGTCGCCGGGGCTGCGCGGCGCGTCGTCGCGCTTCGGGTCGGAGGTGCTCACGCGTGCTCCTCGGGTCGCGGCGGCGCAGGTGCGACGCCCTGCGAGCACACGCTATTGCCCGCGGGACCGCCGCGCCGTCCGGCGCGCGGGTCAGCGCAGCGTGGCGGGCTCCGCGGCGACCGGTGCGTCCGTCGTCGTCGCGCGACGAGGGGCGGCTGCGGCGTCGGGCGCGACGAGCGGTACGTCGTCCGCGCGCGGGGCACGACGCACGCCGTACGCGTACGCGGCACCGACCAGCAGGGCCCCGCCGACCGTGTTGCCGAGCCCGACGGCGACGAGGTTGCGGGCGAACTCGCCGACGGTGGCGTGCGGCAGGCCGCCGTACAGGCCGAGCGAGAACGTCGTCATGTTGGCGACGACGTGCTCGAAGCCCGACGTGATGAACACGAGCACGCACGCGAAGACCGCGACGATCTTGGCGGACTCGCTGGTCAGCCGCGCCCAGCACCACACGCCGAGGCACACCAGGACGTTGCACAGCACACCGCGCACGAACAGCTGCAGCGTCGTCGCCTCGGCCTTGTGCTCGATCATCCGCGCGATCGCCTCGCCCCCGGCCGTCCCCGGCGCGAGCACGCCCGAGACGTGCAGCAGGCCCGCGAACGCCATCGCGCCCAGCAGGTTGCCCGCTAGGCACGCGAGCAGCGTCAGACCCGCGCGACCCCAGCCGATGCGGCCCTGCATCGCCCCCTGGGTGAGGATCATCATGGCGCTCGTCGCGAGCTCGGCCCCGGCGACGAGCACGATCGTCAGCGCGATCCCGAAGACGGCACCGTTGACCAGCGGCGCCCACGGCGACCCGGCGACGACGAGCGGCCCGCCCGCGGTCACCATGATGAGCACGCCGATGCCGATGTAGGCGCCGGCGAGCATCGTCCGGACGAGGAACAGACCGGGCGTGCGGGTCAGCTCGAGCTTGTGCACGGCGCCGTCGGCCTGGGCGGCGACCGCCTCGGGGATGGTGAGCACGGTCCCCATCGTGCCGGGTCGACGTGCGCGGGAGGTGGGACGAAAGTGCCCGGGCCTGCCGCCGACCTGCTGGTGCGGCCGCGGCGCGCCGTGCGGGGCCGTGGCGTCGTCGTCCCGGGGCGGTCGCCGTCAGCCCTGCGGGCGCAGACGCACGGCCGCGATCTCACCCGTCGGCGGGTGCGGGTCGCGGCCCGAGCTGTCGGACTCCGCGGCGCGCCGCACCGCCGCCGCGACCACCGACGTCACCTCGGGGTTGAAGACGCTCGGCACGATGTACGTCGGGTTCAGCTCGTCCGGGCCGACCGTCGACGCGAGGGCCTCGGCCGCAGCCAGCAGCATCGCGTCGGTGATGCGGTGCGACTGCGCGTCGAGCAGCCCGCGGAACACCCCCGGGAACGCGAGCACGTTGTTGATCTGGTTGGCGAAGTCCGAGCGGCCCGTCCCGACGACGGCGGCGTACTGCGCGGCCTCGTCCGGGTCGACCTCGGGACGCGGGTTCGCGAGCGCGAACACGATCGCGTCGGCCGCCATGCGGGACACGTCCTGCCCCGTGATGACGTCCGGTGCGGACAGCCCGACGAACACGTCCGCGCCCACGACCGCGTCCTGGACGGTGCCCGTCACGCCGCGGTGGTTCGTCGCCTCCGCGGTCCAGCGCAGCGACGGGCTCAGGTCCGGGCGGTCGCGGTGGATGACGCCGTCGACGTCGGCGACGACGACGTCGCGCACGCCCGCCGCGAGCAGGAGCTTGAGGACCGCCGTGCCCGCGGCCCCGGCACCGGACATGACGACGCGCACGTCCTCGACACGCTTGCCGACCACGCGCAGCGCGTTGCGCAGCGCCGCGACGACGACGATCGCGGTGCCGTGCTGGTCGTCGTGGAACACCGGCACGTCGAGCCGCTCGCGCAGCCGGCGCTCGACCTCGAAGCACCGCGGCGCGGAGATGTCCTCGAGGTTGATCCCGGCGAACGCGGGAGCGATCGCGACGACCGTCTCGACGATCCTGTCGACGTCGGTCGTGTCCAGGCAGATCGGGAACGCGTCGATGTCCGCGAACCGCTTGAACAGCACCGCCTTGCCCTCCATGACCGGCAGCGCCGCGAGCGGGCCGATGTCGCCGAGCCCCAGCACCGCGGTGCCGTCCGTGACGACCGCGATCGTGTTGCGCTTGATGGTCAGGCGTCGGGCGTCCTCCGGGTGCTCCGCGATGGCCTGGCACACGCGCGCGACGCCCGGGGTGTACGCCATGGACAGGTCGTCGCGGTTGCGCAGCGGCACCTTCGACTCGATCGACAGCTTGCCGCCCAGGTGCATGAGGAACGTCCGGTCGGACACGCGCAGCACGACGACGCCGTCCAGGTCCTCGAGCGCGCGCACGACGTCGGCCGCGTGGTCCGCGTCGCGCGTCGCGCACGTCACGTCGACCGTCATCGCCTCGTGGAACGACGCCGTGACGTCGAGCGCCGTGACGATGCCCCCCGCGCGCTCGATCGCGGTCGTGAGGTCGGACACGGCGGTCGGCCGGGCCTGTACCTCCAGCCGGGCGGTGATGGACGACGACACGGAGGGGGCGGAGACCATGGCGTCATTGTGACGTGCGTCGCACCCCTTCGTCCCGTCGTCCCGTCGTCCCGAGGAGGGCGGCGGCGGCCGTAGCATCGCCGGATGGCCGTCCCGCCGTTCGTCCTGGCCCTGCGCGAGCACATCGGGCACACGATGCTCTGGCTGCCCGGCGTCACCGCCGTCGTCCTGCGCGAGGACGGCACGCGTCCGCGCGTGCTGCTGGTGCGCCGGGCCGACACCGGTGAGTGGACGCCGGTGACCGGCATCGTCGACCCGGGCGAGGAGCCGGCCGTCGCCGCCGCGCGCGAGGTGCTCGAGGAGGCCGACGTGACGGTGACCGTGCAGCGGCTGGCGAGCGTGCGTGTGGTCGGCCCCGTCGAGTACGACAACGGTGACCGGTCGACGTACCTCGACCTCACGTTCCGCTGCCGCTGGGAGTCCGGCGACCCGCATCCCGCCGACGGCGAGAACACGGACGCCGCGTGGTTCGACCTCGACGACCTGCCGGAGATGTCGGCGTCGATGTCGGCGCGTCTGACGTCCGCGCTGTCGGCGCACGGCGAGGCGACGTTCACGACGTGACCCGCCCCCGCCCAGCCCCGCCCCAGCACCCGTCCCGGTCCCGGTCCGTCCCCACCCCCGTCCCGGTCCGTCCCCGTCCCGCTGCCCCGCACGACCGCAGACCGGCCCGCGAACGCCCGCCCACCCCGGGCGTGACAGAGCGATCGGTTTGCGCTCTCACGCCGTGGGGTGGGGTCGTCGTCCCGTCTCGTCGTGACAGAGCGATCGGTGTGCACTCTCACGCCGTGGGGTGGGGCCGTCATCCCGTCTCGTCGTGACAGAGCCATCGGTGTGCACTTCCACGCCGTGGGGTGGGGCCGTCATCCCGTCTCGTCGTGAGAGAGCGATCGATTTGCGCTCTCAGGTCGTGGGGTGGGGCCGTCATCCCGTCTCGTCGTGAGAGTGCGATTGGATCGCTCTGTCGCGGTGGTGGGTGGGGTTGTCTTGTCGTGAGAGAGCGATCGGTCTGCTCTGTCACGGTGGTGGGTGGGGTGGTGGGGCTCGTCCGGGGTGGGCGGCTGGCGCGCTCGCTCACGCCGGAGAGGGCGCATGGTGGAGAGGGGTGAGGTCGTGCCGGACCCGCTCGCGGACCTGGTGACGCTGCCGGGCGTCGCGGAGGCGGTCGCCGCCGCCCGCGGTGCGTGCGAGGAGCTGCGCTGGCACGAGGCGTTCCGGCGCCGGTGGCGCGAGGTGCGCGCCGAGGCCGGCCTGCATGCCGCCGCGGCGTCGGCGACGCTCGACGGGGCACGGGTCGACGTCGGCAC
>JAFAEH010000358.1 GCA_023424135.1 Actinomycetes bacterium | reverse complement strand
GTGCCGACGTGCGTCGCGTCGTCGTCCGACCACGCGACGGTCAGCCCGCCGAGCAGCGCGGGTGCGGCGTTGTCGGGGTGCCCCTCGAGCTGCGTGGCGATCGCGAGCGCGACGTCGTCGTCGAGCGCGCCGGGCTCGGCGACCAGCCCACGCGCGGCCACGACCCCCGCGACGACGGCCGCGGCCGACGACCCCAGCCCGCGACCGTGCGGCACGCGGTTGCGGCACACGAGGTGCAGACCGGTCTGCGGCGCGCCCACGTGGTCCAGCGCGGTCCGCAGCGCGTGCACGACCAGGTGCGTCTCGTCGTCGGGCACCTCACCGGCGCCCTCCCCCGTGACCTCGACGCGCACCTGCGACGTGCCGAGCGCGCGCACCTCGAGCTCGTCGTGCAGACCGAGCGCCAGACCGAGCGCGTCGAAGCCCGGACCGAGGTTGGCCGACGTGGCGGGGACCCGGACCCGCACGTGCGCCGCGCGCAGCCGCACGACGCTCAGCCCAGGCCGAGCGCGTCGGCGATCGACACGACGTCGGTCGACACGCGCACGGGCTGCACCTCGCCGCCGTCGGACGTGCGCAGCGCCCACTGCGGGTCCTTCAGCCCGTGCCCCGTGACGGTCACGACGATCCGCGCTCCGGCCGGGACGAGTCCGCGCTCGGCGCGCGCGAGCAGCCCCGCGACACCCGCAGCGGACGCGGGCTCGACGAAGACGCCGACCTCGGCCGACAGCACGCGGTGCGCGGCGAGGATCTGCTCGTCCGTGACGGACTCGATGACGCCGCCGGAGACGTCGCGCGCCTGCTCGGCCTGCTGCCACGACGCAGGGTTGCCGATGCGGATGGCCGTCGCGATGGTCTCGGGCGCGTCGACCGGGTGGCCGAGCACGATCGGGGCGGCCCCCGCGGCCTGGAACCCCCACATGGCGGGCGTGCGCGTCGCGACCGCCGGGCGGTCGGCACCGGCGTCGAGGCCCGCGTACTCGCGGTAGCCCTTCCAGTACGCCGTGATGTTCCCGGCGTTGCCGACGGGCAGGGCGTGGATGTCGGGTGCGTCGCCGAGCGCGTCGACGATCTCGAACGCCGCGGTCTTCTGCCCCTCGATGCGGTCGGGGTTGACCGAGTTGACGAGCTCGACCGGGTACGCCTCGGCGAGCTTGCGCGCGGCGATCAGGCAGTCGTCGAAGTTGCCGTCGACCTGCAGGAGCCGGGCACCGTGCGCGACGGCCTGGCTGAGCTTGCCCATCGCGATCTTGCCGTCCGGCACGAGCACCGCGCAGACCATGCCGGCGCGGGTCGCGTAGGCGGCGGCCGACGCCGACGTGTTGCCCGTCGACGCGCACACCACGGCCTGCGCGCCGCGGCCCGCGGCGGCCGAGATCGCCGTCGTCATGCCGCGGTCCTTGAACGAGCCCGTGGGGTTCATCCCCTCGACCTTGACATGCACGTCGGCACCTGTGCGGGCGGACAGCACGGGCGCGTGCACGAGCGGCGTGCCGCCCTCGCCGAGCGTGACGACACGCTCCTGGACGTGCGCCGGCAGACGGTCGGCGTACTCGGCGATGACGCCGCGCCACTGGTGGGCCATGGGGGTTCGCTCTCCTCGCGGGGTGGGGGTCTCAGAGCACCGGCAGGGCGGACACGACGCGGCGCACGACGGGCAGCGCGGCGACGGCGTCGACCGTGGCGCGCAGCGCGCGCACGGGTGCCGTGTGCGTCGTGATGACGAGCGTCGCGGATGCGTCGTCGCCCGTGACCTGGGGCGTCTGGCGCACGCTCTCGATCGACACGTCCTGCGCGGCGAGCTCGGAGGCGACGCGCGCCAGCACCCCGGGGCGGTCGTCGACCTCGAGGCGCACCTGGTAGCGCGAGCGCGCCTCGCCGCCGTCGAGCACGGGCAGGTCGGCGTGGGACGACTCGACGGGCCCCTTGCCGCCGAGCACGCGGTGCCGCGCGACCGACACGAGGTCGCCCAGGACGGCCGACGACGTCGGCGCGCCGCCCGCCCCCCGCCCGTAGAACATCAGCTCGCCCGCTGCCTCCGCCTCGACGAACACCGCGTTGAACGCCTGCCGGACACCCGCGAGCGGGTGGTCGGACGGCACGAGCGTCGGCTGCACGCGCACGAGCACGCCGTCACGCCCGTCGGCGTCCTGCGCGCGCTCGGCGACGGCGAGCAGCTTCAGGACGTGGCCCGTGCGCTGCGCCCACGTGACGTCCTGCGCGGTCAGGCCGGTGATGCCCGTGCGGTCGACCGCGTCGAGCGGCACGCGCGTGTGGAACGCGAGCGACGCGAGGATCGCGGCCTTCGCGGCGGCGTCGTACCCCTCGACGTCGGCCGTGGGGTCGGCCTCCGCGTAGCCGAGCGCCTGCGCGTCCTTGACCGCTCGTTCGAGGTCGAGGCCGTCGGTCGTCATCGAGTCGAGCACGTAGTTGGTGGTGCCGTTGACGATGCCGAGCACGCGCTGCACCGTGTCGCCGACGAGCGACTCGCGCACCGGCCGCACGATCGGGATGGCGCCCGCGACGGCTGCCTCGAAGTACAGGTCCACGCCGGCGGCGTCGACGGCGTCGTAGAGCGTCGGCCCGTCCTGCGCGAGCAGCGCCTTGTTGGCCGTGACGACCGACGCACCGTGCTCGACCGCGCGCAGCACGAGGGTGCGCGCGGGCTCGATCCCGCCCATGAGCTCGACGACGACGTCGGCCTTCTCGACGAGCGAGCCGGCGTCCGTGGTCAGGAGCGCACGGTCGACGACGGGGTCACGCTCGGCCTCGACGTCGCGGACCGCGATGCCGACCAGCTCGAGCCGCGCCCCGACGCGTGCGGCGAGCTCGTCGCCCTCGGTGACCAGCCGGCGCACGACCTCCGTCCCGACGACGCCGCAGCCGAGGACGGCGACGCGCAGGGGCGGGTGGGTGCCGGGGGTGAGGGCCACGCGGGTGCCTTCCGAGCGGGGCGGTGGGTGCCGCCGGTGGGACGTGCGGGTCCTGGTGCGGGTGCGCGCAGGGCCGGCGCCCAGGATAGGGCGGCTCGGCGCGCGACCGGAGGCACCGTCCGTGCTGCGGGACCGCGCGGCGCACGCACAGCGAGCTCCTGGACGCGCGACCTTGTTAGGTCAGGCTCACCTGATCTACTGTTTTCATCCTGACAGATTGTCAGCAACCCGTCGTCGGTACCCAGGAGACCCCGCATGAGCGCACCGACCCGCGAGCAGGTCGCCGAGATCGACCCCGCCGCGCCGCTGTCCGCCGCCCTGCGCACCGGCACGCGCGCCGAGCACGAGGCGGCCGAGCGGTCGACCTTCGTCGAGCACCTCGTCGGCGGCACGCTCCCCCTGGCCGGCTACGTCGACCTCGCCGCCCAGCAGCACGCCGTCTACACCGCGCTCGAGGCCGCGGGCGACCGGCTCGTCGCCGCCGGCGCGGACGGCGGGCTCGTGTTCCCCGAGCTCGTCCGCGTCCCCGCGATCGAGGCCGACCTCGCGCACCTGCTCGGCGAGGACTGGCGCGCGCAGGTGCGCGTGCTGCCCGCCACCGCCGCGTACGTCGCCCGCCTCGACGAGGTCGGCGACGACCTGCCCCGCTACGCCGCGCACGCCTACACGCGCTACCTCGGCGACCTGTCCGGCGGGCAGGTGCTCAAGCGCATGATCGGCCGGCACCACGGGCTGACGGACGCGGGCGTGTCGTTCTACGACTTCCCGCAGATCCACAAGCTCAAGCCGTTCAAGGACGTCTACCGCGAGCAGCTCGACGCGCTCGACCTCACGACGGCGCAGCGCGACGACGTCGTCGAGGAGGCGCGCCTCGCGTTCCGGCTCAACCGGGCCATGTTCGCCGACCTCGGCGACGCGCACGTCGCCGCCTGACGGAGCACGGCGGACCGGACGCACGACGGACGGGGCGGCACCTGACAGGTGCCGCCCCGTCCGTCGTCGGGCAGGCCGCCCCGCCCGGCCGGTCACCGGCCGGGCGGGAGCGGGATCAGACCGTCTGCCGGGCGCCGCGGCGACGGGCCACGCCCGCCAGGACCGCGCCGAGCAGCAGGAACGCCGCCGACGCGCCCACGAGGCCCACCGGGTCCGCACCCGTGGCCGCCAGGCCGGTGCTCGCGTCGCACTCGACCTCGCCGCCCAGCGGCAGCGTGAACGCGACCGCGTCCAGCACCTCACCGGCCTGGTAGAAGCCGGCGAACGCACCGGCTCCGGCCGCGGTCAGGGTCGCTGGGACCCCGCTGTACGACACGCGTGCGTCCGACGCCGAGCGCGAGCCCGCCGACAGCGCCAGGGTCGCGAGCGTGATGCGCGACGAGCCCTCGGCCGACGTGACCGTCGCCGTCAGGAGCGCCGACGACGCGCTCGTCACCTGCACGCGCGGGTTCGCGATCGTCACGTCGAGCTGCCCGTTGTGCCCCGTGAAGTGCACGCTGCCCGACCACGACGCGGCACCCGACGGACCGTCAGGGTTGAACCGGCCGGTGCCGCCCGACCAGGTCCACGGACCGTCGCCCGAGACACCGGACGTGGTGATGGCGCCGCCCGCGACCGGGCCGGTGACGTACGTGCGGAACGACTCGCGCACGCCCCACGTCAGCGTCGCACCGGACACCGACCGCGCGACGCACTGCTGCGCCGCCGCGAGGACCGTGATGCTCTGCCGGACCGTCTGCGCCGCACCGACGAGCACCAGGGTGTGCGTCCCCGCAGGTGTGCCGGCCGGGATCACGAACGACGTCGTCACCGCACCCGCGGCGTCCGCGACGAGGTTCGAGGCGAGCACGACCGGGTCAGAGTGCAGCTCGAGGCGGATGCCCGTCTCACCGGCGCCGAAGCCCGTCGCCGTGAGCGTGAGCGCACCGCCCGCGACCACGGCACCCGCCCCCGAGAGTCCCTCGACCGCGACCTGCGGGTCCGTCGGCGTCGGGGTCGACCCACCCGTGCCGGGCAGCGACGGCGCACCCGTGAAGGACAGCGCCGTCACGGTATCCAGCGAGCGGTCCGACGAGCCGTGGGCCGCCATCGTCAGGACGCTGAACGGCGTCAGGCTGTGGTCGTACGACGTCCCACCGCCGACGAACTGCGAGGTCACGCCCGAGAACCGAACCGTGAACGTGCCGTCCGCCGCGAGCGGTGCCGTCGTCGCCGTCTCGGTCGCCGTGCGTGCGCTGACCCACTTCGCCACCTGGAACCGGGAGGCGTCGGCGTACCAGTCGTCACCGATCTTCGGGCCGACCGCGACGTAGATGCCGGACCCGGACACCGCGGCGTCGAAGCCGGAACCGCGCACGACGAGGTCGAGCGTGCCGTCGGTGCGCAGCGTGCGGTCGACGACCACCGTCGGGCCGGGCGCAGGCGTCGGCTCGGGCGTCGGGGTCGGCGTGGGCGTCGGGGTCGGCGTGGGCTCGACCGTCGGCGTCGGCGTCGGCGTCGGGGTCGGGGTGGGCGTCGTGAACGTCACCGGGGTGTACGTCTCGTACGCCGCGACCACCGCACCGCTGCCCGCGTAGGTGTAGATGCCGTACCGCGCACCCTCGACGGGCGACTTCGCGTCCACGGCGGCCTTGTCGATCACCAGGGTCGTCGAGAACGACCCGTCGGCGGCGAGCTCGAACGCACCGGCGGCCGCACCACCGACGGTCTGCACCGACTCGGCCGGCACCGCCCACTTCGTGTCACCGGCCTTACGGTCCGACGACGACGCGCCCTGCGACGGGCGCCACGCCTCGGGGAACGCACCGAACACGAGGTACGCACCGGACGCCTTGCCGGCCAGCGGCGGACGCGTCCCGGTCGCGAGCTCCGGCAGGAACCCGGTCCCCTCGACCGTCACCGTCGTCGTCCCCTCCGGGGACACCTGCGTCTGCGAGACGGTCACCGTCGGCTGCGTGGGCGTGGGCGTCGGCTCGACGGTCGGCGTCGGCGTGGGCGTCGGCTCGACGGTCGGCGTCGGGGTCGGCGTGGGCTCGACCGTCGGCGTCGGCGTCGGGGTGGGCGTCGTGAACGTCACCGGGGTGTACGTCTCGTACGCCGCGACCTTCGCCCCGGACCCCGCGTAGGTGTAGATGCCGTACCGCGCACCCTCGACGGGCGACTTCGCGTCCACGGCGGCCTTGTCGATCACGACGGTCGCGGTGAACGACCCGTCGGCGGCGAGCTCGACCGCACCGGCGGCGGCACCGCCGACGGTCGCGAACGAGTCGGCCGGCACCGCCCACTTCGTCTCACCGATCGCCGCGCGCGCCGAGGAGGGCGCGTCCTGCGACGGCTGCCACACCTCGGCGAACGCACCGAACGCCACGTAGGCCCCGGACGCCTTGCCGGCCAGCGGCGGACGCGTCCCGGTCGCGAGCTCCGGCAGGAACCCGGTCCCCTCGACCGTCACCGTCGTCGTCCCCTCCGCGGACACCTGCGTCTGCGAGACGGTCACCGTCGGCACCGGGGTCGCGTCCGCGACGGCCGGTGCCACACCGGCGACGGCGGACCCCAGCATCACCAGCGCGGTCAGCGCTCCGATGGCCCCGCGCCTGGCGCGGGTCGTTCCTCGTGACATCGTGTTCCTTCCTCGGACGTGCTCGGACGTGGGACAGGTCAGGTGGTGGGGCGGCTGTCGTCCGCGCGGCGGCGGCGGCGGACGACGACCACGGCGGCGGACGCGGCAGCGAGCACGGCCACGACCCCGACGACGACGGGCAGCGCCGACCCGCCGTCGCCCTCGCCGCTCGCCGACGCGTCGGCGGTCGGTGCCGGGCTCTGCTCGTCGACGGGTGCGGCGACCGGCTCCGCCGTGGGCTCCGGCGTCGGCTCGGCGGACGCCTCGGACGTCGCCGTGGCGTCGGCGGTGTCCGCGAAGGCGACCGGGGTGAACGTCTCGTTGTTCGCGTTCTCGACGCCGTGCGCGCCGATCGTGACGACGCCGCAGGTGACGACGGTGCAGTCGAGCTCGACCGTCGCACCCGAGGCGTCGAGGACCGTGAACCGCGCGCCGGGGACCGTCAGGGTCGCGGACCACGAGCCGTCCTCGGCGAGCTGCCCGCCGTTGGCCTCGACGGCGGTGGACGCGCCCGGGAACGCGACGAACAGCTGGTGCCCGGCGTTCTGCTGCGACGCCTCGTCGACGGCGTAGCGCAGGTTCGTGCCCGTCGTCCCGCCCGCCGACGGCCGCCAGGTCCCCGCGGCGGGGTCGTCGACCCAGCCGAACAGCACGTAGATCCCGCCGAACCCGCCGGGGACGACCTGGAAGCCCGTGCCGTGCAGCGTCACGGACGTCGGGGCGTCGGCCGCGATGCCGTCGGGGGCGTCGATGCTCACGACGGCGCCGGGCGTCGCCGCGGACGCGACCGCGGCGGGCAGCGCGGTGAGCGCTGCGGCGAGCAGCGTGCCGGCGAGTGTGCACGTGGCACGGAAGGAACGGGTCATGCGGGCGTCACCTCGAGGGTCGTCGGGCCGGCGGCAGCCGGGTCGTCGGGGCCGCCGTGCCGGGCGCGCACGGGCAGGACGAGGACCTCGTCGCTGCCGGGCCGCGCGACGACCTCGACGGGGTGGCGGTACACGTCGCTGAGGAGCGCGGACGTGAGCACGTCGCGCGGGGGGCCGTCGGCGCGCACACGTCCGCCGTCGAGCACGACGACGCGGTCGGCGTAGGCCGCGGCGAGCGTGAGGTCGTGCAGCACGACGACCACCGCCGACCCGGCCAGCGCGGCGGCCCGGGCACGTGCGAGCACGGCCTCCTGGTGGCGCACGTCGAGCGCTGCGGTCGGCTCGTCGAGCAGCAGGACGTCGCCCTGCTGCGCGAGCGCGCGCGCGAACGCGACGCGGGCCTTCTCACCACCGGACAGCGTGGGGAAGGTGCGCTCGGCCAGGTCGGCGACGTCCGCATCGGCCATGGCCCGCGCGACGACCTGGTCGTCCTGGTCCTCCTGCGGCGTCCCCCGCCACGGGTGGCGCCCCATCGTCACGACGTCGAGCGCGCGGAACGCGAAGGACACGCGCGCCTCCTGCAGCATGACCGCGCGGCGACGCGCGAGGTCGACGAGGCGCTGCGTGCGCACGTCGGCGCCGTCGAGCAGGACCTGCCCCGCGTCGGGGTGCGGGTCTCCCGAGAGCACGGCGAGCAGCGTGGACTTGCCGGCGCCGTTGGGGCCGACGAGGGCCACGACCTCGCCCCCGTGCACGTCGAGGTCGACACCGTCGAGCACGACGGACCGGCCGTAGGCGACGCGCACACCGCGCGCGGACAGGTGGACGCTCACGCCCACCCCCCGGCGGCGCGGCGGGTGCGGCGGATCAGCCAGAAGAAGAAGGGCCCGCCGACCAGGGCGGTGAGCATGCCGATCGGCAGGTCCGCGTAGGGCACGGCCGTGCGGGCGACGAGGTCGGCGCCGAGCAGGAGCACGGCACCGCCGAGCGCGGAGGCCGGCACGAGCACGCGGTGCCCCGGGCCGACGACCATGCGCACGAGGTGCGGCACGACGAGCCCGACGAACGCGATGACGCCGCAGAACGCGACGGCGGCGGCGGTCAGCACGGCAACCACCACGACGACGACCAGGCGCAGGCGCTCGACGTCGACGCCCAGGTGGCGCGCGGGACGCTCGCCGAGGGCGAGCAGGTCGAGCCGCCGGGCGAGCAGGACCGCGGCGACCAGGCCCGCGACGACGAGCGGCGCGACGACCGCGACGTACGCCCAGCGGGTCCCGTTGAGGCTGCCGAGCTGCCAGAACACGATCTGCTCACGCGCCTGCGTGTCGCCGAGGAACGTGAGGAACGCGACCGCGGCACCGCCGACCGCGTTGACCGCGACGCCCGTCAGGACGAGCGTGACGACCTCGGTCCGGCCCGACTCGCGCGCCGTCGCGTAGACGACGAGCGTCGCGACGAGCCCGCCGGCGAACGCGAGCAGCGCGACGGTCCACGAGCCGGCGAAGGTCCAGCCGGTGACGATGACGAGGCACGCACCGACCGCGGCGCCGGACGAGACGCCGACGATGCCGGGCTCCGCGAGCGGGTTGCCGAACACGCCCTGCATGACCGCGCCCCCGGTCGCGAGGGCGGCGCCGACCAGCACCGCCATCACCACGCGCGGGAAGCGGATGGTCCACAGGGCGGCCTCGCCGTTCGGGTGGGACGGCAGCGGGCCGAGGTCGAGGCCGAGGCGGTGCAGCACCGAGCCCAGCACCTCGGCCGGCGGGACGTGGAGCTGGCCGGTGCCGGCCGCGACGACGGCGAGGACGACCAGCACGGCACCGAGCACGGTGAACAGGCCGAGGCGGCGGCCCACGCGTGTGCGCGGCGTGCGTGCGCGGGGCGTGCTCCCGGGGCGCGGCGCCCCGGGTGAGGTGGGTGAGGCGGGCGGCGCGTCCTGCGGCACCGGGCCCGGGAGCTCGACACGCACGGCGGGCGCGTCTGCGGGTGCGCGGTCCACGACGCTCACGCCCCCTGCGGTGCGTACAGCGCGACCGCGAGCGCGTCGAGCACGTCGGCCGTCGCCGGCCCGAAGGACAGCACCTGGGCGTCGGCCATGTCGACGACTCGGCGGTGCTCGCCCGCCGGCGTCGACGCGACGGCCGGCAGCCGCTCGATCAGCCCGTCGACGCCTCCGACGGATGCGAGCCCGTCGGTCATCATGAGGATCACGTCGGGTGCGGCCGCGACCAGGCCCTCGTCGTTCAGGGGGCGCATGCCCGCCCAGCCGATCTCACCCGCGACGTCGACGCCCCCGAGCGCCTCGACCAGCGAGTCCGCGCCGGACCCCTCGCCGAACAGGTAGTACACACCGGCCTGGCCGCGTGCGTACAGGAACATGATGCGCAGCCGGTCGGCCGGGTCGGCGGGCGCGACGGCGGCGATCTGCTCGACCTTGGCGTCGATCTCGTCCTGCACGCGCTGCGCGAGCAGCTCTCCCGCGTCGTCGACGCCCAGCCCGGCGGCGACCTGCCGGACGAGGTCCCCGACGCCCGGCACGTCGCGGTGGGAGTCGACGACGACCACGGGGACGCCGGCCTCACGGACCTGGAGCACGACGTCCCACGGGCCGAGGGTCGTGTCGGTGACCAGGACCGTCGGCGCGAGGTCGAGGATCGCCTCGGCGGACAGGTCGTGCCCGCCGGTGGTGACCAGGGGGCGGTCGGCGATCTCCGCGAAGCCGGACGACACGTCACGGCCCACGACGTTCGCGCCGAGCCCGAGCTCGAAGACCGTGCGCGACAGCGTGCCGTACACGTCGAGGGCGAGGATGCGGCTGACGTCGGTGACGGTGACCTGCGTGCCCTGCGCGTCGGTGACGGTCGCGGGCAGCTCGGGGGCGGGGTCGCCGACGACGGGACGCACGGCGGCGTCGGCGACGACCGCGGTCGACGGACCGCTCAGCGTGCGCGGGTCGGTGACGGGCGTGACGTCGGCGAGCACGCGACCGCCGTCGGGGACGACCGCGGCGGTGCCGGTGCCGGCGCCGCACGCCGCGGTCGCTCCGACGAGCAGTGCGGTCGCCGCCGCGAGGAGTCCGCGGGTCGCACGCGCGCGCACCACTCACCACACCTTCGTCGAGGAGATCGGCGCGAGCGCGCCTGAGGCATCCCTAACCTAACGTAGGTGAGCCTTACCTCCAAGGCTCGCGGGTGTGCATCCGGACACACGTCCGGGTGAGCCGTTCCTCGGCCGCCGCGCTCCCCCGGTCGCCGAGCGCCAGGTCGAGCAGCACCGACCTGCCGGCCCTGACGCACCCGACGGATGCCCGGTGCCGGACGCCCGGGTCAGCGCGCGCCGACGTCCAGGGCGAGCAGGTCGTCGACCGTCTCGCGACGCACGAGCACGCGTGAGGCGCCCTCGGTCACGGCGACCACCGGCGGGCGCGTGAGCAGGTTGTAGCTCGACGCCATCGACCGTCCGTACGCACCCGTCGCCGCGACCGCGAGCAGGTCACCCGCCCGCACGTCCCCCGGGAGCATCACCTCGTGGACCACGATGTCGCCGCTCTCGCAGTGCTTGCCGACCACGCGGGCCAGGACCGGTTCGGCGTCCGAGTCCCGCGAGACGACCTCCGCGTGGTACTGCGCCCCGTACAGCGCGGGACGGATGTTGTCGCTCATGCCGCCGTCGACGGACACGTACGTGCGCACCCGCCCGTCCTCGAGCCGGACGGGCTTGACCGTGCCGACCGTGTAGAGCGTCAGCCCCGCGGGTCCCACGATCGCGCGCCCGGGCTCGATCGACAGCCGCGGCACGGACGTGCCCAGGTCGCGGCACGCATCGGCCACGGACTGCGCGACCTCCTTCGCGATCCTGTCCGGGTCGAGCGGGACGTCGCCCGGCAGGTACGCGATGCCGTAACCACCGCCGAGGTCGACCTCGTCGACCAGGACCCCGGTGCGCGCGTGCAGCTGGGCTCGCAGGGCCAGGACGCGCCGCGCCGCGACCGCGAACCCCGACGGGTCGAGGATCTGCGAACCGATGTGCGAGTGGATCCCGAGCAGGCGCAGCCCCGGGCGCTCGAGGACCCGCAGCAGCGCCGCCAGCGCCGGGCTGTCCGCACCGTCCGGTCCGGCCGCGAGCGACAGGCCGAACTTCTGGTCCTCGTGCGCGGTCGAGATGAACTCGTGCCCGCCCGCGTGCACACCCGTCGTCACGCGCACCATGACCGGCGCGGGCTCGCCGCCGTCGCCGCGGTGGGCGAGCACCAGGTCGGAGAGCCGGTCCACCTCGACGAGCGAGTCGACGATGATGCGCCCGACGCCCGCGTCGAGGGCCGCCCGGACCTCGTCGTCGGACTTGTTGTTGCCGTGCAGGCCGATGTCCGCACCCGGGACCCCCGCGGCCAGCGCGACCGCGAGCTCGCCGCCGCTCGCCGTGTCGACGCGCAGGCCCTCGTCGTGCACCCAGCGCGCGACGGCGCGCGTGAGCAGCGCCTTGCCGGCGTAGTACACGTCGACACCCGTCCCGACCTGCGCGCACGCCGTCGTGAACGCCGTGCGGTAGGCGCGCGCCCGCGCCCGCAGGTCCGCCTCGTCGAGCACGTACGCGGGAGTCCCGTGGGTCGCGGCGAGGTCGCGCACGTCGACGCCCGCGACGCGCACGGCACCGTCCGCGCCACGCACGACGCCCGCGGACCACGGCAGGCCGAGCGGACGTGCGCCGATCACGCCCGGGGCGCCCGTCGCCGTCACATCCGCTCCGGTGCGCCGACCCCCAGCAGGCCGAGGGCGTTCGCGAGCACCTGACGCGTCGCGTCGTTGAGCCACAGGCGCGTGCGGTGCGCGTCCGTCAGCTCCTCGTCACCCCACGGCACGACGCGCCGCTTCTGGTCGTACCACTTGTGGTACGCACCGGCCACGTCCTCGGCGTACCGCGCGACACGGTGCGGCTCGCGCAGGTCGGCCGCCTGGGCGACGACACGCGGGAAGTCGGCCAGCAGCCCGAGCAGCACGGCCTCGGAGTCGTGGTCGAGCAGCGACGCGTCGAAGCCGTCCTCGCGGCGCACGCCCGCCTCCGCGGCGTTGCGGGCCACGGCCGCGGTGCGCGCGTGCGCGTACTGCACGTAGTAGACGGGGTTCTCGTTGCTCGCCCTGGCCAGCAGGTCCAGGTCGAGGTCGATCTGCTGGTCCGACGACGAGCGGGACAGCGCGTAGCGCGCGGCGTCGACCCCGACGGCACCGACGAGGTCGTCGATCGTCAGGACCGTGCCCGCACGCTTGGACATGCGCACGGGGCTGCCGTCCTTGACCAGGTTGACGAGCTGGCCGATCAGCAGCTCGAGGTTGACGTGCGGGGTGTCCCCGAACGCCGCGCACACGGCCATCATGCGGCCCACGTACCCGTGGTGGTCCGAGCCGAGCATGATGAACACGCGGTCGAAGCCACGCTCGCGCTTGTCGAGGTAGTAGGCGATGTCGCCCGCGATGTACGCGGCCTCACCGTCGGACTTGATGACGACACGGTCCTTGTCGTCCCCGAAGTCGGTGGTCCGCAGCCACGTCGCCCCGTCGGCCTCGAAGATGTGCCCCGCCTCGCGCAGCCGCGCGACGGCACGGTCGACCGCACCGGACTCGTGCAGCGAGTCCTCGTGGAAGTACACGTCGAAGTCCACGCCGAAGTCGTGCAGGGACTGCTTGATCTCGGCGAACATCAGCTCGACGCCGCGGGCACGGAACGCCTCACGCGCGTCGTCGTACGGCAGCTCACGCGGGTCGGGCTCCCCGGCCGCGAGCGCGTCGGCGACGACCTGCTCGGCGATGTCGGTGATGTACTGCCCGCCGTACCCGTCCTCGGGGGCATCCTCGCCGCGGGCGCGCGCGAGCAGCGAACGCGCGAACTTGTCGATCTGCACGCCGTGGTCGTTGAAGTAGTACTCGCGGGCAACCTCGGCCCCCGAGGCCTGCAGGACACGTGCGAGCGCGTCACCGACGGCCGCCCAGCGCACACCGCCGATGTGGATCGGCCCGGTCGGGTTGGCCGAGACGAACTCGAGGTTGACCTTGACGCCCGCGAACGTCTCGTTGCGCCCGTACGCCTCGCCCTGCTCGACGATCCCGCGCGCCAGCTCGCCCGCCGCGGCCGCGTCGAGGCGGATGTTGAGGAAGCCCGGACCGGCGATCTCGACGGCGGCGATGCCGTCGACGTCCGCGAGGCGGCGCGCGAGCTCCTCGGCGAACGCCCGCGGTGCGACGCCCGCCTTCTTGGCGAGCTGCAGCGCGACGTTCGTCGACCAGTCACCGTGCTCGCGCTGGCGGGGTCGCTCGATGTGCACACGGGCGGGGATCGCGGCCGGGTCGAGGGCGAACGTGCCGTCGTCGACGGCGTGCACGAGAGCGCCGCGCAGGGCGTCGGCGAGCTGGTCGGGAGTCACCGTCCCAGGGTAGGGGAACGCACGCGGCGGCTCGTCACGCGTCCCGCGCCGGGCCGGGCGTCGTCGAACCGCTTGCCCGCGAAACATTTCAGCACCCTTCCGTGCCCGATTCGCACGGTTAGCGTGCACGGGACGCGCTTTCCGCGCCACCGCCCGATCCCCGACCGTCCCGGAGGACCTCGTGCCGTCACCCGTCCGACCCCGCAGCCGACGCCCCGACCGGGCGGGCCGCACCCGTCCCACCGGCCCCCGACGCGGGCTGCGCGCAGGGCTCGCGACCCTCGCCGCCGGCGCCCTGGCCGCCGGTGCCGTGCTCGTCGCCGGGCCCGTGCTGGCCGCACCGACCTGCACCGCCCGCTACGACGTGGTCTCGTCGTGGAACTCCGGGTTCACCGGCAGCCTCACGTTCACCGTCGGCGACGAGCGCGTCGACGACTGGCAGGTCGCCTGGACGTTCGCCGGCGGGGAGCGCCTGCAGCAGACGTGGATGGCCGACGCGACCCAGAGCGGCACGCGCGTCACCGCGAGCGCACCCGCCTGGGGCCGCACCCTGCAGCCCGGCGCGTCGTGGACGCTCGGCTTCAACGCGACGCACACCGGGACGACGCCCCCGGTGAGCGACGTCCGGCTCGACGGGGTCGCTTGCACGCTCGCGGGCGCTCCCACGTCGTCGCCGACCGCCTCTCCCACGTCGTCGCCGGCACCGACGCCCTCCCCGACGCGCACGACCACCCCGACCCCGACCCCGTCCCCCACGCGCACGGCCACCCCGACCCCGTCGCCGACCCCCACGCGGACCGCGACGCCCACACCGACCCCCACCCCGACGCGCACGGCCACACCCACGCCGACCCCCGCGCCGACGACCCCGGCCGCGACGATCCCGTGGAACCCGCCCGCGCACCTCGTCACGGCGATCGACGAGGTGTGGCGCCACCAGGAGCAGACGTACAACAACGGCAACCTCTACGGGTTCCGCAACTACGGCTGGGACCAGGTCATCGCGAACGACGGCTACCTCAACATCTGCGTGCGCTGGGACTCCACCAAGTCGGTCAGCGCCGCGACACGTGACCGCATCGAGGACGCCTACGTCGCCAACTACCAGAAGTGGTTCGACTTCCTCGCCAAGGACGGGGCCCGGTTCGACGGCTGGCCGTACGACACCGTCGACGTGAAGGTCGTCGGCTGGGCCGTGCGCGACCGCAACCAGCTGCAGTGGTCCGACAGCGAGATGCCCGTCTACGTCGGGGACATCCGCGAGGATGCACCGCAGTGCTCCGAGTCGCTCGGCCGGTTCTTCCACCAGGACGGCAACTACCCCGGCGGCGTCGAGAAGCACTACGACCAGTCACTGTGGCTGACCGACGGGTTCGGCGGAGGCGCCGGCGGCGACTGGGGGCAGCGCCTGGGCACCGAGTACTACCTCGCCAACCTCGACAACCCCGACATGTTCATCCTCCAGCACGAGATGGGGCACACCTTCGGCCTGGACGACTTCTACGACTGGACGCCCACGGGAGTCAGCCAGTTCGTCATGAAGGCCAACACGTCGAACAAGATCACCGAGTTCGACGGCTGGATGTTCCGCGACTGGTGGCGTCACCTCAAGCCGCGCTACGGCCTCGGCTGACGCGAGCGCTGGGCGCAGGGGCGTGAGGGGTTGCCGTCGTGCGACGACGGCAACCCCTCACGCTCCTCACCCGGCAGGATGGGGACGTGCTCACCGGTCTGCTGCCGCCCGGGGTCGTGTGCGTCGAGGCGACCGGGGCGCCGGCAGCGGTTCCGCTCGTCGGGGACGAGGTCGCGGCGGTCGCACGGGCGGTGCCCGCGCGGCGCGCCGAGTACGCGGCGGTGCGCGGGTGCGCACGCGACGCGCTCGAGGTGCTCGGGTACGGGCGACCACCCGTCCCGAGCGCCGTGGATCGCTCACCGGTCTGGCCGGTGGGGGTCGTCGGGGCGCTGACGCACTGCGACGGCTACCGGGCGGCCGCGGTCGCCCGGGCCTCGCGGTGGGCCGGGGTCGGGATCGACGCGGAGCCGCTGGACCCCCTGCCGCCGGACGTCGGACCGCTCGTCATGTCCGAGGACGAGCGCGCCGCGCTGGCCACCCTCGACCCGGCGCTGTGCCCCGACCGGGTCCTGTTCTCCGCCAAGGAGTCGGTCTACAAGGTGTGGTCGCCGCTCGTGCGCACGTGGCTCGGGTTCGAGGACGTGCGCGTGCGGCTGCACGCCGACGGGGCGTTCACGGCCGACGTGGACCGTCCCGGGCTGGGGGTCGACGTGCTGCACGGCCGGTGGGCCACGGGCGCGGGGCTGCTCGTCACCGCTCTCGCACTACCTCGCTGACCTGCGCTGACACATCTGCGCCGCACACGGCAGGTCCGGGTGTGCACCTGCGCGTCACGGGACGAGCGCCTCGGCCTCCTCCCCGACCGGACGCAACGTCCCGTCGACCAGCTCGTGCACGACGCCCCAGCGCGCGACGGTGTCCGGCCGGTGCGCGACGACGACGACCGCACGGTCCGCCGCCAGCCGGTCCACGGCTCGCTCGACGAGGTCCGCCGTGGCCGGGTCCACGTCGGACGTCGCCTCGTCGAGCACGAGGACCGCGGCATCGAGCAGCACGACCCGCAGCAGCGCGACGAGCTGTCGTTCCCCCGCCGAGAGCCGCGCGGTCGGCGTCGCGAGGCCGCGCGGCAGCGCGTCGAGCCACGCACCCAGGCCCATCGTGTCGGCGTGCGCACGCAGGTCGTCCTCGCTCGCACCGGGCCGCACCAGGCGCAGGTCGTCCGCGAGCGTGCCGGGTGCGAGGTGCACGGCCTGCGGGACGAGCGCCACGACACGCACGCGGTCCTCGTCCGCCAGCGCGTGCACGTCGACGCCGCCGCACGTGACCCTCCCCGCGTCCGGCGCGTACAGCCCCGTGAGCACCTTGAGCAGCGTCGACTTGCCCGCACCCGTCCGTCCGACGACGACGACGCGGTGCCCCGGGTCGACGCGCAGGCTCACGTCCCGCAGCACGGGAGCGTCGTCGTACGCGAACGCCACCGAGTCCACGACGAGCGCGTCGCGCGCGGGGACCGACACGCCGCCCGTCGGCGCAGGACCCACCGGGCTCGTGACACGCAGCAGGTCGGCCGTACGCGCGAGGTCCGTGACCGCACCCTGCACGTCCGCCACGAGGGCCGACAGGTCCGCGAACCCGGAGAACAACGAGCGCCCGGCCAGCACGAACGTCACCACGAGAACGGCTCCGACGTGAGGTTAGGCTTACCTGTATCCACGTTGCTCACACTCAGCGATCGAGGTCTCCCATGGAGCGCTCACCCTTATCTGGGGATACGGGCGGTGTCCCGGATGGTGGGACTCTCCTGCTCGATAGATGGCCCCACGGCCTCGACACCTGGCCCCCCGACGCGCCCTTCGGCCCCTGGGGGCACGCACCCCACGCGCACCCGTACGGCCACCTGCTCTACGCGGCGTCCGGGTCGTGCGTCGTCACGACGCCCGACGGCGCGCGCACCGTCGACACCGCACGCGCGGTGTGGGTGCCCGCGGGAGTCACGCACGCCGCACGCTTCGACGTCGAGTTCTGCCCCGTCGTCCTCGAGGGCCGCGCGCGCACGTCCCCGGGCGGGCCCGGGTCCGTCGACGACGGCTGCCCCCGGGTCCGCACGCTCCCCGTCGGCCCCGAGCAGCGCGCCGCCCTGCTCGCGACGCGCCGCGACCACACGCGCACGTCCCGCACGCTGCGCACCCTGC
>JAFAEH010000346.1 GCA_023424135.1 Actinomycetes bacterium | reverse complement strand
TGCCAGGCCCGGTGCGCGTGGGGACGGGCACGTCGGCCGCCGCGCGGCGACGCACCGGCACGTCCTGCCACGTGCCCGCGAACGCGTCGTGCACCGCGACCCGGCCCAGCAGCGTGCGACCCGTGCCGCACACGAGCTTGACGGCCTCGAGCGCCATCGCCGCGCCCGCCGCGGCGCAGACCACGCCGAGCACGCCGTCGACCGCGCACGACGCGACCGAGCCGTCGGGCGGCGGGCCGCCGAACACGTCACGCAGGTCCACGCCCTCGCCCGCGGGCGGGTCGGACCAGAACGTGCTGACCTGCGCGTGCCCGCGCTGCAGCGACCCCCAGACCCACGGCACGCCCAGCCGCGCGCACACGTCGTTCACGAGGTAGCGCGTCGCGAAGTTGTCGGTCCCGTCGACCACGAGGTCCCAGCCGTGCAGCACGTCGTGCGCGTTCGTGTCGTCGAGGCGCACGGCGTGCGTCACGACCTCGACCGCGGGGTCCACCGCGTGCACCGCGTCGGCGGCCGAGTCGACCTTGCGGCGTCCCACGTCGGCCGTGCCGTGCACGACCTGCCGCTGCAGGTTCGAGGTCTCGACGACGTCGTCGTCGACCACGCCGAGCGTGCCGACGCCCGCGGCCGCCAGGTAGAGCAGGACGGGCGACCCCAGGCCGCCCGCGCCGAGCACGAGCACGCGCGCGGCCAGCAGGCGGCGCTGCCCGACCTCTCCGACCTCGTCGAGCACGAGGTGCCGCGCGTAGCGGGACACCTGCTCCGCCGTGAGCGGCGGACCGGGCGCGACGAGCGGCGGCAGGGCGGGGCTGGTCACCCGTGCGACCCCGTGGCGACGCTCGTCACGGTCGTGAGCAGCAGGACGCTGTCCGCCAGGGCCAGCACCGAGTGCCGCTCGTGCGTGAGCTCCCACAGCTCGCCGGCGGCGACGTCCCGCTGCACGTCGCCGTCGACCTCGACGCGCACGTGCCCCTGGAGGGCCTGCAGCGACGCGGCCGGGGGAGACGCGTGCTCACCGAGCCGCGCCCCCGCGACGAGCGCGATGACGGTCTGCCGCAGCTCGCCGTCGTGCACCACGAGCTGCGCGCTGCGGCCGTGCGGGTCGGTGCGGGCCGCGGCGAGGTGCTCGGCGGCGAGGGCGGTGAGGTCCGGCATGGGTCGATCCTCCCAGGGCTCGGTGACGGACGGATGTCGACGGTCTCACAGGCGCGGACGGGCCCCCGGACGCTCGACGCGCTCCCAGCCGGGCCGCACGGCCCGCGACGAGCCGCTCGCGTGGTCGCGCGAGCGGTACACGACGTACGGCCGGAACAGGTAGCCGACGGGCGCCGAGAACACGTGCACGAGCCGCGTGAACGGCCAGATCGCGAACAGGGCCAGCGCGCTGAGGACGTGCAGCTGGAACATCAGCGGCACGCCCGACATCAGCTCAGGCTGCGGCTGGAACGTCAGGAGGCTGCGGATCCACGGCGAGATGCTGCCCCGGTAGTCGTACGCGGCGCCGAAGACCTGGTACAGCACGGTCGCGGCGGTGCCGAAGCCCAGCGTCGCGGCGAGCACGACGTACATGAGCTTGTCCGAGCGGGTCGTGGCGAGGAACACCGGCCCGACCATGCGGCGTCGGTAGATGAGGATCACCAGGCCCGCGATCGTCAGCACGGCGGCGGCCGTGCCCATCCACGTCGCGCCCAGGTGGTAGGCGTGCTCGTCGATCCCGATCGCCTCGAGCCACGTGCGCGGGACCAGCAGGCCGACGACGTGGCCCGCGATGACCATGAGGATGCCCAGGTGGAACATGGGCGAGCCCCAGCGCAGCAGCCGGTTCTCGTAGACCTGCGACGAGCGCGTCGTCCAGCCGAACTGGTCGTACCGGTAGCGCCACACGTGGCCGACGACGAAGACCGCGGCCACCGCGTAGGGCAGCGCGACCCACAGCAGCGTGTCGGTGGGGCTCATGCCGGGACCTCCGTCGGGCGCGTCGTGGGGAACGGCAGCAGCGGGCGGTCCAGGCCCACGGTCTCCTGCGGCGGCCCCTGGGCGAGCAGGGCCGCGAAGCGTGCGGCCGTGCCGGGGTCGACCTCGGGGAGCGTCAGGCAGACCGCGTCGAGCAGGTGCGCGTACGGCGTGCCGTGGCCGTGCAGCGCCGAACGCAGCACCTCGATGCCGTCGCGGTGGCTCGCGAGCAGCAGGTCCGGCACGGGGCCGCGGTCGCGGGCCGACAGCTCGAGGACCCCGGGCAGGTGGTCGGGCAGCTCGTCGTCGCGCGGTGTCCAGCCGCACGCCCGGAACGCCTCGACGAACCGCACGAGCGCCATGCCGCGCCGGCGCGTGTCGCCGGCCGCGTAGTACGTGAGGTACAGCGCGCAGCGGCGGCGCAGGTCGAACGTCTGGACGTAGTGCGCCTGCCGGTCGGTGAGGTCCCAGGCCGTGACCGCGTCGACGAACCGCACGAGGGCGTCGTGCACAGGCCCCGGGAGCGTCGCGGCGGCCTCGCGGACCGCGGCGAGGTGCGCGTCGTGGTCCGGTCCGGGGTGGTCGAGCAGCAGGGACGCGGCCATGTGCGCGGTCGCGCGCTGCTCGGCGTCGACGCGCACGGGCGTGAGGAACGGCAGGTCGGGTGCGCGCCGGCTCATCGGTCGGCACCGCCCGGGACGTCGGGTCCGGCGCCGTACCCGGGGTCGTCCGGACCGGGCGGGAACAGACCCGCGGGTGCGCCGTTGCCGTCCCAGTTCAGCAGGTTGACGCGCTCGGGAGTCTCCTCGCCGGCCGGCGCACGGTCGGCCCGCTGGCGGTGGCGCAGCGCGTGGAACGTCTCGACGGCCGCGCGCATGGGGCGTCCGGACGATGAGCCGAACGGCCCGGCCCCGCCCATGCCCGGCCCGCCCTCGGTCTCCAGGGAGCAGCCCGTCGCGATCTCCTCGAGGTCGCGCGCGACCTCGGCGTGCGCGACCGGGATGACGTACCGCTCCTCGTACCTGGCGATCGCGAGGAGCCGGTACATCGACTCCACCCCGTCGGCGTCCAGGCCGACCGACGCCGCGATGCGCGGGTCCTGCTCGACGCCGAGGTTGACGTTGCGCATGTGGGCGCGCATCGCCGCGAGGCGTTGCAGCACCGCGCGCACGGGCTCGACGTCGCCGGCCGTGAACAGCCCCGCCAGGTAGTCGAGCGGGATGCGCAGACGGTCGATGGCGGCGAAGAGCGTGGGCGCGTCCTCGCCGTCGGCGCCCGACCCGGCGACCACGTCGACGACCGGCGACAGCGGCGGGATGTACCAGACCATCGGCATCGTGCGGTACTCGGGGTGCAGCGGCAGCGCGACCTCGTACTCGCTGACGAGACGCCAGACCGGCGAGCGCTGCGCGGCGTCGATCCAGTCCTCGGGGATGCCGGCGGCACGGGCACCGTCGACCACGTCGGGGTCGTGCGGGTCGAGGAGCACCGAGCGCTGCGCGTCGAGCAGGTCGTGCTCGTCCTCGACCGACGCCGCCTCGAGCACGCGCTCCTCGTCGTACAGCACGAGACCCAGGTACCGCAGGCGGCCCACGCACGTCTCGGAGCACACGGTCGGCAGGCCGACCTCGAGCCGCGGGTAGCACAGCGTGCACTTCTCGGCCTTGCCGGTCTTGTGGTTGAAGTAGACCTTCTTGTACGGGCAGCCCGTGACGCACATGCGCCAGCCTCGGCACTTGTCCTGGTCGACCAGCACGATGCCGTCCTCGACGCGCTTGTACATCGCGCCCGACGGGCACGACGCGACGCACGACGGGTTGAGGCAGTGCTCGCAGATGCGCGGCAGGTAGAACATGAAGGTCTGCTCGAACTCGGCCGTGACCTGCGTGCTCATCGTCGCCAGCACGGGGTCGTCGGCCATGGTCTCGCCCGCGCCGCCCAGGTTGTCGTCCCAGTTGGCCGACCACCGGATCGCCATGTCGTCGCCCGTGAGCAGAGACTTGGGCCGCGCGACCGGCGTGTGCTCGCCCTGCGGCGAGGACAGCAGCACGTCGTAGTCGTACGTCCACGGCTCGTAGTAGTCGTGGATCTCGGGCAGCGTCGGGTTGGAGAAGATGTGCGCGAGCTTGCTCAGGCGCCCGCCCG
>JAFAEH010000340.1 GCA_023424135.1 Actinomycetes bacterium | reverse complement strand
CCCTTCGGTGGCTTGCGCGTCAGTATGCCGCAGATGCCACCGTCCCGGCCGGGCCCCCGGACCCAGCCGGACGCGCGTCCGGGTGAACCGCGTGCCCGGACAGCCGCAGGTCACGGGCACGCCCGCGGCTCAGCCGTGCGCGCCGCCCTCGAGCTCCGACTCGGCCAGCGCGACGGGACGGCCGCGTCCGAGCATCGAGTTCCGGTAGGAGAACGTCGCGTAGACCACCGCACCGACCGCGACCCACACGAGGAACCGCAGCCACGTGAGCGTCGTGAGGTTGAGCATGAGCCACAGGCACGCGACGCCCGCGACGACCGGCAGCACGGGCGACCACGGCACCCGGAAGCCGCGCGGCAGGTCGGGCCGCGAGCGGCGCAGCAGCGGGACGCCGAAGCTGACGAGGACGAACGCGGACAGCGTGCCGATGTTGATCATCTCCTCGAGCAGCTCGACCTCCGAGAGCCCGGCGATGAGCGCGACGACGACCCCGGCGCCGATCTGCAGCCACATCGGCGTGCCGAACCGCGGCGACGTGCGGGACACGGCCCGGGGCAGCAGACCGTCGCGGCTCATCGCGAAGACGACGCGCGTGAGCCCCAGCAGCAGCACCATGAGCACGCTCGTGAGGCCCACGAGGATGCCGACCGAGATCACCTTGCCCGCCCAGTCGGCCCCGACCAGCACGAACGCGGTGGTGAGGGACGGCGAGTCGGACGCCGCGAGGTCGCGGTAGCTCACCATCCCGGTGACGACGACGGTCACCAGCACGTACAGCACGGTGACGAGCGCGAGCCCGCCGAGGATGCCCTTGGGCACGGCCCGCTGCGGGTCCTTGGTCTCCTCCGCGGTGGTCGCGACGACGTCGAACCCGATGAACGCGAAGAACACCAGCGCGGCGCCGGACAGGATGCCCATGACGCCGTACATGGAGGGCTCCATGCCCAGCAGGAAGCCGGTCAGCGGCTGGTGCAGCGTGCTGGTGCCGGCCTCCGCCGGCTGCGACGGCGGGACGAACGGGGTCCAGTTCTCCGCCTTCACGTAGAAGAAGCCGGCGACGATGACGAAGAGGGTGATGCCGACCTTGATGATGGTGAACACGCTGTTCACGCGGGTGCTCAGGCGCGTGCCGATCGCCAGCAGCGCCGTGAACACCGCGACCACGAGCACCGGCCCCCACGCGACGTCCACCGGGCCGACCGCGACCGTCGGGGGCACGTCGACGCCGAACAGCCCGAACGCGTCGGACAGGTACACGCCCCAGAACTTCGCGATGACGGCGGCCGCGAGCAGCATCTCGAGGATGAGGTCCCAGCCGATGATCCACGCGACGAACTCACCCATCGTCACGTAGGAGTACGTGTACGCGGAGCCCGCGACCGGCAGCGTCGAGGCGAACTCGGCGTAGCACATGATCGCGAGGCCGCACACGACCGAGGCGATGAGGAACGACACGATGACGGCCGGCCCCGCGTGCCTCGCCGCGGCCGTGGCGCCCACCGAGAAGATCCCCGCGCCGACCGCGACCGCGACGCCGAGCACCGCGAGGTCCCACGCGGTGAGCGTGCGCCGCAGCCGACGCTCCGGGTCGTCGACCGCCGCGAGCGACGCCTCGACCGACTTGCGCCGCAGGATCCCGCGCGGACCGCCCGCGTTCCCGTGCGGCGTCCACCGCGCCCAGTCGCCTGCCGTCATCGCGCCCCCTCGTCGACCGTCCGCATCACCCCGTGAGCATGGCGCGCGTGCCGCGGGGCGTCCACCGGACGTACGTCCTGGTCGGGCGCCCGGACGTGCGGGCCGGACGCCGGACGGGCCGGGGCGGTGCACCGGACAGGGCCTGCTGGTCATGGGTCGCGCACGCCACCACGTGCGGCGACGGCGCGACGTCGGCATGGTGGACGCGTGGGTGAGGTGAGCGAGGGCGCGACACGCGACGAGCCCGACGCGCGGCACCTGCCGCCGGCGGGGGTCGACGACGCGACGGTCGCGGCGGTCGGCGGGGTGACGGCCGCGTTCGAGGTCGTCGAGCACGCGCGCGGGATGCTCTACGCGTTCCACCGGCTGATCGGCCGGGCGGACGCCGAGCTGCAGCAGGCGCTCGACGATCTCGAGGCCGCGGGTCACGCGGAGCTCGCCGACCGGGTCCGCGCCGACGTCGTGGGCCGCAACGTCCTGCCGGGCCGGTGGACGTTCCAGGTGGTCGAGGAGTTCGACGACGGCTACCACCGCGCGTTCGCGGATGCCGAGCGGCAGGTGCGCGACGAGCTCACGGCTGGGCGGCGGCACGTGTACGAGTCGCAGCTCAAGGAGTCCGAGCGCACGCGCGGTCGCCCGGGGCACGAGGCGCGCCCGGGCGACGTCACGCACTGAGCGAGCCGCCCACAGCCCTCGGGTCGTCGACGCGCCCGCACGGCACCGGCGCGTCCGCGTCCGGGATGTCGGACGTGTCCGGCAGGCTGTGCGCCCGTGACCTCGACGCTCGACCTCATGCGACCGCCCGCCCAGCGACCGCGCCGGCGGGGGTGGGCCGGTGTCCTGCTCGTCGTCGCGCTGGCCGTCGGCCTCGGCGCACCCGTCTGGATCGACGCCCGGGCGGCCGCCCGCTACCCCGTCACGGCCGCGGACCTCGCCGCGGGGTACGACGCGCTCGACGGGCTCGCGGTCAAGGGCCGCGCCCCCCGGACCGGCTACGACCGCGACGCGTTCGGCCAGGCGTGGGCCGACGTCGACCGCAACGGCTGCGACACACGCAACGACATGCTGCACCGCGACCTGGTGGACATCACCGTCAAGCCCGGGTCGCGCGGCTGCGTCGTGCTGACGGGCACGCTCGACGACCCGTACACCGCCACCACCATCGCGTTCGAGCGCGGCGAGCGCTCCGCCGAGGTGCAGATCGACCACGTCGTCGCCCTCGCCGACGCGTGGCAGAAGGGCGCCCGGGGCTGGACCCGCGAGGTCCGGACCGCGTTCGCGAACGACCCGGCGAACCTGCAGGCCGTCGACGGACCCACGAACCAGAGCAAGGGCGCCGGCGACGCCGCGACCTGGCTGCCCCCGAACCGCGGGTACCGCTGCGTGTACGCGCTGCGTCAGGTGACCGTGAAGGCCGCCTACGGGCTGTGGGTCACGCAGGCGGAGCACGACGCGCTCGAGCGTGAGCTGGGCAGGTGCGTCGTGTCCCCCTGACCCGACGGCGCCGCCCCGCCGGGCTCACGGAGCGCCGGGCTCGCGGTGGTCCGGGGCGGGGTCAGCGGTCGGCGGTGGGGGTGTGGACGAGCTGCCCCAGGTCGTCGAACCGCAGCGGCCAGCCCGGCACGCCCGGGCGCTGCTGCCACGGCAACGGACCGTCCAGCGGGCGGTACTCCACGCCGGCCGCGTCGAGCCGCGCGAGGTGACCCGACGTCAGACGCGACTCGAACGACGACCAGTCACGCGCGTGCGCGGGGCTCCAGACCACCTCGGCGAACGCGCACAGCCGCGGGTAGGTCGCGTAGTCCACCCGCCGCGGGGAGTCGAGCTGCTCGGTCCACACCTGCGCCTGCGCGCCGAGCACGCGCCCGGCACCGTCCTCGGCGGCGGTCTGCGCGAGCGGCTCGCGCTCCGGGTCGAACCCGTAGACGTCCTGCACGGTCCGCACCACGCCGACCGGCGCCGGCTCACCCGACCCGGGCGCGGCCCGGTGGTCGAGGTACACCTCGTGCTCGGGGGCGACGACGACGTCGTACCCGTCCCGCAGCGCGTCGACGCCGCTGCGTACACCGCGCCAGCAGTGCACGACGACGTCCTTCGGCAGCCGCGTCCCGCAGACCTCGTCCCACACGCTCACGCGTCTGCCCCGTGCCCGCAGGTGCTCGGCGAGCTGCCCGACGAACCACGGCAGCAGCGCGTCGACGTCGTCGAGCCCGAGCTCCTCGGCACGACGCACGACCGCCGGGTCGTCGGCCCACGCGTCGCGCGCGACCTCGTCACCACCCAGGCACACGACCGGCGGGTCCAGGACCTCGACGACCTCGTCGAGGACCGTGCGGAAGAAGTCGAGCACCTCGTCGGTCGGTGCGAGCGCGTGCGGGTTCAGGCCCCAGCGCGTCCAGACCTCCTGCGGTGCGCGGCCGGCGGCCAGGTGCGGGTATGCGGCCATCGCGGCCTGCGAGTGCCCCGGGACGTCGATCTCGGGGACGAGCGTCACACCGCGGGTCCGCGCGAACGCGGCGATCTCCCGCAGGTCGTCCTGCGTGTAGTACCCGCCGTGCGGTCGCCCGTCCGTCGTCGTCGAGCGCGAGGACCCGACCTGCGACTCACGCCGCCACGCCCCGACCTGCGTCAGGCGCGGGAACGCGCGGATCTCGACGCGCCACCCCTGGTCGTCGGTCAGGTGCAGGTGCACGACGTCGAGCTTGTGCGCGGCCGCGAGGTCGATGAACCGCATGACCTCGCGCTTCGGCAGGAAGTGCCGCGCGACGTCGAGCAGCACACCGCGGTGCGCGAAGCGCGGCGCGTCCTCGACGCGGACGCCGGGCAGCAGCAGCGGCGCGTCGTCGAGGGGCGCGTCCCGGAACGCCGCGGGGCCGACGAGCTGGCGCAGCGTCTGGAC
>JAFAEH010000112.1 GCA_023424135.1 Actinomycetes bacterium | reverse complement strand
TCGTGAACCCGACCACGAAGTGCCGCGCCACCGAGATCCGCGTGCTCATCGGCGGCGGCAGCGAGGCCACCACGAACTCCGTCACCGTCGGCCCCAAGGGCGACACGGGCGCGCAGGGCCCGAAGGGTGACACCGGCCCGCAGGGCCCGCAGGGGCGTCCCGGCCTGAAGGGCGCGACCGGCCCGCAGGGCCCGAAGGGCGACACGGGCCCCGCCGGCCCCCAGGGCCCGCAGGGCCCGAAGGGTGAGGACGGCAAGAACGGCCAGGACGGCAAGGACGGCCTCCCGGGCAAGAACGGCCAGGACGGCAAGAACGGCCTTCCGGGCAAGGACGGCCTCCCCGGCAAGCAGGGCGAGCGGGGCCCTGCGGGCCCGCAAGGCCCCGCCGGTCCGGCCGGCCCCCAGGGCCCCGCGGGCAAGGACGGCAAGGACGGCAAGGACGGCGGCGGCACCTACACGACCTACGTCAAGACCGCCTCGCTGAACGGCCTCGGCTCCACCACCGCCTCCTGCAGCCAGGGCGGCACCGCCACCGGCGGCGGCTTCAGCTTCGGCGTCCTGAAGAACGCGGTCGTCATGGCCAGCGCCCCGAGCGGCAGCGGCACCGGCTGGACCGTCACCGTCGCCAAGGACGACAACGGCGGCGGCAACGACAACCCGGGCCACGGCGGCGGCAACGGCACGTCCGTCAACGGCACGGCCTACGTCGTCTGCCTGAAGAAGGCGTAACCCCCAAGCGCGCGAAAGGGCCGGCACGGGAAACCCCCGTGCCGGCCCTTCTCCCGTCCAGGGTCAGCCGAACAGCGCGGGCAGCACCGCCCGGTGCGTCTCCCGCAGCTCCTCGACCGGCACCTCGAACACGTCCTCGACCACCAGCGACGTCCCGCCGGTGACCCCGAGCCCGTAACACGGCACGTCGTGCCGCCCGCACAGCGAGGCGAACTCGTCGTACGCCTCCGGCCGCACCACGACCAGCGCCCGCGCCGCCGACTCGCTGAACAGGTCGACGAAGGGGTCGCCGGACAGCGTCACCTTCGCCCCGACGCCCCGGGCCAGGCACGACTCGGCCAGCGCCACCGCGAGCCCGCCGTCGGACAGGTCGTGCGAGCCCTCCAGCAGCCCGCGCCTGGCCGCCTCCACGAGCACCGCGCCGAGCGCCTGCTCGGCCTCCAGGTCCGCCTGCGGCGGCAGCCCGCCCAGGTGACGGTGGACGACGTGCGCCCACTCCGAGCCGCCGAACTCCTCGCGCGTGGTGCCCAGCAGGACCAGCTTGTGGCCCTCCGCCGCGAACGCCATCGCGGTGCGGCGGCGGACGTCGGCGTGCACGCCCAGGACGCCGATCACCGGGGTCGGGTTGATCGGCGTGCTGCCGGTCTGGTTGTAGAAGCTGACGTTGCCGCCGGTGACCGGGACCTCGAGCGTCTGGCACGCGTCCGCCAGGCCGCGGATCGCCTCGACCAGCTGCCACATCGAGTCCGGGTGCTCGGGGCTGCCGAAGTTCAGGCAGTCGGTGACGGCCAGCGGCCGCGCGCCGACGGTCGCGACGTTGCGGTACGCCTCCGCGAGCGCGAGCTGCGCACCCGTGTAGGGGTCGAGCTTGCCGTAGCGGCCGTTCGCGTCGGTCGCGAGCGCGACCCCCAGCCCCGTGGCCTCGTCGACGCGCACGACGCCCGAGTCGTCGGGCTGCGCGAGCGCGGTGTTGCCCTGCACGAACCGGTCGTACTGGTCGGTGACCCACGCGGGCGACGCGAGGTTGGGCGACGCGAGCAGGCGCAGCAGCGTCGCGCGCAGCTCGTCGGCCGTGCCCGGGCGCGCGTACCGCGCCGCGCCCTCGGGGGTGCTGATCGAGTCGGCGACGAGCCCGTCCTGCCAGGCCGGACGCGCGTACGGGCGGTCGTAGACGGGGCCCTCGTGCGCGACGGTCCGCGGGTCGACGTCGACGATCCGGTCGCCGTGGTGGTCGATCGTCA
Organism: Actinomycetes bacterium; assembly: GCA_023424135.1. Taxonomy (GTDB): domain Bacteria; phylum Actinomycetota; class Actinomycetes; order Actinomycetales; family Cellulomonadaceae; genus Cellulomonas. The sequence continues at coordinate 2,985 of JAFAEH010000112.1, read as the reverse complement.
GGCGCCCGGTGCCGGTGACCTCGCCGATCACCGCGGTCTCGACGTCCCACCGGCCCGTGATCGCGAGGAACTCGTCGAGCTTCTCGGGCCGGACGACGGCCATCATGCGCTCCTGCGACTCCGACATGAGGATCTCGCCGGCCGTCAGCGTCGGGTCGCGCAGCAGCACGTTCTCCAGGTCGACGTGCATGCCGCCGTCGCCGTTGGACGCGAGCTCGCTGGTCGCGCAGGAGATGCCCGCGGCGCCCAGGTCCTGGATGCCCTCGACGACGCGCGCGGCGTACAGCTCGAGGCAGCACTCGATGAGCACCTTCTCCATGAAGGGGTCGCCGACCTGCACGCTCGGACGCTTGGACGGCTTGGTGTCGTCGAACGTCTCCGACGCGAGGATCGACGCGCCGCCGATGCCGTCACCGCCCGTGCGGGCCCCGAACAGCACGACCTTGTTGCCCACGCCGGACGCGTTCGCCAGGTGGATGTCCTCGTGCCGCAGCACCCCCAGGCACAGCGCGTTGACCAGCGGGTTGCCCTGGTAGCAGGGGTCGAAGACGAGCTCACCGCCGATGTTCGGCAGGCCCAGGCTGTTGCCGTACCCGCCGACGCCCGCGACGACACCGTGCACGACGCGCGCCGTGTCGGGGTGCTCGGGTGCGCCGAAGCGCAGCTGGTCCATGACCGCCACGGGTCGCGCGCCCATCGAGATGATGTCGCGCACGATGCCGCCGACGCCCGTCGCCGCCCCCTGGTAGGGCTCGACGTACGACGGGTGGTTGTGCGACTCGACCTTGAACGTCACGGCCCAGCCGTCGCCGATGTCGACGACGCCCGCGTTCTCGCCGATGCCGACGAGCAGGTGCTCCTTCATCGCCGGGGTCGTCTTGTCGCCGAACTGCCGCAGGTGCGACTTCGACGACTTGTAGGAGCAGTGCTCGGACCACATGACGGAGTACATGGCGAGCTCCGCGGCCGTCGGGCGGCGCCCGAGGATGTCGCGGATGCGCTGGTACTCGTCAGGCTTGAGGCCGAGCTCGGCGAACGGCTGCTCGAGGTCCGGCGTCGCGGTGGCGTGCTCGACGGTGTCGGACGTGTGCTGGGGGGCCTCGGGGCGCACAGGTGCGGTGGTCATCGGTTCCCTCGGTGGGGGCCGGGTCCTCAGGGGCGCTCGCCCGCGCGGGTCCCGCGCCGCAGGTCGGCAGACGGCCTCAGCCTACCGGCGGCCGGCCGCGCCCCGGTGCGGTCGTCCACCACCCGTCCGGCGGTGCACCGTGCGGGTGAACTCGGACGTCCGACCTGCTCGCGTCCCGCACCACGACCGGCCTCCTGACCTGCGCGCGGATCTCTCACGCCCTTCTCATCCCCTTCGCCCGATCTGCCCGATAACCTGCCCGTGCCCACCCCTCCTCCGCGCGTCGCGCGGTCCCGCAGTCATGGAACGACGAGGTCAGATGTCCCGCCGCAGCGCCGCCCTCACCACCACCGCCACCGCACTGACGGCGCTCGTCGTCGTGGGCGCCGCGACCGCCGCCAGCGCCGGCTCCGACGCCCCGACGCCGTACCGGGTGACCGCGTCCGGCATCGAGCTACCCGCGGGCGACGTGTTCGCAGAGCACCGGCACGTCAACGTCCGCTACACCTCGGCCATGGGCCAGGCGTCGCGCAACGTGCACGTCGAGGGCCCCGGCACCGCGCACGCCGACCTGCTCGGTGCGTCCGTCCTCACGTGGGACCGCGTCGGCCTGCCGCCGGACGCGTGCGTCACGTGGGTCCAGGTCGCGGGGTACGACGAGCACTTCGGCGAGGGTGGCCAGGTCCCGGTCTGCCGCACGACGCCCACCCCGACCCCGGCGGTGACACCGACCCCCACGTCGACCCCGACGCCGACGGACGTGCCGACGCCCACGACGCCGTCGCCGAGCACCACGCCCACGACCCCGCCCGCCCCGACGCCCACCGCCGAGGTCAGCCAGGCGCCGGTCCCGACGCCCGCGTCGGGCGTGCCGACCAGGCCCACCCCGGCTCCGTCGACCTCGGCGCCCGCCCCCACCCCGACCGAGCGGTCCGAGGTCCTCGCCGAGGGCGCACCGACCCCCGGCGCGCTCCCGACGGTCCGCGCGCAGGTGCTCGGCGCCACCGAGGAGCGGTCCGAGGTCCTCGCCGCGACGGGTGCCCGCGCGGGCGTGCTGCTCGCCGGCGGCATCGTCGCGCTCGGCCTGGGGACCGGTCTCGTCGTGTGGCGCCGCGGACGCGCGACCCAGCACTGACGCCACCGCACGGGCACCCGACGGCCGCCTGGGTCGGGTACCCCGGCACCGGGCTCGCGCGTCGGGCTCGCGCGTCGGGCTCGCGCGTCCCGGGCCGCTGCTCAGGTGTCGTCGTCGGTCGGGTTGCAGCGGGTCGCGAGCATCGTGGACGTGGGCACCTCGGGCCGCCAGGGCTCGAGGTTCCACGACGCCTTGTCCGGGGCGCCGAGCACGTGGCACCAGAGCTGGGCCTGCATGGACGCGGACGCGGCCTCGGGCTCGGCGGTCTGGAGCTGGGACGCGAGCGCCTGCTGCGCGGCGAGGCTCCCGCCGCGCACCCAGTCGGCCGGGACGACGGCCAGCGAACGACCGCCCTCGGCCTCGCCCCACGTCACCGACGCCAGCGCGCCGGTCCCGACGACGAACGACGCCGAACCGTCGGGCCCGTCGAGCGCCAGGACGTCCCCGTCGGTCCGCCAGGCGCCGGGTGTGCCGTCGCCGCCGGTCGGCACGTCGAGGGCGGCGACGACCGCACCGGAAGCGTCGAGCAGGGCCACCGACCCGTCGGGCTGCACCTGCACGCCTCCCCCGGCCGGCGGCGCGACCCACGCCAGGGCCCCGGCGGACCCGGTCACCGTCACGGACGTCGCCCCACGCTCGTCCGCGACGTCCAGGGTCGCGCCCGTCGCGGGCAGGACCGCTCCCGCGTCGGCTGCCGACGCCGGGCCCGCGAACGGGACGCCCG
>JAFAEH010000109.1 GCA_023424135.1 Actinomycetes bacterium | reverse complement strand
GGCGCGTCGTCCGCGCCCGGGTCCCGGCTGCGCGCGGTCGCGCGCGTGCAGCGCGGCGGGCAGGCCGGGCTCGTCGTCCCCGTGCTCGCGGTCGCGGCGGTGACGGGATGAGGCCCGCCGTGCCCCCGCGCGTGTCGTCGCTGCTCATCCCCGCACGCCCGCCGACGGACCGCCACCCGCACGACGACCCCTTCCCCACGACCTGAGGACCCCCATGCGTGTGAGCTTCGACATCGGCGGCACCTTCACCGACCTGGTGCTGCTGGACGAGAGCACCGGCCGGGCCTGGCTCGGCAAGTGCCTGACCACGTACGACGACTTCAGCCGCGCGATCGAGCAGGGCATCGCGCAGGTGCTCGAGGCCGGCGGCCGCACCGCGGACGACGTCGACCGTTCCGTCGTCGGCGCGACGACCCTGGTGACCAACGCGCTCATCGAGCGTCGCGGCGCCCGGACCGCGCTCATCACGACCCGCGGGTTCGCGGACACGATCGACATCGGCCGCGAGTGGCGCTACGACCTGTACGACACGCGGCTGCAGCTCCCCGACCCGCTCGTCCCGGCGGACCTGCGCTTCGAGGTGAGCGAGCGGCTGCGTGCCGACGGCTCGGTGCACGCACCGCTCGACCTCGACGAGGTGCGGCGCGTCGCCGACGAGATCGCGGCCGCGGGCGTCGAGTCCGTCGCCGTGTGCCTGCTGCACGCCTACGCGGACCCGGTGCACGAGGAGGCCGTCGCGGCCGTGCTCGCGCAGCGGCTCCCCGGCGTGCCGGTCACGCTGTCGGGCCACCTCGCCCCCGTGATCCGCGAGTACGAGCGGACCGTCACGACTCTCGCCAACGCGTACGTGCGCCCCGTCGCGGGCGAGCACTTCGAGGACGTCGAGCGGGCCGTGACACGCCTGGGCATCGCGCAGGCCCTCGTGCTCATGCAGTCGAATGGCGGCGTGGTCTCGACACCGACCGCGCGCGCCTACCCGCTGCGGCTGCTGGAGTCCGGTCCCGCAGCCGGGGCGCTCGGCGCCGCGGCGATCGGTCGGCGGCTCGGCCTGGACCGCCTCGTCGCGTTCGACATGGGCGGCACGACCGCGAAGGTCGCGATCGTCGAGGGCGGCGCACCGGCCGTGCACAACGGGTTCGAGGTCGGACGCGTGCACCGGCTCAAGTCCGGCAGCGGGCTGCCCGTGACGATGCCGGTGGTGGACATGCTCGAGATCGGCGCGGGCGGCGGCTCGATCGCGGCGCTCGACGCGCTGGGTCTGCTGCGGGTCGGCCCGCACTCGGCGGGCTCGCGGCCCGGCCCGGCGGGCTACGGCATGGGTGGCGACCGGCCGACCGTGACCGACGCGGACATCGTGCTCGGCTACCTCGACCCCGACTACTTCCTCGGCGGGCGCATGACGCTCGACGTCGAGGCGTCGCGGCGCGCGATGGTCGAGCACCTGGGCACCGCGTTCGGGGACGACCCGGTGGCCGCTGCGGCGGGGGTCGTCCGGGTGGTCGACGAGCACATGGCGCTCGCGATCCAGGTGCACGCGACCGAGCGCGGCCACGACCCACGCGAGTTCACGATGCTCGCGTTCGGCGGGGCGGCCCCGGTGCACGCGGCGCGCGTGGCCCGCACGCTCGGGCTGCGCAAGGTCGTCGTGCCCGCCGCCGCGGGCGTGCTGTCCGCGACCGGTCTGCTGGTCGCGCCGCCCATGGTCGAGACGTCCCGCACGCGCCTCCTGGAGCTCGCGGCGTGGGACGACGCGAGCGTGGCCGGCGGGTACGACGCGCTCGTCGCGCAGGCCGCCGACGAGCTCGCGCAGGACGTCGACCGCGTCGAGCGGTTCGTGGACATGCGGTTCGTCGGGCAGGGCTTCGAGATCGAGGTCCCGGTCGGGGCCGACGACGGGCCGGCGGACTACCTGCGCCGGTTCGGCACCGAGTACGAGCGGATCTACGGCGTGCGTCCCGAGTACGACCGTGCCGAGGTCGTCACGTGGCGCGTGCGCGTGTACGGACGCTTCGAGCAGCCCGAGCTGGTGCGGACCGTCCCCCCGGCCGGTGAGACGGCCGCGACCGGCCGCACCCGCACCGTGTGGTTCCCGGAGACGGGCACGGTCGAGGCGCCCGTGCTGCGGATGCTCGGGATGACGCCGGGCGAGCCCGTCGTCGGGCCCGCGATCCTGCAGCTGCCCGAGTCGACCGCCGTCGTCGGGCCCGGCGACCTCGCCGAGCTCGACGACGACGGCAACCTGCACATCAGCGTGCACGTCCCCACCGCGCTCCCCTCGGGCGTCGCGTCGCGGAGGGCCGCCGAGTGAGCCTCGACCGCGCCCGGGAGTGGCTGGGCCGCCTCGACCTGCCGCCGGGGGAACCGGCCACCCCGGCGACGAGCACCACCCGGTTCGCCGACGGCGGCTGGTACAAGTGGGAGGTCGCCGGCGCCCTGGACGGCCCGTCGGTCGAGGGGCTCGTCGAGCGCCTCGCACCGCACGGCGTCCACCTGCACCAGGCCACCAACACGGTGGGGACGATGCGCTACCTCGACACCGAGATCGAGGAGCTGGTCGCGGCCTGCCGCAACCTGCGCGTCCAGCTGCGGATGGCCGTGGGGCCGCGCGGGGTGTTCGACATCGGCGGGCAGGCACGTGCGGGCAGCGCGGTCGCGGCGGCGTCCGCGTACCGGCTGCGCGGCACCGAGCAGCTCGTGCAGGCGCTCGACGATGTCGCACGCGCCGTGGACCTGGGCGTGCGCGGGTTCCTCGTGTTCGACGAAGGGCTCCTGGTGAGCATGTCCCAGCTGCGCGACCTCGGTGCGCTGCCGCCGGACACGCGGTTCAAGGCATCGTCGAACATGGGCGCGTCGAACCCGGCGCACGCGCGCCTGCTGGCAGGGCTCGGCGCGGACTCGGTCAACCTGCAGCGCGACCTGGACGTGCGGATGCTCGCGGCCGTCCGCGCGTGCACGGACGTGGCGCTGGACCTGCACACCGACAACCCGCCCGGCACCGGCGGCTTCGTGCGCACGTACGACGTCCCCGAGATGGTCCGCGTCGCGGCCCCCGTCTACCTCAAGACCGGCAACGCGGCGCAGGACTTCTCGGAGTCCGCGCCCGACGCGCGCACGCTCGACGCCGTCGCGCACCAGCTGCTGCTGGACCACCACATGCTGACCCGGCTGCTGCCGGAGGCCACCGCCTCCGACCGGCCCGAGCTCTAGGAGCCCGCAATGACGAGCACGACCACGACCTGGGACGCCGCGACGCTGCAGATCGTCTGGCAGCGGCTGATCTCGGTGGCCGACGAGATGGCGGCGGTGCTGCTGCGCACCGCGTTCTCGTCGGTGGTGCGCGAGTCCAACGACCTCGCGTGCGCGGTGCTGACGGCCGACGGGCGCCTGCTCGTCGAGTACGGACGCTCGGTCCCGGTGTTCACGGGCACCGTCGCCGGCACCGTGCAGGCGATGGTCGCCGAGATCGGCGTCAACACGCTGCGGCCCGGCGACGTCATCGCCACGAACGACCCGCGCATGGGCAACACGCACCTGCCCGACCTCACGGCCGCGACGCCGGTGTTCCGCGACGGCCGCGTCGTCGGGTACGTCGCGAGCATCTGCCACCTGTCGGACATCGGCGGCACCTCCGAGGGCGCCTTCGCGCAGGACGCCTGGGAGGAGGGGTTCTGCCTGCCGCCCGTGCGGCTCGTGTCCGGCGGCGTCCCCGACCCGCTCGTGCGGCGCATCCTGGCGCGCAACGTGCGCGTCCCCGGCCAGGTGCTGGGCGACGTCGACGCGCTCGTGGCGGCGAACACGCTGGGGGTGCGCCGCATCCACGCGATGCTCGACGCGGACCCGACCCTCGACCTCGACGAGGTCGCCGAGCAGATCTGCGCGGCGACCGAGCGGGCCGTGCGGGCGTCGATCTCCTCGATCCCCGACGGACGCTACGAGGCGGCGGTCGACCTCGACGGGTTCGAGGAGCCGAAGACGATCCAGGTGGCCGTCGAGGTCACGGGCGACGAGCTCGTCGTCGACTACGAGGGCACCTCGCCGCAGTCCCGGTTCGGCATCAACTCCGCGTCGCCCACCTACGGGTACACCCGCTACGGGCTGGCGTGCCTGCTGGCGCCGGACGTGCCGAACAACGCGGGCGCGATGCGTCCCGTGACGATCCGGGTCCCCGAGGGGTCGCTGCTGCGCCCCACGACGACCGCGGCGGTGTCGGCCAACTTCCCGGCGCACGCGATCCCCGCGGTGCTCTCGCGGGCGCTGCTGCACGCGCTGCCGGACCGTGTCTCGGCAGCGGCCGGGACGCCGTTCTGGGTCGTCGGGCTGCGCGGCGAGACCGACGACGGCGCCTTCGCGTCGCTGCTGTGCTTCAACGGCGGCCAGGGCGCGGCGCAGGACCAGCCGGGCCACGCGACCCTGTCGACACCGTCGAACGTGTCGAACACACCCGTCGAGGTCGTCGAGCAGCAGGTACCCGTGCTCGTCGAGTCCAAGCGGGTCGTGCGCGGCTCGGGCGGCGACGGGCGCTGGCGCGGCGGTGACGGGCAGGAGGTCGTCCTGCGCTCGACGCACGACGCGCCGCTCGACGTCATCTTCCTCACCGAGCGCATCGACCACGCCGCACCCGGCCTGGCCGGCGGGGCCGACGGCGCGACGGGCCTGCTCCAGGTCGACGACGTCGACGTGAGCGAGCCCAAGGGGCGGCTCGTCCTGCAGCCGGGCCAGACCATCCGCCTGCGTACCCCGGGCGGCGGCGGCTTCGGCGCCGCGTGACCCCCTCGACCCCCTCGACTCCCACGGAAGGAACCACACGCATGAGCACCACCACGACGGTCGGCTGGGCCACCCCGGGACGGGTCGTCCTCGAGCCGAAGGGCCGCCTCGCCCTCAAGCTGCGCGCGGGCCAGCGCCTGCGCATCACCGACCTCGAGGGCCAGCAGGTCATGGACTTCATCGCGAGCATGGTCGAGGACCCGGTCGAGCGGCTGTCCTCGATGTTCACCCGCGTCTCGAACGGCCGCTGGGACCTGCAGCAGGGCTACACCATCTACTCCGACCGATGCCGCCCGATGTTCCGCGTCGTGCACGACGACAACGGCATCCACAACATGACCGGCGGGTACTGCAGCAGGTGGTCCAACCAGATCCGCTACGGCGTCGAGGAGACGTGGGGCTGCCTGGACAACCTCGTCGGCGACTGGGAGGAGCTGGGCCTGGACACGACGGCCATCAACCCCGACCAGTGCATCTCGCTGTTCATGCGGATCCTGCACCACCCCGACGGGCGGATGGAGATCGTCGAGCCGACCACCAGGCCGGGTGACGAGATCGTCCTGGAGGCGCTGGCGGACCTGTACGTCGGCCTGTCGAACTGCCCCGAGGAGCACAACCCGTGCAACGCGTTCCACGTGACGCCGATGGCGGTCACCGTGGAGTGAGGCCGCGGACCCGCCCGCGGGCGTGCACCGGCCGGTCCGGCTGCGCGCCCGCGGGTGGAACCGTCGTCGTCGCCCGGACGTTCCGGTCATCGCCGGTGCCTGGTCGGGTACCGTGACCAGGGCCGTCACCCACGACGGCCACGCGCCAGCAGCGCCCCCGGGAGGACGATCATGAGCGAGCCGAGCCCCCTGCAGCCGCCCGCACCCGCGGCGGCCTTCGCGCTGGAGGCACCGGCGCCCGCGACACCGGTCGCGACGCACGACGCGCCCGCGATGGCGCCGCGCGTCGACCCGGCGGCGCTGCCGGGCCTGGACGCGAAGGTCGACGCCTACCTCAAGGGTCTCGACGACGTGCAGGCGGGTTCGCCGGAGTTCGCGGCGAAGGCCGACGACGTGCGCCTCATGGGCGACACGGACATCCGCCAGGCCGCGGACTCCTCGAACCGGCTGCTGCAGCTGCCCGTCAAGGAGCTGCGCGAGGGCGGGGTGTCCGGCACGTCGCAGGTGAGCAAGTCGCTGCTGGACCTGCGCCGCACGGTCGAGGAGCTCGACCCCTCGGAGAAGACGCTGGGCCGCAAGCTGCTCGGCATCCTGCCGTTCGGCGACTCCCTGACGGACTACTTCCGCCGCTACGAGTCCTCGCAGAAGCAGATCGACGCGATCGTCAAGGCGCTGTACCGGGGGCAGGACGAGCTGCGCAAGGACAACGCGGCGCTCAACCTGGAGAAGCAGAACCTCTGGGACACGATGGGCCGGCTCAACCAGTACATCTACGTCGCGAGCGCGCTCGACACGCAGCTCGCCGCGAAGATCGCGCAGCTCGAGGTCGCCGACCCCGAGCGGGCGCGGGCGCTGCGCGAGGACGTGCTGTTCTACGTGCGCCAGAAGCACCAGGACCTGCTCACGCAGCTCGCGGTGTCGATCCAGGGCTACCTGGCGATCGACATCATCATCAAGAACAACCTCGAGCTCATCAAGGGCGTGGACCGCGCGACGACGACGACGGTCGCGGCGCTGCGCACGGCGGTGCTCGTCGCGCAGGCGCTGAACAACCAGAAGCTGGTCCTCGACCAGATCACGGCGCTCAACACGACGACGTCGAACATGATCGCCGCGACGTCGAAGATGCTGCGCGACCAGTCCGCGGCCATCCAGCAGCAGGCCGCGAGCGCGACGCTCGGGCTGCCGCAGCTGCAGCAGTCGTTCGCGGACATCTTCGCGACCATGGACTCGATCGACACGTTCAAGGTCAAGGCGCTCGACTCGATGGCGCAGACCATCGGCGTGCTGGAGACCGAGACGGCCAAGTCGAAGGAGTACCTGGACCGGGTGTCGCGCGCGGACCGCTCGGACGCCGCCAGCGGGTCGCTCGACCTGGGGCTGCGCTGACGCCGCACGTCGCGGGCCGCGGGCCGGTCGACGGCACGACGAGAAGGGCGGTGAGCGGACGTGGGCGTGGGTGACGTGCTCGCGCGCCTGCTCGGGCGCTCGCGCCCGCCGGTCGTCGTCGTGGAGGCCCCCGTCCCCACGGCCGAGCAGATCGCGTCGGCCGTGCGGGACGTCGAGACGCGCATCGAGGGCCGGGTGCCCGCGGCGGTGACGGCCCGCGTGCACCGCATCACCGGGACGGTCGAGGACATGGTGCCGCGTCTGGACCGGTTCGGCCTGGGCGACCGCCAGGCGTACACGATCGTCGCGACCGCGACGAGCTACCTGCCCGAGGCCGTCGACGGGTACCTGCGGCTGCCGCGGGACTTCGCGGACCGGCGCGTGGTATCGAGGGGGAAGACGTCGCTCATGCTGCTGTGCGACCAGCTCGACCTGCTGGCGATGACCCTGGAGAAGATCTCCGACGCGGTGTACCGCCAGGACGCGCAGGCGCTCATCGCGCACGGGCAGTTCCTCACGGAGAAGTTCGGGCAGTCGTCGCTCGACGTCACCGGGCCGGGTGCGCTGCCGGGCGGTGCCCTGTGAGCGCCGCGACGCCGCCGACACCCACGGCCGCGCTCGACGCGCTCGTCGCCGCGGGCCGCGGCGCCGGGCTGGACG
>JAFAEH010000106.1 GCA_023424135.1 Actinomycetes bacterium | reverse complement strand
CGCCCACGGGCATGAGCGCCGTCCTCGGCGGCGACCCCGACGAGGTCCTGGCGCGGCTCGAGGCGCTCGACCTCGTGCCCGCCAACGTCAACGGCGGTGGCCAGGTCGTCGCCGCGGGTGCGCTCGACGCGCTCGCGGCGCTGACCGCCGAGCCGCCGACCCGCGCGCGCGTCGTCCCGTTGCAGGTCGCCGGCGCGTTCCACACCCGGTACATGGCCCCCGCGGTGGACGAGCTCGCAGCCGCCGCCGCGGACGTCACCCCCCGCCGGCCCGTCGTCACGCTGCTCGGCAACGCCGACGGCGCGGTCGTCGCCGACGGCGCCGACGCCCTGGCCCGGATCGTCGCGCAGGTCGCACGCCCGGTGCGCTGGGACCTGTGCCAGGCCACGCTCGCCGGTCTCGGCGTGACCGCGCTGCTGGAGGTCGCCCCCGGTGGTGTCCTGACCGGGCTAGCCCGGCGTACGCTGCCGGGCGTCGAGACCCTCGCGCTCAAGTCCCCCGCCGATCTCGACGCCGCGCGCGACCTCGTGCGTCGGCACGCCGGCGCCGTCGTCACCGAGGAGAGCCAGTCGTGACCCGTCCGACCCTGACGCAGGCCACCGGGCCCGCACACACCCGCATCCTGGGACTCGGCGGTGTGCGCGGTGAACGTGTGGTGCCCAACGACGACCTCGTCGGCCCGATCGAGTCCTCGGACGAGTGGATCCGCCAGCGCACGGGCATCGTCACGCGCCGCCGCGCCGCCGAGGGCACCGACGTGCTCGACCTCGCCGAGGGCGCGGCACGTGCGGCGCTCGAGGACGCGGGCCTGACCGGCGCGGACATCGACGCCGTGATCCTGTCGACCGTCACGTACTTCCACCAGACGCCCGCGGGCGCCGCGATCATCGCGGACCGCATCGGCGCGACCCCGGCCGCCGCGTTCGACATCTCGGCCGCGTGCGCCGGCTACTGCTACGGCGTCGGCCAGGCCGACGCGCTCGTCCGCGCGGGCACCGCGCGGCACGTGCTCGTCATCGGCGCGGAGAAGATGAGCGAGTTCGTCGACCCGACGGACCGGTCGATCTCCTTCCTGCTGGGCGACGGCGCCGGCGCGGTCGTCATCGGCCCGTCCGACACCCCGGGCATCGGCCCGACCGTGTGGGGCTCCGACGGCGCCCAGGCGCAGGCGATCCGCCAGACGCACTCGTGGCTCGCGACCCGCGACGAGGGTGCCGGCTGGCCGACGCTGCGCCAGGAGGGCCAGTCGGTGTTCAAGTGGGCCGTGTGGCAGATGGCGCCGGTCGCGCAGAAGGCGATGGACGCCGCCGGGGTCAGCCCGCAGGACATCGAGGCGTTCATCCCGCACCAGGCGAACATGCGGATCATCGACCAGATGATCAAGCAGCTCAAGCTGCCGGAGTCCGTCGTCGTGGGCCGGGACATCGCCGACACGGGCAACACGTCGGCGGCCTCGATCCCGCTCGCCGCCGAGCGCCTGCGCCGCGAGGGGCAGGTCTCCTCGGGTGCGCTCGCGCTGCAGATCGGCTTCGGTGCGGGGCTGGTCTACGCCTCGCAGGTCGTCGTCCTGCCCTGAGCCGGCACCGCGCCGCCGGGCGGCGCGCACCGCGCCTGTACCGTTCAGCACGTTCGTCCCCAGCAGTACCGACACGAGGAGAGACCCGATGGCGCACAGCGAGCAGGAGATCCTGGCCGGCCTGGCCGAGATCGTCAGCGAGGAGACCGGCCTGCCGACGGACTCCGTCCTGCCCGAGAAGTCCTTCACCGACGACCTCGACATCGACTCGCTGTCGATGATGACGATCGTCACGCTCGCGGAGGAGAAGTTCGACGTCCGCATCCCCGACGACGAGGTCAAGAACCTCGCCACCGTCGGCGACGCCGTGAGCTTCATCGCGAACGCCCAGGCCTGAGCCTGAGCCGCACCTGCGGCCCCCGGGCGGTGCGCCGGCACCACCGCCGCGCGCACCGCCCGCCCCGAACCGAGGAGAACCCATGAGCACCGTCCCCGAGGTCGTCGTCACCGGCCTGGGCGCCACCACCCCGCTCGGGGGCGACGTCCCCAGCACGTGGCAGGCCGCGCTCGCCGGCGAGTCCGGTGCCCGTCCGTTCGAGAACGACTGGGCCGAGCGCTACGAGATCGGCGTGTCCTTCGGCGCGACGCTCAAGGTCGCCGCCGACCAGGTCCTCCCCCGCCCCGAGCTCAAGCGCATGGACCCCTCGGCGCAGTACGCGATCATCGCGACGCGCGAGGCGTGGGCCGACGCGGGCTCCCCCGAGGTCGACCACGACCGGCTCGGCGCCGTCGTGTCGTCCGGCATCGGCGGCATCTGGACCACGCTCGACGCGTGGGACACGCTGCGCGAGAAGGGCGGCCGTCGCGTGCTGCCCATGACGGTGCCGATGCTCATGCCGAACTCCCCCGTGGCGTACGTGTCGCTCGAGCTGGGTGCGCGCGCCGGTGCGCACGCGCTGGTCTCGGCGTGCGCGTCCGGTGCCGAGGCCATCGCGTACGGGGTCGAGATGATCCGCAGCGGTCGTGCCGACGTCGTGGTCGCGGGCGGCACCGAGGCCACGATCCACCCCATGCCGATCGCCGCGTTCGCGGCCTCGCGCACGCTGTCGACCCGCAACGACGACCCGGCCGCGGCCTCACGCCCCTACGACGTGGACCGCGACGGGTTCGTCATCGGCGAGGGTGCGGGGATCGTCGTGCTCGAGTCCGCCGCGCACGCCGCGGCCCGCGGTGCACGCGTGTACGCCCGGATCGGCGGTCTGGGGCTGTCGGCCGACGGGTACCACATCACGTCCCCCGAGCCGTCGGGCGACGGGCAGATCCGCGCGATGCGGGCGGCGCTCGCCGACTCGGGCGTCGCAGCGCGCGACGTCGTGCACGTCAACGCGCACGCGACGTCGACGGTCGTCGGCGACCTCATCGAGGCCCGCTCGATCCGCGGTGTCCTGGGCGACGACGCCGACCACGTCGCCCTGTCGGCCACCAAGTCCATGACCGGGCACCTGCTCGGCGGTGCCGGGGCGCTCGAGACGATCTTCACGGTGCTGGCCGTCCACGAGCACCAGGCACCGCCGACGATCAACGTCGACAACCCCGACCCGGAGCTCGTCCTCGACCTCGTGCGGGACAAGCCGCGCGCGCTGCCCGACGGGGACGTCGCCGCGATCAACAACTCGTTCGGGTTCGGCGGTCACAACGTCGCGCTGGTGGTCACCTCCGCCTGAGCAGCACGGTCGCCCGCGCGGCCGTCCTCCTGCCGGTCCGCGCCCCGCGTCGCCCCACGGCGGCCGGGGCGCGGTGGCGTGTACCCGACGAACGGGTCGCGGTGCACGCGGCGGACCCCGACGGCCCGCAGCGCCGCGGCGGCCTGCGCGACGCGCTGCGGCGAGCCGGAGACGTAGGTGCCGCGCGCGGTCGCGTCCGGCACCGCCGCGGCCAGGTCGGCGGACGCCAGGTCGACGCCCAGGTGGTGCCACCGCGTGGGCAGCTCCCAGACGGGGCGCGGCCCGACGACGAACGTCCGCACACCCGTCGCGGCGAGCCGCTGCAGGTACGGCGGTGCGTCCGTCCCGGCGTGCAGCAGCACGAGCACCGCATCACGGCCCTGCCGGGCCGCCTGCTCGGCCATCGCGACGAACGGCGTGACGCCGATGCCGCCGGCGACCATCAGGACCGGGCGCTGCGGGGAGCGCGGCAGCAGCATGTCGCCACCGACGGCCCCGAGGTCCACGACCGCACCCGGCTCGAGCGCGGTGAGCGTGCGCTTGAGGCTGCTCGGCGCGGTCGGCACCCGGAACGCGACGCCGAGCGTCCCGTCGGGACCGGGGATCGCGGAGAACGTGCGGCGCACGCCGCGCGAGTCGCCCCGGTGCGGCACGTGCAGCTCCACCCACTGCCCGGGGGCGACGCGCAGCGGGCGCGACGGACGGAACGTCAGCTCGTGCACGTCGCCGTCAAGCGCACGCGACGCCACGACGGTCAGGCGCGCGCCACGGCGCTGCCCCCACGCGAACCCGAGGACGTTGCCGACGACCAGCGCGAGCTCCGGCGTCGCGGACAGCGGACCCAGGCTCAGCGGCAGGACCGTGAGCAGCGCGACCACGACGCCCTCGACGCCCTGCTGCCAGCGCCGCGGCGGCAGCGTCAGCGGCTCGGTGAGCATGATCGTGGCCGCGAACAGCAACGGGTACGAGCCAAGGGCCGTCAGCAGCGCGGCCGGGACGCTCTCGCCACCGGACACGAGGTCCGGGACGACGACCGCCAGGCCGGTGAGCAGGTACGCGACGACGGGCACGACGTGCCGTGTGCGCGCGACGACGGCGATCCCGACGACCGCGAGGACGGGCAGCAGGCTCGGTGTGGCGACCCACCACGCGGCACCGGGCACGCCGAGCAGCGGCCACGCGACGAGACCCGCGACGACCAGGGCGACCGCGGCAGGGTTGAACAGGTGCCGCCCGCGCCACGCGAGCACGTACTTCGAGGCGCCCGCGACGGCTCCGGTGCCCGCGAGCGCGAGCAGCGCCGTGGGCTCGGTCGACGGCCACATCAGCAGCGCGAGGATCAGGCCGGTCACGATCGAGGACTCGACGTGCGCGCGTCGCCGCACGACGAGCCCGCCGACCACCGAGGCCGCGAGCGTCGCGCCGACGGCCACGGCCGCGCCGAGCAGCAGCCCCCACGGGTCGACACCGACCTCACCGGTCAGCGCGAGGACGAACGCCGCGGCCAGGACCACGCCCAGCCCGAGCGTGACCGTGCGGTACATCGTCAGCCGTCCCAGGACGGCGTCGAGACGGCTCATGAGAAGACCTCTCCGGGTAGGTTCAGCGCGAACCGGGCCCGCCCGTCGGCGCCGACCTGGACGTACGTGTGCTCGACCAGGTCCGCGAGCAGGTCCGGGTCGGTGAAGAACAGGGCGGTGGCCAGCGCGTCGGCGACCATGGCGCGCTCGGCGACGACCCAGGTCGCGACGACCGCGGACGTCGGCACACCGGTGCGCGCGTCCACCACGTGGTGCAGCCCGTCGCCCCACGCGCGCCGGTCGACGGCGGAGCCGCACAGCGCGGCGTCCCGCAGCTCGACGACGCCAAGCACACACGTGGGGTCGCCGGGGACCTGCAGGCCGACGCGCAGGGCGTCGGGCCCGCGGTGCAGCATGTCACCGCCCGCGTCGACGACGTACTCCCCGACGCCGCAGGCGCGCAGCTCGGCGGCCACCAGGTCGACGAGCTGGCCCTTGCCGGCGGCGCCGACGTCGAGCAGCACGGGCCGCTCGACGGTCACGGTCGCGCCGTCACGCACGAGGACGTCGCGCGGTGCGGGCACTGGCGGGCCGGACGGGCGCAGCCGGTAGTCCGCGTCGTACCCGAGCCGAGCCAGGCTGCGCCCGACGAGCGGGGTCACGGCGCCGTGCGTGCGCTGCTCGAGCACGTCGTACAGGTCGAGCAGCTCGGCCGCGTGCGCGGGGAACGTGCGGGTGCCGCCGTCGCGGGCGAGCGCGGCGACCGTCGAGTCGTCCCGGAAGCGGGACCACGTGCGGTCGTACGCGTCGATCACCGCGTGCACGCGCGCCAGCGTCGCGTCCGCGAGCGGGTCGGGCGTGGTGATCGTCCACCCGGTGCCGATCGCCTCGAAAGCGACCTCAGGCCTGGGCATCCGCCTCGATCTCCTCGAGCGCGGCCATGAAGCCCGTGGAGGTCAGCGAGGAGCCGGAGACCTTGCTCACGTCGACGTCCTCGATCGCCTTGCCGACGACCTGGTCCGCGACGCCCGAGGCGAAGCGCGTCTGGTACGTCAGCGACGTCGGGTCGCTCGCCTCGGGCGTGACCTCGACGGCGGTGACGACCCCGTCGGCCAGCGTGACCGTGACCGTGACCTCCTCCTGCCCGCCGGGGGACTTGTAGCTGCCCGTGGCGGTGTAGGTGCCGTCGGCGTACCCGCTGCCCGAGGTCCCGTCGGTGGTGCTGTCGTCGCTCGTGCCGCTGTCGGTCGTGCCGCTGTCGCTCGTCGACGTCTCGTCGTCCCCGGACGTCGTGGCGGAGGCCCCCTGGTCGGACGTCGTCTCGCTCGTCCCGGTGTCGCCCGTGGCGTCCGCCGCGCTCGTGGCGCAGCCGGCCAGCGTCGTCGCGACGGCGGTGGCCGCCAGCAGGACGAAGGACCGTCGGTGTGCGCGCATGTCGTGCTCCCTGCTCGCGGCGGTCGGCCGCGCGGTGGTGTCGGTGTCGTCCCGACCGTAGGCGGCGATCCTGGACGTTCGCCATGAGCCCGCCATGAGTGCCCGGATGCCGAGACCCCTCGTGACTCAGGCCGTGGCGTCCGCCGTCCGGCGTCCCCGCGCGCGCTGCGGGGACGCCGGCACCTCGAGCTGGTCCGTCGACCGGTGCACGGGCCGGCGTGCGTAGCCGGTGAACGTGTCGGTGCGCACACGGCGCACACCGGTCTCGCGCAGGACCGCCCGGGCACGGCGCACGAGGTCGGGTGGCCCGCAGACGTAGCCGATGCGCCGCGGCAGGTCCGACATCGCGGACGTGAGCGCCGCGGGCGTCAGCCGCGTGCCGCGGTACCAGGTCCACCGCGGCGGCAGGTGCTCCACCGGCTCGGGCGAGACGACGACGACGCGGGCGCGCGTGCGTGCCAGGCGGCGCAGATACGGCGGCGGCATACCGGCGGGGCACACCAGGACCAGGACGATGTCGCGCGGTCCGGCGTGCTCGATCTGCGAGACGAACGGCGTCACACCGATGCCGCTCGCGACCATGACGACCGGCACGCGCGGGTCGGCGGGCAGCAGGAAGTCCCCGCCGACGCTCGTCGCACGCACGACGGTGCCGACGGGCGCACCGGCGAGCGCGGACTTGAACGCCGACGGCCGCTCGCGCATCGAGAACGCGACGGCAACCGCGTCCGGCCCGGCGGGCACCAGGGAGAACACGCGGCGCCGACCGCGACCGTCCGGCCGCGCACGGCCGACGTCGACCTCGACCCACTGGCCCGGCTGCCAGCGCAGCGGCCGGACGGGACGCAGCCGGACCTCGTGCGCGCCGGGGCCGGGCACGTCGTGCCCGACGACCTCGAGCCGCACCGCGCGCGGGGCCGCGAGCAGGGCCGTGAGCAGGTTGCCGACGACGATCGCGAGCTCGGGGGACGTCGAGAGCGGGCCGAGCGCGAATGGCACGCCCGCGAGCGCGCCGGCGGCGCCGGCCACGAGCAGGCGTGCGGGACGCCGCGGCGCCTGCGTCAGCGGCTCGACGACCATGAAGCACGCGGCGAACAGGACGGGGTGCGACAGCAGCACCCCGCCGAGCGCGTCGGAGGGCGCCGCACCACCGAGCAGCAGCCGGGGCAGGGTCGCAGCCAGGTACGCGACGACGTACGCCGCCGCCACGCCCCCGGTCGCGGTGCGCCGGACGACCAGCAGACCCGCGACGAGCACGACGGGCGTCAGCGCCGGTGTCGCGACCCACCACACGGGTGCGGCCACCCCGAGGACCGGTGCGACGACGAGCCCGGCGACGAGCGCACCCGCCGCGGCGGGGTTGAGCAGGTGACGCCCCCGCGCGCGGACGACAGCCTTGGTCAGGCCGGCGGCCGCGCCGACGAGGCCGGCACCGACGAGCCCGTCCAGCGAGAGGCTCGGCCACAGCAGCAGCGCGAGGATGAGCCCGGTGATGACGGCCGACTCCGTGTGCACACGGGCGCCACGCACCGCGCACGCCCCCACGCCGATGACCAGCACGCCGAGCGTGGCGGCCCCGGCCGTCGCCGCGAGCGCGCCGGCCTCGACGTCGAGCACGCCGAGCCGTCCCAGGACCGCCGCGGTGGCGTGCACGGCGAGCAGCGCCACCGTCACGGTCCGGTACGTGCTCAGGCGCCCCAGCACGCCGTCGAGCCATCCGGTCACCGCCGCGCTCCCGTCACCGGCGCGCACCCCTCCGACGCGCCGGCGGCCTCAGCGTCACGGCGCACCGTGCACCGCCTGCTCGAGCGCCGCGGTGAACCCGCGCCCCGTCGAGGACGACCCGGCGAGCCGGTCGACCGCCACGTCGTCCAGCGGGCGCCCGACGACCTGCTCGACGACCGCCGACGCGAACCGCTCCTGGAAGCGCAGCGACGTGGTGTTGCGCGCGGCGGGGTCGACGCGCACGTCCTCGACGACCCCGCCGACGAGCGTCACGGTCACGTCGATGCGCTGCGGGCCGCCGGGTGTCTCGTAGGTGCCGGTCCCGGTGTAAGTGCCGTCCGCCACGCGTCCCGGGGTCGCCGTGGCCCGCTCGTGGGGCGTACCGGCATCGGCCGGGGTGGCGACGACGCAGCCGCCGAGCGCGAGCGCCGCACCGAGGCCGCTCGCGCAACGCAGCACGACGTGCGCGCAGCGCAGGCGTCGTGCCGGCATCGGGGTCCTCCACGCGTCGGACGCGCCGCAGCCGCGGCCGTCTCCCCCCGGTGGCTGGTCGGTGCGCCGGGCTCGTCGCCGGCCCGCGCAGCACGGACGTTAGCCGACACCCCACGGCGCACCGGAGGGTCCGCGGTCAACCGAAACGCTTCAGCACGACGACGGGCGGGTGGCCCACCCGATCGGGTGGGTCACCCGCCCGTCGCGCAGGCGCGCAGGAACAGGACGACGCGTGCCGCGGCCCGGACGCCGGCGTCAGCCCACGCGGTGCAACCAGCGCACGGGCGCGCCGGCGCCCGCGTACCGGAACGGCTCGAGCTCGTCGTCCCACGCCTGCCCCAGGGCCAGGTGCAGCTCGGCACGCAGACGCTCCGGGTCGGCTGCGTGCTCGAGCGCGGCACGGATGCGGTCCTCGGGGACGACGACGTTGCCGTGCACGTCGGTCGCGGCGTGGAAGATCCCGAGCTCGGGCGTGTGGCTCCAGCGCGAGCCGTCCACACCGGCGCTCGGCTCCTCGGTCACCTCGTAGCGCAGGTGGGCCCAGCCCCGCAGGGCGGACGCGAGGCGCGCCCCGGTGCCCGGCTGGCCCTGCCACGACAGCTCGGCCCGGTAGAACCCGGGGCCGGCCGGCTGGGGCGTCCAGTCCAGGCTGACGCGCGCACTCAGCGCGTTACCCGCCGCCCACTCGACGTGGGGGCACAGCGCGCGCGGCGCAGAGTGCACGAAAAGGACACCGCGGGTGATCGCACCGGCCATGTCGTCCTCCCTGGTGGGCTCGAGGGTCGCCTTCCCCAACGACCTCGTCCCTCACGGAAGACCGTCCATCGCACGGTCTGCTCGCACGCGGCGTGCACGGCACAGGATGCCGCATGCATCGCCGCAGGTCCAGCGGACGCGCGCACCCGCCGACCGCGGGACGTCAGAGCTGCTCGCGGATCGCCCGCATGGCCTTCTTGCGCACCGAGCGCTCGAGGCGGTCGAGGTAGAGCAGCCCGTCGAGGTGGTCCACCTCGTGCTGCAGGCACCGCGCCATGAGCTCGGTGCCCTCGACGACGACCTCGCGGCCGTCGAGGTCGCTGCCGACGACGCGCGCGTACCAGGCGCGGTGCGTCGGGAACCACAGGCCCGGCACGGACAGGCAGCCCTCGTCGCCGTCCTGGTACTCGTCCTGCGACAGCTCGACGATCACGGGGTTGAGCACGTACCCGATCTCGTCGTCGATGTTCCAGGAGAACGCGCGCAGCCCCACACCGATCTGGTTGGCGGCCAGACCCGCGCGCCCGTCCATGTCCACGGTCTCGAGCAGGTCCTCGACCAGCGAGCGGACCCGCTCGTCGATGCTGGTGATCGGGTCGCACGGGGTGCGCAGCACGGGGTCGCCGACGGTGCGGATCTCACGTATCGCCATGGCGAGAATCCTCCCACGCCCGGCCCCCGGGTCGTCGCGGCGGCGCCGCTCCTCCCGGTCCGGAACAGCACGACGCCGGTGGTGACCAGGTCACCACCGGCGTCATGTCGGTGCGGGTGCGTCGTCGACGCGGGGACTCACTCCCCCGAGCGCTGCTGCGGGACACCCGTCAGGAGCTGACGGACCTCGGACTCGTGGAAGCGGCGGTGCCCACCGAGGGTGCGGACCGCGGAGAGCTTGCCGGCCTGCGCCCAGCGGGTGACCGTCTTGGGGTCGACACGGAACAGGACCGCGACCTCACCCGGGGTGAGCAGAGCGCCCTGCGTGAGGGGGGCGTCGGTGGCAGGCGTGTGAACAGCCATGCTGGTACTCCTTCGTCGTTCGGTAGCTCGGCTGGCCCCGTGGGCCCCGTGGCTTTGCGTCCCCACCTTGCGGCGGGTTTGCCGTTGTCGCTGACAAACTCGACTATGCCCCAATCTGGACAACTGTGCAAGAAGCGCCGCGGTGCCAGATCTGTCCGGAGCGGGTGAAAAGTCACAGCCTGCCGAACCGGGATCTCACGGCACAGTACCCCCCAAATGCCACCAGACCCGCGGCGACCAGCAGGAGGAGCACCGGGCCGGCCGGAGCCTCCCGCAGGGCGTGCAGCGCACCGTCCAGCCCGCTCGCCTCCTGCGGGTCGGCCGTCGCGGCCGCGACCACGAACAGGACGCCCACCACACCGAGCGCGACCCCCTTGGCGGCGTACCCGACGATCCCCGCCGTGCGCGCCACCCGACCCGTCGTCCCCGCCGGCAGCCGCTGCAGGTCGTCCAGGAACGTCTTCGCCAGCCCCTTGTACACGTGGTAGCCGCCCACGGCGACGACCGCCACCCCCACGGCCCCGACGAGCAGCCGCCCGCCGGTCGCCTGCATCAGCTCCCCCGTCGTGCTCGACGTCTGCTCCCCGCTCGACGAGCCTCCGCCACGCGCGAACGCGAACGCCGTCCCGGCCAGCGCCAGGTACATCACGGCCTTGCCACCCGCCTTGGCCCGGTCGGACGTCTCCCCCGCGGCGCCGCTGACCGCCGCGGCCGCCTGCCACGCACCGAGCGCCACGAACGCGACCACCGACACCCACAGGACGAGCGCGCCGAACGGCGTGCTCGCGATCTGCGCGAACGCCCCCGACTGGTCGGCACTGCCCTCCGAGGAGCCCAGCGCGAGCTGCGCGGCCAGCACCCCGATGAGCACGTGCACCAGCCCGCTCGCGGCGTACCCGGCGCGCGCACCGAGCTCCCAGGCGTGCTGACCGGACGTCGTCGCGACCGTGGACATGGCACCTCCTCGACCCGGGCTCCCCACCCCTCCGGCCCACGCCGGTGCCCGCCGAGATCGTGGCAGCGGCCAGGCGGGTCCGCATCCGCAGCGCACGTCGCTCGGTAGGCTGCGCGGCGCGGGGCAGATGTCGCGGGACACGACCTTCCCGAGCATCACGCCGACGGGGCATCCGCTCCGGAAGATGCTGATGCGACGCCTGTCGGAGCTCGACTCGGGCGACGCACTCGTCTCCCCACGCCCCGAGGCGGCTTTCTGGTGGAAGGGCAACTTCGACGACGAGCATCGCGCGTGCGACGACCGTCTCGACTGGAGCCGCGTCCCCCTCTCCGGTGGGAAGCAGCGACTCGTCTGGCCCTGGCACAGCCTGCGTCACGTCTTCTGCTCCTGGATGCTTGCGGGGAAGAAGAACGACGTCGCGGACGTGCAGAAGGCCGCGGGGCACTCGTCGCCACGGGTGACCTTCGATCTGTACGTCGGTTCTGACTCGGCCTACCTCGACCGACTCAAGGAGAGCACGAAGAAGCGGAGGTGGGCCCCGTGGGTCGCGCGTCGGGGGCACCGACGCGAGAACTGGGCGCGTCGATCGCTACGCGGCGTCGACGCGATCCAGCGTGTAGCGGATGCCGAGGTTGTCGAGCGTGCGGCCTTGCTGCATGAGGTTCAGCCTGCTGAAGAACGGCAGCCAGCCGTTGCCGACACGACTCGAGCTTGCGACGACAACGAAGCTGACGGTGAACGCCGACCGTTCGGGAAGCTCGCCGGGCCCAGGGATGAGGCCCGCCCAAGCCGCGGAATCGCTGGCACCACGGACGATCTCTGCACGCAGTCGCGCGCGGAACTCCGCGTCCGTGAGCAGGGTCGTCGCCGCCACGGTGCCTTGAGCGAAGAGGTGGCTCAGACTCGATGAGCGGGACTTCCGCTTGACGTGCACCATGATGCCGTCGCGCGTGA
Organism: Actinomycetes bacterium; assembly: GCA_023424135.1. Lineage (GTDB taxonomy): Bacteria > Actinomycetota > Actinomycetes > Actinomycetales > Cellulomonadaceae > Cellulomonas. Next base: position 32,927 of record JAFAEH010000106.1, on the reverse strand, counting down.
GCACGTCGCAGAACTCGATGCCGGTGGTCGCCCCGCCAGGGCGAAGGATTTTCGCGTCGAGGCACAGCCGTCGCTCAGGGTCGACAGCGGCGACGCGCAGGTTGTACTCCGGCTCCGTCTCACCGGGCAGCGAAGCAGGGAATGTCAGCGGCGAGGAGTCGAGCTGGCCGACGAACTGGTCGACGCGATCCGCGAGGCTCCTGCTGACCTCGAACCACCGCCCTTCGATCAGGACGTAGAGAGCGCCGTCCAGTTCCTGCTCGCTCACGAGAGCGTGGTAGAGCGGCCACCGCGCGTCCCAGTTCGACGACCGCGTGTAGCGCACCTTGACCTTGCGAGATCTCAGCAGTGCTGGCGTCAAGGCGGCGAGGTCGCCGTCCTCGAGGTCGGCGAGGTAGCGGTCGAGATCGAGGTCCTCGTACTCGGCCGGGTGGGTGCCGGTGATCGCGAAGCTGTCGATCTCGTCCCAGTTGACAGGGTCCGGCGTCGCGAGATGCGTCGCGGTCGTGTCGCGTGTGCGGAGTTCGTCGACGACGCGCTCGTCGAGCTCCGCTACCCGGTCGCGGTCCTGGACGATCGAGAGGTCGTCGACCCATGCGAAACGTTCCTTGTACGACTCGGACCGATACGCGTCGACCAGGTCTCCACAGATCGTGGGCAGGTCGGCGACGGTGCCGGGGAGGTTCAGCACAACGGCGTCCGCGCCAGCGATCGTCCTGCCCAAACGCTCCTCCCTTGGACTGCCCGTGGCAGCCCGCAGGATGTCACGCGCGACGTCGACGCCGAACGCGCTGAGGTCCGTCGTGCGACTCGCCTGGGTGGTCTTCGCCACGACCATGCTCTCGAACGCCTTCGTGTCGAGGCTGCGCAAGTGTTCGGGATCGATCGTGTTGAGTGCGACCTTGAGGCCGAACTGACGGACGATTCGCGACTGATCCAGGAAGCCACGTCCGTACCCGAACGTGATCGCGAAGATCGTTCCTGCGGCGCGCAGTACGAGCAGACCGGATGCCGACGACGTCCTCAATGCCGGAGGAAGCTCCGTCAGAGCTGGTCGGACGTAACCCACCCACGGGGGTGGGCTCGGAGGGCGCGACTCCCAGAAGAAGGCACCGTCGAGTCCGGTCCCCGGCTCGAGCGCGACCAACTCGGGCGTGCGCTCGTCATCGAGGGCGTCAGTGAACTCCTCGACGCCCTCCAACAGGAACACGGTGAGCCGCTGCCGTGCCGCCATCGTCGCCCCCTCCTGCGGCGACGCTATCGCCCAGGCACGTCGACGTGGTGGGGCGACACGCGCGCTTCGCACTGTGACTGTGGGCCGCGCACGACCGACGGGGGGCCCGCATTCTGCCGCGATCGGGCCCTCCTGGATCCGGCGGAAGACACCGCAATCCGCCCGTGGCGTGCACGGTTGCCCCACGGAACCGGCAGTCGGTGGCAGACTCGATTCGCCGTAGTCCGACGACGAGGAGTCACAGAGCCGTGGACGTCTTTCGGATTCGCGACCGACTGATCGCGGACTACCGGGGCTTCACGTCGGGAACCGTCGAGGTCCGAGACCGGCGCATCGCCGAGCACGTGACCAAGCTTCTCGACGGCGGAGCGCAGTGGCCGGACCCGTGGCTCAGCCTGAACCCGAGCTTCGAGACCGGCGGAACCGTCGCCGACCTCGTCGCTGAGGGAGTCCTGAACCCCGAGAACGCTCGCATCTTCCGCGTCAAGAAGCATGCGGACGATCCTGGGTCGGCGACGCTCACTCTGCACCGCCACCAGCGCGAGGCGATCGAGGCGGCCCGCAGCGGGAAGTCGTACACCCTGACGACGGGGACGGGATCGGGCAAGTCGCTGGCCTATATCGTGCCCATCGTCGACGCGGTCCTGCGCGAACGCGACGCGGCGGACGGCGGTCGCGTGCCGGGCGTCAAGGCGATCGTCGTCTACCCGATGAACGCGCTGGCGAACTCCCAGACGCTCGAGCTCGAGAAGTTCCTACGCTACGGCTACCCGGCCGGACAGGAACCGGTGACGTTCGCGCGGTACACCGGTCAGGAGTCGGACGAACGGCGGCGGGAGATCCTGGCGAACCCTCCCGACATTCTGCTGACGAACTACGTGATGCTCGAGCTGGTGCTGACCCGGCCCGACGAGCGCATGCACCTGATCCGCGCCGCCAGGGGCCTGCGATTCCTCGTGCTGGACGAGCTCCACACGTACCGCGGCCGCCAGGGCGCCGACGTCGCGCTCCTGGTCCGACGGCTGCGGGACGCGTGCGCCTCGGACAACCTCCAGGTCATCGGCACCTCGGCGACCATGGCGTCGGGCGGGTCGGTCGCCGAGCAGAAGTCGACGGTCGCCGACGTCGCCACACGGCTCTTCGGCTCGCAGGTCACGCCGGATCGCGTCATCGGCGAGTCGCTGACCAGGGCGACGGCGCATGACCCGACGACCGATGCCGAGCTGTCTGGGTCGGTACGGGACGTCGCCAGGTTCGCCGAGCTGAGCTACACCGAGCTCGCGCGCCAGCCGCTCGCTCGATGGGTCGAGACGACCTTCGGCCTCGACAGCGAGGCCGAGACTGGGCGGCTTATCCGTCGCAAGCCGACGACCGTCACCGCTGCCGCAGTCGAACTGGCTGCGCGCACGGGGGTCGACCAGGCGACCGCCGCCGCGTCGATCCGGTCGGTGCTGCTCGTCGGCTCGAGCGTGCGGCACCCGTCGACCAACCGACCGCTCTTCGCGTTCCGGCTGCATCAGTTCCTCTCGAAGGGCGACACCGTCTACGTCTCGCTCGAGCCAGAGGACGAGCGCTACATCACGAGCACCTACCAGCTCCGCGTGCCGGGCGACGCGAGCAAGGCACTGCTCCCGCTCGGCTTCTGCCGTGAGTGCGGACAGGAGTATCTGGTCGTCGCCAAGACGGCAGGTGGACGCGAGGCCTTCGTGCCTCGCCAGGACGCGGACGCATCCGGGGGCGACGCCGTCACGGGCTACCTCTACGTGTCCAGCGATCTGCCCTGGCCCGCAGACCCCGTGCTCGAGAACCGGCTCCCCGACCACTGGCTCACGACCGACCCGTCCGGGGCGACCGTCGTGCTGGACACCAAGCAGAAGTACCTGCCGACCGAGGTCTGGATCGCGCCCGACGGGTCCACCACCGCCCCGGGTGCAGGGCTGCGCGCATGGTTCGTCTCGACGCCGTTTGCCTTCTGCATGCGGTGCCGCGTCTCGTACGAGCAGGTCCGCGGCAACGACTACGCCAAGCTCGCCACGCTCGACCGCGAAGGTCGTTCGTCGGCGGTCACTGTCGTCGCCGCGAGCGTGGTGCGCTCGCTCAAGCAGCTCAGCCCGGGCGACCTGCCGGCCGATGCCCGCAAGCTGCTCACGTTCGTGGACAACCGCCAGGACGCGTCGCTCCAGGCCGGCCACTTCAACGACTTCGTCCAGATCTCGCAGCTGCGCGGCGCGCTCTACCGCGCGCTCGCGGACGAGCCCGACGGTCTGACGCACGAGGTGGTGTCCCAGCGCGTCACCGATGCGCTGAACCTGCAGATGCCGGACTTCGCGGCGAACCCCGACGCGCGGTTCTCCGCCAAGGAGTCGGCGCAGCGCGCCCTGCGCGCCGTGATCGAGTACCGCATCTACGCCGACCTGCAGCGCGGCTGGCGCATCACGATGCCCAACCTCGAGCAGACCGGGCTGCTCAAGGTCGCCTACGTCGACCTGCCGGAGATAGCCGCCACCGACGAGATCTGGGCCGGCGCCCACCCGAGACTGCGCGACGCGCCGGCCCAGCTGCGCGAGGAGCTGTGCGCGATCCTGCTGCACGAGATGCGTCGCGTGCTCGCGGTCGACGTCGACTGCCTGACGCCCCTCGGCTTCGAGCAGATCCAGCGCGACTCGCGTCAGCATCTGACCGGCCAGTGGGCGCTGCCGGAGGACGAGAGGGTCGTCGCGGCGGGCGTCGTCTACCCACGGGGCACGACGAAGCGGAAGGGCCGGGACGACCTGTTCGTCTCCGGCCGGTCGGCGTTCGGCCGCTACCTGCGCCGGGATGCCGCGCTCGGCCGGGACCTGAGCACCGACGACGCGGAGCTCGTGATCCGGGACATGTTTCGTGTCCTGTGCGACGAGGGTGGCCTGCTCACGGAGGCCGACGAGGTCGAGGGCGTCCCGGGCTACCGACTCAAGGCGTCGGCGATCCGCTGGCGCGCCGGTGACGGGACGAAGGGCGCCGAGGACCCGCTGCGCAAGAGCACCGACAGCGAGGCCGTGATCCGCGTCAACCCGTTCTTCGTCGACCTCTACCAGGAGGTCGCCGCGGGATTGCGCGGTCTGCACGCGCTGGAGCACACCGCCCAGGTGCCCGGTCCACAGCGTGAGGAGCGCGAGCACGACTTCCGCGACGGCACGCTGCCGCTGCTGTTCTGCTCGCCGACGATGGAGCTGGGCGTCGACATCGCGAGCCTGAACGCCGTCGGCCTGCGCAACGTGCCGCCCACCCCGGCCAACTACGCGCAGCGCTCCGGCCGCGCGGGCCGTAGCGGGCAGCCCGCGCTCGTCGTGACGTACTGCGCAACCGGCAACGCGCACGACACCTACTACTTCCGCAACTCGCGCGACATGGTCGCGGGGTCGGTCGCGGCGCCCCGTCTCGACCTCGCGAACGAGGACCTGGTCCGCTCGCACGTACACGCGGTCTGGCTCGCGGAGACCGGCCAGTCGCTGAAGTCGCGCATCACCGACATCGTCGACGCGTCGGGCGAGCAGCCGACGCTCGACGTGATCCCGCAGGTGTGGCGCGCGCTGACCGAGCCCGACGTCCAGCGCCGGGCGGCCGTGCGAGCCGACGCCGTGATCGACGAGCTGCGCAAGGCCTGGGACGATGCCGACCAGGTTCTGTGGTGGTACGACGGCTGGGTCGCAGACCAGGTGCGCGGCGCACCGACGGCGTTCGATGCCGCCCTGGAGCGCTGGCGCCTGCTGTACCGGACCGCGCTGGCGGAGTACCACGCTCAGTCGAAGCTGGCCGTGGACCCGCGGGCCCCACGGTTCGAGAAGGACGCCGCCTCACGCCGGGCGTGGGAGTCGAAGAACCAGCTCGCGCTGCTGCGCAATGAGGACTCCGAGCACGGCCAGACGGACTTCTACTCCTACCGCTACTTCGCCTCCGAGGGCTTCCTGCCCGGGTACTCCTTCCCGCGTCTCCCGCTGGCCGCGTACATCCCCGGCGGTCGCGGGAAGCGCGACGGCGACTACCTGCAGCGTCCCCGGTTCCTGGCGATCAGCGAGTTCGGCCCCGGCTCGCTCATCTACCACGAGGGCGCCCGCTACGAGGTCGAGCGCGTGCAGCTCCCACGCTCGGCGGAGCAGGCCGGTCAGCCGGACACCGAGGAGGCACGCCGCTGCGAGGCGTGCGGCTACCACCACCCGATCTCCCAGGGTGCCGACGTGTGCGACTCGTGCGGGGTACAGCTCGGCCTGAAGACGTACAACCTGTTGCGCCTCCAGACCGTCTTCACGCGTCGCCGCGAGCGCATCAGCAGCGACGAGGAGGAGCGCCGCCGCGCCGGCTTCGAGCTCGAGGTCTCCTACCGGTTCCACGACCACGGCGACCGGCCCGGGCGGGTCGACGCCGAGGCAGTCGCCGACGGTCAGCCGGTCGCGCTGCTCACGTACGGTGACAGCGCGACGATCCGCGTGGCGAACGTCGGGCGGCGGCGACGCAAGGACCCGAACGACCGTGGCTTCTTCCTCGACGGTGCGACGGGGCGGTGGGCACAGAAGAAGGACGCCGCCGACGCGACGGTGGACGCGGACGCGCTGCTCTCGCTGGAGGACGCCAAGACGGTCCTGAAGGTCATCCCGTACGTCGAGGACCGGCGCAACATCCTGCTGCTGCGGCTCGCGCGGCCGCTCGACGATGCCGCGGCCACGACCCTGCGCTACGCCCTCGAACGCGGCGCCGAAGCCGTCTTCCAGCTGGAGGACTCCGAGCTCGAGTCGCAGCAGCTGCCCGACCTCGACCACCGCGGCCGGATGCTGTTCACGGAGGCCGCCGAGGGCGGCGCGGGCGCTCTGCGACGGTTGGTCAGCGAGCAGACGGCGCTGGCGAGTGTGGCGCGCAAGGCGCTTCAGATCGCGCACTTCGACCCGGAGACGGGCGCGGACCTGGGGCACGCGCCCGACGCCGGCCCGGGCGCCGAGCGCTGCGAGCTCGCCTGCTACGAGTGCCTGCTGGCCTACGGCAACCAGCACGAGCACGCGTTCATCGACCGTCATCTCGTGCGCGACCTGCTGCTGGAGCTCGCGGGGGCCGAGGTGCGTACCGGCGCGGGCGGCCGGTCTCGTGCCGACCAGCGCGACTCGCTGTCGGAGCTCGCCGACTCGGGGTTGGAGCGGACGTTCGTGACGTGGCTCGACGAGCACTCCTACCGCCTGCCCGACCGTGCCCAGGTCGACGTCACGGAGGCCGAGGCCCGTCCCGACCTCGTCTTCGACCTGCCGACCGGGCCCGTCGCCGTGTTCGTCGACGGACCGGTGCATGACGGCGAGGCCCAGCAGGCACGCGACCTCGACGCCCAGGAACGCCTGGAAGACCTCGGCTGGATGGTCATCCGCGTCCGGCACGACGACGCCTGGGAGGCCGTCGTCGGTCGCTACCCGTCCGTCTTCGGCACCACCCGCAACTGATCTGGAGCACACCCCATGACCACGACGACGTACGCGCCCGGCTCCCTGGTGCGCGCCCGCGGACGCGAGTGGGTCGTGCTCCCCGACAGCGCCCCGGAGTTCCTGCTGCTCCGGCCGCTCGGTGGCGGCAACGACGATGTCGCCGGCCTGCACACCGCTCTTGAACGGGTAGAGGACGCGACCTACCCGCTGCCAAGTCCGGACGACCTCGGTGACGCGACCAGCGCGGGGCTGCTGCGTACCGCGCTCCAGCTCGGGTTCCGCTCGTCGGCCGGGCCGTTCCGCTCCCTCGCCGGCATCGCCGTCGAGCCGCGCGCCTATCAGCTCGTCCCGCTTCTGATGGCCCTCAAGCAGGACTCGGTTCGGATGCTCGTCGCTGACGACGTCGGCATCGGCAAGACCGTCGAGGCCGGCCTCATCGCAGCGGAGCTGCTCGCGCAGGGCGACGCGAAGCGCCTCGCCGTGCTGTGCAGCCCCGCGCTGGCCGAGCAGTGGCAGGCCGAGCTCGCAAGCAAGTTCCACATCGACGCCGAGCTCGTGCTCACGTCGACCGTCCGTCGCCTTGAACGCGACCTGATGATGAACGAGTCGCTGTTCGACCGGTACCCGCACGTCGTCGTGTCCACCGACTTCATCAAGTCGGACCGGCACCGGGCCGAGTTCCTCAACCACTGCCCCGACCTGGTAATCGTCGACGAGGCGCACACCGCCGTCTCCGACGAGTCGGCCGGGAGCGGCCGACAGCGCCACCGCCGCCACGAGCTCCTGGTCGACCTGGCGCGCGACCCGAAGCGGCACCTGATCCTCGTCACGGCCACGCCGCACTCCGGCAAGGACGAGGGCTTCCGCAACCTGGTCGGCCTGCTCGACCCGGAGTTGGCGGCCATCGACCTCGACCACCCGCGGGGGCGTGAGCGGCTCGCGCGCCACTTCGTGCAGCGCCGCCGCGGCGACATCCGCCGCTACCTCGACGAGGACACGCAGTTCCCGTCGGACCGCGAGCTGCGGGAGGTCGCGTACTCCATCAAGCCGGAGTACGGCGCGCTGTTCACCAAGGTGCTCGACTACGCGCGCGAGCAAGTCCGCAGCGCCGACGACGGGTCGGTGCGCCAGCGGGTCCGCTGGTGGTCGGTGCTCGCGTTGCTGCGCACGCTCGCCTCGTCGCCCGCTGCGGCCGCCGCGACGCTGCGGATGCGGGCCGCGGCCGCCGAGGCTGCAGACATCGCGGAGGCCGATGCGCTCGGCCGGGCGAGCGTGCTGGACACGGCGGACGACGAGGCAGTCGAAGCCGTCGACGTGACGCCCGGCGCGATGACGGAGGACGCGGAGATCGCAACGTCGTCAGAGCGGAGCCGGCTGCGTGCGCTCGCGCAGACGGCGGAGTCCCTGCTCGGCCCGACCGCGGACGCGAAGCTCGCGATCCTCATCAAGGAGGTCAAGGGCCTGCTCGCGGACGGCTTCGACCCGATCGTGTTCTGCCGGTTCATCGACACCGCCGACTACGTCGGCAAGCACCTGGCGGACGCGCTGAAGAAGACCGCCGACGTCGCCGTCGTCACCGGCACGCTGCCACCCGCCGAGCGCCAGGAGCGGATCCGGACGCTCACCGCGACCGACGCCCGGCACGTCCTGGTCGCGACCGACTGCCTCTCGGAGGGCGTCAACCTGCAGGACGCGTTCCAGGCGGTCGTCCACTACGACCTAGCGTGGAACCCGACGCGGCACGAGCAGCGCGAGGGCCGCGTCGACCGCTTCGGACAGACCGCGCCGACGGTGCGGGCAGTCACGATCTACGGCAAGGACAACAGCATCGACGGCCTGGTGCTCGACATCCTGATCCGCCGCCACCAGGCCATCAGCAAGGCCACCGGCGTCTCCGTACCGGTCCCGAGCCAGTCGGACTCGCTCCTGGAGGCCCTCATGGAGGGCCTGGTGCTGCGCGGGGTCGACCACGAGCAGCTCGAGCTCGACCTGGGGCTGGCGGAGGCGGACCGGCGCCTCGAGGTGGAGTGGCGCTCGGCGGCAGAGACCGAGAAGGCGTCGCGGACCAAGTACGCACAGGGAACCATCCACCCCGACGAGGTCGCGCAGGAGGTCGCCGAGGTGCGCGCGGCACTCGGCTCCCACGGGCAGATCGAGCCGTTCGTCGAGGAGTCGCTGCGCGCCCTCGGCGCGTCGGTGAGCCCGGCCGCCGACGGGTTCGAGGCCGTGACCGACACCCTGGCGCCCGGTCTGCGCGACGCGCTCCCCGCGGGCTACGCGTCGCCGCTGCCGTTCCACCGGCACCTGCCTGTCCCTCGGCGGCACGCCCTGCTGACGCGCACGGACCCGAGCGTCGAGGCCGTCGCCCGGTACGTCCTCGACACCGCGCTCGACCCGGCGACGACGAGCCGCCGAGCACCTGCTCGCCGCGCGGGGGTCGTCCGCACGAGCCACGTCGACGCGCGGACCACCGCACTGCTGCTGCGCTACCGGTTCCACCTCGACCTCCCGACGGCCGACGGCCCGCGCACCCTGATCGCCGAGGACTGCGAGGTGATCGCCTTCCGCGGGCAACCGGACAGCCCGCAGCTCCTCAGCCCGCAGGAGGTCGCCGACCTGCTGGCCGCGCCCGCCGAGGCGAACGTGCCCTCCGACCAGGCACGCGATCTCGTCTCGGCTGCACTGACCAGGGTCAGTGCGCTCGGCGCCACGCTGGACGCCCGCGCGCAGGAGCGCGCCGAGCAGCTCTTGGAGAGCCACCGCCGGGTCCGAGCCGGGGCCGGCGCGGGTCGCCAGGGCCTGCGCGTGCGTGCGCAGACACCGGTCGACGTACTCGGCGTCTACCTGTACCTGCCGGTCGTGGGGAGCCGTTGATGGCCGGGGACCTGACCGCGGTGCGGTCTGTGGGGGCGTTGTTGCCGTCGGATCTGTTGTCGCGGGTGGCGGCGGGTGATGGTGACCTGGGTGGGTTCTCGGGTCGGGAGTACCACCTGGCGGCCGGGGAGTCGCCGCGTGAGGCGGCGAACCGGGCGTGGGCGTATCTGGTCGGAGTGTGGCCGTCGTTCCAGGACGCGCTGGCCCGCCTGCCGCAGGGCGACCCAGCCGTCGGGCTGACCCGCGAGCGGTGGTTGCAGGTGGTGTTCCGTGAGCTCGGCTACGGGCGCCTGCAGGCCACGCCCGCGGGCGGGATCAGCGCGGCGGGCAAGGCCTTCCCGGTGTCGCATGCCTGGGGCGCGGTGCCCATGCACCTGTTGGGTTGGGGTGTCGACCTGGACCACCGGACGAAGGGTGTGCCGGGCGCGGCCGAGCGGGCGCCGCACGCGATGGTGCAGGAGCTGTTGAACCGCTCCGACGAGCATCTGTGGGCGGTGGTGTCCAACGGCCGGGTGCTGCGGCTGCTGCGTGACTCGACGTCGCTGTCGGCGCAGTCGTTCGTGGAGTTCGACCTGGAGGCGATCTTCACCGGGGAGCTGTTCGCCGATTTCGTGGTGCTGTTCTTGCTGCTGCATCAGTCCCGGGTCGAGGTGCTCACCGAGGGCGCGGGGCCGAGCGACTGCTGGCTGGAGCGGTGGCGTTCGACGGCGATCGTGTCGGGTGCGCGGGCGCTGTCGTTGCTGTCCGACGGGGTCCAGCGGGCGATCGCGGACCTGGGCACGGGGTTCTTGCGGGCGCCGCAGAACACCGGCCTGCGCGAGCGGTTGGCCGACGACTCGCTGCACCTGGCCGACTACCACCAGGCCCTGCTGCGGCTGGTCTACCGGCTACTGTTCCTGTTCGTCGCCGAGGACCGCCAGGCCCTGCACCCGACCGACGCGAACCCCATCGCCCAAGCCCGGTACCGGGAGTACTTCTCCACGGCCCGGCTGCGCCGGCTCGCGCTCAAGCGCCTCGGCACCCGGCACGGCGACCTGTGGCAGGCGCAGCGCCTGGTCCTGACCCGCCTCGGGCAGGACGACGGCTGCCTCGAGCTCGCCCTGCCCGGCCTGGGTGGTCTGTTCGACGACGACGGCACCGAGCTGTTCGCCGACGCCGAGCTGCCCAACGACGCCCTGCTGTCGGCCGTGCGGCACCTGTCGACGGTCCGCCCCAAGGGGCAGCCGCTGCGCACGGTCGACTACAGGAACCTCGGCGCGGAGGAGCTCGGCTCCATCTACGAGTCCTTGCTCGAGCTCGTGCCCCGCTACGACCGTGTCGAGCAGACGTTCACCCTGGAGAACCTGGCCGGCAACGACCGCAAGACCACCGGCTCGTACTACACGCCGTCCTCACTGATCGACCTCGTGCTCGACGAGACCCTGACCCCGCTGCTCGACGAGGCCGAACGTGCGGCCGACCCCGAGGCGGCGCTGCTCGCGATGAGCGTGTGCGACCCGGCGTGCGGCTCCGGGCACTTCCTGGTCGCCGCGGCCCGGCGCATCGCCGAGCGCCTGGCCGTGGTCCGCTCCGGCGAGATCGACCCGACCCCCTCCCGCCTGCAGGACGCCCTCTACGACGTGGTCGGCTCCTGCATCTACGGCGTCGACCTCAACCCCCTGGCCGCCGAGCTCGCGAAGGTCTCCCTGTGGCTGGAGTCCATGCAGGCCGGGCGGCCGCTGTCGTTCCTCGACGCGCACGTCAAGGTCGGCAACGCCCTGCTCGGCACCACGCCCGCGCTGCTCGCGAACGGCATCCCCGACGACGCGTTCACCGCGCTGGCCGGCGACGACAAGACATTCACGACCGCCCTGAAGAGGCGCAACAAGACCGAGCGCGAGGCTCCCACGGACACCGGCTCCCTGTTCGACCTGGTCGATGTCGGCACCAGCACCATCGACCTGCGCGGCCGCCTCTCGACGGCCGTCGCCCCCGCCACCGGGACGCCGCGCCTGCGCGAGGTCCACGCCGCCCAACGCGCCTACGCCCAGTTCCAGGCCTCCCCGGACGTCGCCCGCGAACGCCTGCACGCCGACGCCTGGTGCGCCGCGTTCGTCCAACCCAAGACCCCCGGCGCCACCACCATCACCACCGGCGTCCTCGACTCGCTGCGCGACGGCACCGCACCCGACGACCTCGTGCGCACCGTCCAACGCCTGGCCGCCCAGCACCAGTTCTTCCACTGGCACCTCGAGTTCCCCGACATCTTCGACACCACCACCCCCACGGGCGACCACGGCTGGACCGGCGGATTCACCGCCATGATCGGCAACCCACCGTGGGAGCGGATCAAGCTGCAGGAGCAGGAGTTCTTCGCGCAGCGCGACGCCGCGATCGCTGGGGCCGCGAACGCCGCCGCGCGCAAGCGCAGGATCGCGGCGTTGACCGCAAGCAACCCCGGTCTCGCCGACGAGTGGGCTGCCGCGAGTCGCGTCGCGGAGGGGCTGAGCCACTACCTGCGCAAGTCGGGCCGGTACCCGCTGTGCGGCGTGGGAGACGTGAACACCTACAGCGTGTTCGCCGAGCTGTTCCGATCGTCGATCGCCCACGACGGGCGGATGGGAATCATCACCCCGACCGGCCTGGCAACGGACGCGACGACCTCCGCGTTCTTCGCCGACACGGTCTCGAGCGCACGGCTTGTCGCCTTCTACGACTTCGAGAACGAAGAGAAGACGTTTCCGACAGTGACGAACAAGTTTCACTTCGCCCTCACATCGATCTCGGGCGGGGCGCAGATCGCGGACTCATCGATTGCCGCATACGCGCGGTCCATCTCGGACGTGTTGGCGAATCGGTACCGACTCTCAGCTTCCGAACTCATCGCGCTTAACCCCAACACTGGCACGCTGCCCATGTTCCGCACTCGACGCGATGCGGAGATCACGCTCGGCATCTACCGGCGGCACCCCGTGCTCGTCAACGACGCGACCGGCGAGAACCCGTGGGGACTACGGTTCACCAGGCTCTTCGACATGGCCAACGACTCGGGGCTGTTCGAGACCGCCGACGAACTGCGCGATCGCGGCGCCGAGTTCGACGGGTGGGCGTGGGCGCTCGGTGCGCAGCGGTGGCTGCCGCTCTACGAGGCGAAGATGCTCTCGCACTACGACCACCGGTACTCGACGTACGCCGACGCAACCCAAGCCCAGCTCAACAAGGGCACCCTCCCGCGCCTGACCGACTCGCAGCACGACGACCCCGACCTCGAACCGCTCGCCCGCTACTGGGTCGCCGAGAAGGACGTCGAGACCGCCATCGCCGAACGCTGGGACCGCGACTGGTTCCTCGGCTGGCGCGACATCACCTACTCCAGCAACGAGCGGACCTTCGTCCCGAGCGTCCTCCCCCGCTCGGCCGTTGGTCATGTGTTTCCGCTGGCATTCTTCGGCGACCCGTCGAACGCGCCGCTCCTTCAAGCCGCGACGAGTTCCTTCGTGCACGACTACGTGTCACGCCAGAAGCTCAGCGGGACGCACATGACCTACGGCATCGTGACCCAGTTCGCGCTTCCCGCCCCTCACACGTTCGCGGCACCGCTGTCGGGCGTGTGTGAAGCCGAGGTGTCGTCGTGGATCGAGTCGCGTGTGTTGGAACTGACGCATACGTCGCACTCGGTCAGTGCGTACGCGAGAGAGGCGACGGGCGCGTTCGCTCCGCCGTTCCGCTGGCGACCGGAGCGCCGCGAGCAGCTCCGCACCGAGCTCGACGCCGCGATGTTCCTGCTCTACGGCCTCGCCCGCGACGAGGTCGAGCACGTCATGGACTCGTTCTTCGTCGTGCGCAAGTACGAGGAGCGCGATCACGGCGAGTTCCGCACCAAGCGCCTGATCCTGGAGACGTACGACGCGATGACCGCCGCCGCGGCCGCCGGCACCGTGTACGCCAGCCCGCTCGACCCGCCCGCCGGCCACGGCCCGCGCCACGACCACTAGCGGAGGCTTCGTCACCATGTCCGAGGGAACTCCGCGCGAGTCGATTCGTCTCTCGCTGCTCGTCGGGACGACGTTCCGATTGCTGCGGGACGCGGCGGAGCCGCTTCGGCCGGCCGTCGCCCTGCAGCGCCTGGCCGAGACGCTGCCGCTGACCGAGTACGAGCTCAGCACCAACGACTCCGGAACGCGCCGGTTCGAGACCGGTGTGCGCTTCGAGGTCAGCGGCGCACGCGCGATCGGCTGGGTCGCGCAGGAGGGTGGCTGGGCCCTGACGGACGCGGGGCGCACCGCCCTGGACGCGGGGGCCTCCGACGACGAACTCATGGTGACGCTCCGCCGGGAGTACGCCGCGGTCCAGCGTGCACGTCGTCGTGCGCAGGCGGGAAAGGAGGCCGACGCCAAGTCCGAGACGCTGCGCGCAGCCCTGGACCTGGTCGAGGCCGGCCTGTGGACGTCGTACGGCGACCTGGCGCAGCTCACAGGGCTGGCGAACCAGAACGTCGGCGGCTGGATCTCGCAGACCGACCACCCGGCCGCGTACCGGGTGCTGACCTCCGACGGTCTGGTCTCGGACGGCTTCCGATGGAGCGACCCCGAGCGCACCGACGACCCCCGCGATCTGCTGCGCACCGAGGGTGTGGACTTCGACGACTCCGGGCGCGCCAGCCAGGCCGCGCGGCTGACGAGCTACGACCTGCGGGAGCTGCTCGCCGAGTCGGCTGAGCCGGTGACCCGTCGCGCCTGGCTCGTGCGGGGCAACAACGTCAACGGCAAGAACCTCGTCCCGACGTGGCTCGAGCGTGGTTCCATCTCGGTCGCCGCGAGCCAGATCCGTTCGCTCGCGCTGCCGCTGAGCCGCCCGGACATCGTCGCCGTCGTCGAGGAGGACTACGCGCAGAAGTCCTACAACACCCGCAACGAGAAGGTCGCCGAGCTCGACCTGTTCATCAACCGCATCCAGGCTGGCGACTTGGTGCTGGCCAACGACGGCGGCAGCTTCTATCTCGGGGACGTCACAGGTGATGTCACGTCGGTGCGGTCGTCCGACGACCGGTCGAACCTGCGCCGGAGCGTCGAGTGGCGTAACGCTGCCCACCCGATCGACCTGACCGACCTGCCCGCGGGGCTCAAGCCGAAGCTGTCCAGCCAGCACACGGTCGTCGACCTCACCAGCGAGCTCGCCGCACTTGCCGGACTGGTCGCGCAGGACGCGGCCGAGGCCACCAAGGCGGCGAAGACCGCACCGGTCGCGCTCGTCCTGCGCGCTGCCACGGACGAGCTCGCCGACGGGCTGCTCGTCGACGGAGGGTGGGTGCAGTCGGTGATCGACCTGCTCCGCGACCGTCGGCAGATCGTGTTCTACGGCCCGCCCGGCACGGGCAAGACGTACCTGGCACAGGCCATCGCCCAGCACCTGACCGACGAGTCGGCGGTGAAGCTCGTGCAGTTCCACCCCGCGTACTCGTACGAGGACTTCTTCGAGGGCTACCGGCCCGTGGCGCCCAAGGACGGCTCGGCGACGGTGGGCTTCGCGCTCACGCCCGGCCCGTTCCGCCGGCTGGTCGACGCCGCACGCGAGAACCCGTCGACGCCGTACGTCTTGATCGTCGACGAGATCAACCGCGCCAACCTCGCCAAGGTGTTCGGCGAGCTCTACTTCCTGCTGGAGTACCGCGACCGCGCCATCGACCTGCTGTACAGCACGGGTGACGAGGCGGGGTTCACCATGCCGTCGAACGTCTTCATCATCGGCACGATGAACACCGCCGACCGCTCGATCGCGCTGGTGGACGCGGCGATGCGCCGCCGGTTTGCGTTCAAGGCGCTACACCCTGGCGTCGAGCCGACTCGCAGCATGCTGCGCCGGTGGCTCGACCGCCGCGGGCTGCCGCACACCACGGCCGACGTACTCGACCACCTCAACGACCTGATCCAGGACCAGGACTTCCGCATCGGCCCGTCGTACTTCATGCGAGACGAGGTGTACCGCGACGGCGGGCTGGAGACCGTCTGGGAGACGTCGATCCTGCCGCTCCTCGAGGAGCATCACTTCGGTGAGGGCATCGACGTCGAGGCGCACTACTCGCTGACGACGATCCGAGCGCGGATTGCTCGGACGGCGAGCTCGGCGTCCGACGCGCACCAGCCTTCCGACGGCACCGAGGCCCCGGCGGATAGCCCCGCCCCATGACCGCCGTCGAGCTGGTCGAGAACGGACCGTCCGTCGAAGTGCGACTCGATGACCAGACCGGCCTCGCCCTGCGCGCCAGCGGACTCGTCACGGCGGTCCCCGCGGTCGCGTCCGGGTGGTGGGTCGTCGGGCCGGCCGCGAAGGTCGGGGTCGCGCGCGTCGCCGGGGTCGACTTGCGGGTCCGCCCGAAGGTCGACATCCGCCGGCTGCTCTTCCTCGTCGGCTACGCCCGGGACGGGGCCCTCTGGCGCGACGAGGACGTCGAGCTCGACGAGAACTCCGACCTGCTCACGGCCGTCGCATCGGCCTTCGCGCGCCAGGCGGAGAAGGCAACCGCCCAGGGCCTGCTGCAAGGCTACCGCGTCGAGGAAGTCGCCTCACCGGTACTCCGTGGCCGCATCCGCACCACCGACCAGCTCACCCGTCACCACAGGCTGCCCCTGCCGCTCGAGATCCGCTACGACGACTTCGACGTCGACATCCCCGAGAACCAGATCCTGCGTGCGGCCACCCACCGGCTCCTCCGTCTCGACGGGTTGCCGGTCGGCACGCGTCGGACGCTGCGACACCTCGCTCGCGCGTTCGCGGACGTCAGTGCACTGCCGAGCGGGACCATGCTGCCGGCCTGGTCGCGGTCGCGACTCAACGCGCGGTACCAGGTCGCCCTCGGCCTCGGCGAGCTGGTCCTGCGCGGGAGCTCCGTCGAGCAGGAGGCCGGGCTCGTCCGCATCGACGGCTTCATGCTCGACATGGCCAAGCTCTTCGAGGACTTCCTGACCGAGGCGCTCGGTGCCGCGCTCACCGCCCACGGCGGCCGCTGCCGCGCGCAGGACCGGTGGCACCTCGACGAGGCAGCGTCGGTCTCGATGAAGCCGGACCTCGTCTGGTACGGCCCGGGTTCGCGTCGGCCGACGGCCGTCGTCGACGCGAAGTACAAGGCGGAGAAGCCGAGCGGGTACCCGAACGCGGACCTGTACCAGATACTTGCCTACTGCACCGTCCGCGGGCTCGCGCGCGGCCACCTGGTGTACGCGAAGGGCAACGAACCCGAGGCGCGTCACCGGGTCGTCGGCTCGAGGGTCGAGATCCACCAGCACGCCCTCGACCTCGACGTCGAGCCAGCGGCGTTGCTCGCCCAGGTCACCGACCTCGCCGCGACGATCGTCGCCCTCGGCGCCGAGCCTCCCGCCACCGTTGACTCCGGCGCCTCGCGGCTCCGTTCGATGAACACGCATGTCAGTGGCCTGTTCTAGCGTGCGGGCACCACTCGTCGCTGGAGGAACGCATGGTCAGGCACGGACGCGGCCGTCCCGACCCCGGTATGCCGGATCTCTTCTCGTCGACTCCCGAGCCTCACCTCAGCCTGCAGCTCGGACATCTCACCTGGCCGGACCCCGCGTTGCTCCCCGTGAACCACGCCGGCGCTCACGTCCGCGACGTCGTGTGGGAAGACCTCGTCTCGTCTCGCGCGCCGCTGGTCCTGGCGGGCTTCGCCTCGATCACCAAGCTCATCGAGCTGGTCGCGGCGGCGGCGCACAGGGCTGACCATGGCTCGGTGCGCGTGCTGCTCGGCACGGAGCCGTTCGCGACGGAGCGGGTCGCCTTCGGGTCAGCATCTGCAGCGTTCACGGAAGACGTCCGCTCGTACTGGATCGAGCAGCACGGCGTCTCCCTGCTTCTGTCGGCCAAGATCGTGCAGACGATCGAGGCGCTCGACCAAGGCTGGTTCGAGGTGCGGTTCGTGCCTGGTCGCACTCGCCTGCACGCCAAGATCTACGTCGGCGATCGGGCGGCGACGATCGGGTCCAGCAACTTCACCGAGGCCGGCCTGAGCACGCAGTTCGAGGCCAATGTCCGCTACACGCGCTCGTCGGACCGGGAAGGTTACGACCGTGTGCGGAAGGCGGCGGAGAACTACTGGTCGGTCGGACAGCCGTGGGGCGAGGAACTCCGTGCGCTGCTGCGGGACATGCTGCAGTTCGTCTCGTGGCAGGAGGCCCTCGCCCGTGCGTGCGCGGACCTGCTCGAAGGGCAGTGGGCGGCCGGGTACCTCGGCGAGACCGCCGGCCTCTCCCGGCTGTGGCCGTCACAGATCGCGGGGATCTCCGAAGCGCTGTGGGTCGTGGAGAACGTCGGGAGCGTGCTGGTGGCGGATGCCACCGGGTCCGGCAAGACGCGCATGGGCGCGCACCTCACGCGCGCCGTTCGGGACCGTCTGTGGAGCACGGGACGCGTCCGGGGTGACCTGACCGTGCTCGTCTGCCCTCCTGCTGTCGAAGAACAGTGGCGACGCGAGGCGGTGTCCTGCGGCCTGACGCTCAATACCGTCTCGCACGGCAAGCTCAGCCGGGCGTCGAAGCAGGGCCCCCGCGTCGAGGAAGGCGCGGTCGCGGCCGCGCAGATCCTTGCGATCGACGAGGCCCACAACTTCCTGGCCCGGGGCTCGAACCGCTCCGTTCAGGTCCGTGCTACTGCCGCCGACCACGTGCTGATGTTCACGGCGACACCGATCAACCGCAGCGCGCAGGACCTGCTGTCGCTCGTCGACCAGCTCGGCGCGGACAACTTTGAGGATGCGACGCTGTCGATCCTCGACCGCCTCAACCGCCGACACACCGAGTGGAAGCTCACGTCCGACGAGCAGGCGCTACTTCGAGCCGAGATCCAACGCTTCACGGTGCGGCGTACCAAGACCATGCTGAACGAGCTCGTCGACGCGGATCCGTCCGCGTATGTGCATCCCGCGACCGGCCGCGTCTGCCGGTACCCCAAGCACGTCACTCGGACCTACCCGACCGGGGAGACGGAGCGTGAACGCCGCATCGCCGACGAGACTCGGGACGTTGCCGCCCAGCTCACCGGGATCGCGCGCATCGGGCGGACGATCACCCTGCCCGAGTGGCTGCGCCGGGAGTACACCGATCAACAGTGGCTCGACACCAGGGTCGGCGCTGCGCGGGGACTGGCCGCCCACCAGGTGCGGGCCGCGATGCGCTCGTCGCAGGCCGCGCTGCTCGAGCACGTCGTCGGCACCGACGAGGCCGTGCGACGACTGGGGATCAGCGGTCTGGCCAAGCCTCAGCCGACCGGCGACATGTACGCCAGCCTGAAGGCGGCACAGGAGGCTGGGCCTCCGCGCATCGATCTCGCCTGCGAGCTCCCCGCGTGGCTCTCCGACGCCGCGGCATGGCGCGACGCGTGCGAGGAGGAGGCAGACCGGTACCGCGTCCTGGAACGTCTCGCCCTCGACCTCGGCGACCGTCGTGAGCGGACCAAGGCAGCGTTCGTCGCCGACCTCGCGCGCCGACACGAGCGGGTCCTCGCCTTCGACCACCACCCGATCACGTTGGCTGTCATCAAGTCGCTGACGCCGCAGGTCGGGGCACCGGTGGTCGTGGCGACTGGCGGCGCCAGGAAGGAGCGCGAGGAGGTACGGCGGATCTTCGCCGTGGACTCGCAGACACGCGGAATCGCGCTCTGCTCCGACGCGATGAACGAGGGGATCAACCTCCAGGGCGGCTCTGCGGTGGTGCAGTTCGACATGCCCACGACGTTGCGCGTGGCTGAGCAACGGGTCGGTCGGGTCGATCGCATGGACAGCCCCCACGACCGCATCGAGGTGTTCTGGCCGGCGGACTCGCCGTCCTTCGCCACCCGCGCCGACGACCTGCTGGCGGCTCGCAACGAGGAGAGCGCGGCGCTGCTCGGGTCCAACCTGCCGATCCCGTCGACACCTGGGACGGTCGTGACTCCCGAGGACTTCGTGAGTCTGGCGGCCGCGGCGCGCGGCCAGTGGGACGGCCTGCAGGACGCCCTGGAACCGGTCCGCGCCCTGGTCTCCGGACCGACCGCGCTGATCCCCGCCGAGACGTACGAGGCTCACCGCGACGCACGCCACCGAGTCCTGGCACGCATCAGTCCCGTGCGGACCCGGACCGCGTGGACGTTCTTCGCGGTCCGTGGCGCAGCATCCGGCGCGCCGCGATGGCTCCTGCTGGAAGACGGTCGCCGCGACGCCGTCGTCGGTTTGGACCGCGTGGCCGGGCGCCTGCGTGAGCTCCTGGTCGAGGACCCACCCAGTGCGTCGTTCGACGACCGCTGCGAGAACCTCCTTGCCCGCTTCCTCCTGCGCGCGGAGGAGATCGAAGTCGAGTTGCTTCCTCGCCGGCACCAGCGGGCACTCGAGCAGATGCAGCGAATGACCCGACGCTGGGCCGAGGCGGCGCGCCGCGGCGGGCGTACCGACGAGGCGGAGCGGTGGGAGATCGTGGCCGCCGTGGCTCGCGGAGAGTTCGAGGCCGGAACGGTGGATCTGCATCAGGCCGCCGAGACGTGGCTCACACTCGTGAAGCCGGCGCGGCTGGAGGCGCGGATCGAGCGACGACGGAGCCCTTACAGCCGCCTGGCGGACATCGAGCCGAACCTCGATCGTGAACCGCTGGACCTCCTGGCGGTCGAGAAGTCGATGGCTCGACTGAGCATCTCCGAGCCGCTCGCCCAGCGCGTCGCGTCCTGCATCCTCGGGGTGCCCGCGTAGCACCGAATCCGCGATCTCGTTCGCCCGCCTCAGTTCAGCGTTCTCCCTCTCCAACCGCTTGATGTCCGCCTGGGCGTCACTCGTGACACCGGGGCGTTCGCCGAGGTCGACCTTCGCCGCGCCGGATCCAAGCGCGCACGGTCTCCGGATCCGCCGGGGTGACTCACTGGCCAAGTTCGCCGCACCGACTTGGAGCGTTGCGTGCGACGCCGCCCGCGGTGCGTGATACAAACCTGATACGCCGACGACCGCTGAACCGAGACCTCAGCATCTCCGGCGGCCGATCTGATGCATCGTTTGATTCGGCACGCGTGAACCGTCTGGCCAGCTTCACAGAGTGATCCGGCAGGTCAGAGCCGATCATCCGAGGTCAGAGCAGCGCGGGGCAGTAGCTCAGTCGGTCAGAGCAGCGGACTCATAATCCGTCGGTCGTGGGTTCAAGCCCCACCTGCCCCACGGACGGACAGGTCCGGGCCGCACGGTCCGGGCCGTGACGAGGAGGTTCCGGTGGCCGAGGTCCCCCACGACAAGCGCGACCAGCTCGAGAAGGTGCGCAGCGGTCTGCTCGACGGCGAGCAGGTGTACGCGGTGTACGACTGCGTCGGCACGGGCACCGGGTTCGTCGGGCTGACCGACCGGCGCGTGGTCTTCCAGGACAACAGCTTCGTCGGCAAGCAGGTCGCGCTCACGTCGGTGCCGTACGGGCAGATCCGGTCCGTGTCGATCGTGTCGGACAAGGCGTGGACAGGGAAGTTCTTCTCGAGCTCGTCCGTCGCGATCGACGTGGGCGGGACCGTGCACGTCGCCGACTTCCGGGGCCAGGACAAGGCCAAGCACGTCCACGACCTCGTCCTGTGGGCCATCCTCGCGCGCGAGTGACGCACCCGACCGACGGACGATGAGTCCGATGCTCCCGGTCGGCGCCGGTGCGTCGCCGGCCGCACGCTGCGCGGCTCGTCGTGCGGACGGGGTCCGGCACCCCTAGCCTCACGCCATGCCCGCCGCCACGCCCCTGCGGGTGGTGCTGCGCGCGGTCGCGTTCGGTGCTGCCACCGTGCTGCCCGTCGTCGTCCTCGCGGTCGCCGTGCGCGGCGGCTCGGGCGGGCTCGCACGGCTCGACGCGGACGTCGTGCGCGCGGCGACGGACGTCACGCGCGGCTCCGACGGCCTGCGCACCGTGCTCGTGGTCTGGCAGGAGGTCCTCCAGGCCCGCTGGGTCAACCTGGTCGTCGTGCCCGCCGTGTGCGTGTGGGCGTGGCGGCGGCACGGACTGGCCCGTCGCGCGCTGTGGGCGGGTGCCACCGTCGCCGCCGGGTGGGTGCTGCAGCTCGCCGCCAAGGGCCTGGTGCGCCGTGCCCGGCCCGTCGTCGAGGACGCGGTCGCGCACGCCCCGGGGTCGAGCTTCCCCTCGGGGCACACCACCAACGCGACCGTCGTCGCGGTGACGCTCACGGCGCTGGTGTGGCCCCTGCTCGGGCGCACCGGTCGCGTCGTCGTCCCGGCCGTCGCGACGCTCGTCGTCGCCGCGACCGCCGCGGACCGCGTCCTGCTGGGCGTGCACCACCCGTCCGACGTCGTCGCGGGCGTGCTGCTGGGCGCCGCGATCGCGGGCGCGTCGTCCATCGGGTACCGCGGCCGACCCGCACGGCCCGACCCCGACCTGCCGCCCGGCCCCACCCGTTTGGCGCGCTGAGCCGCGCCGAGCCCACACCCTGACCCGGAGGACGCGTGCACACCTTCCTGCACCGCTGGGAGCTCGACACCAGCACCCCGACCGCACCGCAGGTGCGCCATGACGTCGTGCGGCGCGTGCTGGCGCCGGCGGCGGTCCTGTGGCTCGTCGTCGTCGGCCTCGGGCTGCTGATCACCGGCCCGCTCGACGGGCTGCCCGGCGAGCGCGGCGTCAACGAGTGGCTGGCCGCGCGGCGCACGCCCGCGCTCGACGCCGTGACGTCGGTGCTGTCGGCCATCGGCCAGACCGAGTTCCTCATCGGTGCGTGCGTCGTGGGGATCGCTGCCGCGTGGTGGCGCACACGACAGTGGTGGTACGCCGTCACGCCCGGGATCGCGGTCGCCGTGCAGGCGGCGATCTTCCTGTCGTCCGCGCTCGTCGTCGGACGCGGACGCCCCGACGTCGAGCACCTGGACCACGCCCCGCCGACGTCGAGCTTCCCCAGCGGGCACACCGGCGCGGCGGCCGCGTTCTACCTCACGCTCGCGCTCATGGCGCAGCGCATCCGCCACCCGGCGCTGCGCCTGGCCGTCACCGTCCTGTGCGCGCTCGTGCCCGTCGCGGTCGGGGTCGGGCGCACGTACCGCGGCATGCACTCGCTCAGCGACGTGGTCGTCGGGCTCCTCAACGGCGCGGTGTGCGCGCTGGTGGCGTGGGTCTGGCTGCGACGGTCCACCCCCCGCTGACCTGCCACGCACCCCGCGGCGCTACCGTGGTGCCGTGGCCCTGTTCTCCCGTCGACGACGGCTGCCCGACCCGCAACGACGCGCGCTCGACCTGCGTGACGACACGATCCTCGCCTCGGCTCCGCTGGCCGACGGCCGGTGGGCCGTCACGACGAGACGCGCACTGCACCTCGTCGGCGACGGGCCGACCGCGCGCATCCCGTGGGCGGACGTCGACCGCGGCTCGCTGGACGCCACGTCCGCGACGCTCACCGTGCACTGGGTCAGCGGCGCCCGGACCGCGCTGGTCCTCGCCCCCGACGTCGACGCGTGGGACCTGACCCAGTCGTTCCGCGAGCGCGTGCAGCAGTCCATCGTCCACGTCGAGCACGTCGAGGTCCCCGGGGCCCGGACCCCCGTCCGCGTCGCGCTGCGGCGCGACGAGCACGGCGACCTGTTCACCCAGGTCGTCGGCGACGGCACCGTGGACCTGCGGGACCCGCAGGTCGCCCGGCTCGTCGCCGCCGCCGAGGCCCACGTGCGCGCGGAGGCAGGACTCGCACCGTGACGTGCCCCACGTCCACCCGTCCGACCCCCGCACCTGTGTCCGAGACACCCCCGCGGGCCTGCTAGGGTTCTTCCCGCACGATCCCCCGTAGCTCAATTGGCAGAGCATTCGACTGTTAATCGAAGGGTTACTGGTTCGAGTCCAGTCGGGGGAGCACACGAGGGCCGCTGACCTGTGGATAAAGGTCAGCGGCCCGTCTGCGTGCAGGCTGCTGGCGGACCCGGGCGCCCACCCTGTGACCGCACCCCCACCGACGCCACCCTGGTGTTGTACGGACACCAGCCGTACAGTGACGCCATGGCGACGAAGACCCGACGCATGGAGCAGCGCATCGACGAGGAGACGGACGCGCTCCTGACGCGTGCTGCTGCTGTCACGCACGAGAGCGTGTCCGCGTTCGTGGTCCGGTCCGCCCGCACCGAGGCGTCTCGCGTCCTTGCCCGCGCGGACGTGACCCTCATGCCCGAGGCGCAGTTCGACCGGATGCTCGCCGCGCTCGACGAGGCGCCCCGTCGCATCCCGGCCCTGGCGGACGCCGCCGCCCGCACGCGCCGCCTCACGCACGAGTGAGCACACCCGAGTACATCGCGTCCGCACTCGACGAGTCGGACCCCGTCGAGTCGTTCACGTGTGGCAACCCTGCGCTCGACGACTGGCTGCACGACTCCGCGAAGCGCATGCAGAAGGCCGGGACCGTCAGGACCACGGTGCTGCGGCGCACCGACGACGAGACGCTCGCTGGTTACTACGCCATCTGCCCGACGGAGATCCGCCGCGATGAGCATGCACTGTCGTCGCGCGTGCGCGGCGCCGTCTCACGCGTGCCCGGGTTCATGCTCGCGAAGCTCGCCGTCGCGTCCGCGGCACAGGGACAGGGTCTCGGGCGAGACCTGCTGATCGACGCGCTCGAGAACATCTGCGAGGCCGCGGACCTTGCCGGTGGACGGATCATCGTGGTCGACCCGATCGACGAGGCCGCCGCCGGCTTCTACGCCCGGCACGGCTTCACCAGCGTCGAGGGCACCGCCCGCATGTACATCCTCGTCGAGGACGCGCGCGCCTCGCTCTGGTAGCAGTGAACCGCTGTGCCGTTCCCCGAACCGGCGCAGCAACCTCGCCGCACGGACGAGCCGCCCTCGTTCGCGGACGTCCTGGCTCAGATCCACGCGGACGTGGCACTGCTCGGAGGCCGGGCCGCGTCTTCGTCCCGGTCGCCGGGCACGGTCGACGGGCCTACGGTCGGCTCATGGTCCGGCTGCTGCTGCGCACGCTGATCTTCCTCGTCTCCGCCGTGCTCGGGCTGCTCGCGGCAGCGGCCCTGCTCGACGGGTTCACGCTGTCCGCGTCCGGGTTCGTCGTCGCGGTGCTGGTGTTCGCGGTGGCGCAGTCGGTGCTGGCACCGTTCATCTTCAAGCTCACGCACCGGTACGCGCCCGCGTTCCTCGGTGGGATCGGCCTGGTGTCGACGTTCGTCGCGCTGCTGCTGGCGCACCTGCTGACGGACGGTCTGCGCATCGAGGGCGTCGCGACGTGGGTGCTGGCGACCCTCGTGGTGTGGCTCGTGACCGCGCTCGCGACCTTCCTGCTGCCGTTCGTCCTGCTCCGCGAGAAGCGCGCGCGGGGCGGCGAGGACGCGCGTCCCGCACGCGCGGCCTGAGTCCCCGCCCGAGAGCCGCCCGCAGGGCCGCGCGATGTGCGCCCCGATGCATCCGAGACACCCCGAACAGCCCGCTGACCTGGGGTGATATCCCGTCTGACACGGGGGCTGGACGAACTGCCCCGTGAGCCTCACACTTACCTCACTCCCGCGCATCGCGGGGGTGTTCCCCGCCCCACCCCCTGCTCCGCCGTGCCCTCGTCCGGGCCCGCCGTCGGCGACCCCCGACGCCATCCCCGGACGACGTCGTCGACTCCTCGACACCCTCTGTCACCACCCGTCGTCCGGCCCGTCCTGGCCGGGGAAGGATGCGTCCCCCGTGCTGCGCTCCGTGGCCGCCCACCTCTCGCTCGACGTGCACGCACCGCTCGAGCTGCTGCTGTCCGTGGCCGTCGCCGAGGGGCCGTACGAACGCACGGAGCTGCTGCTCGCACGCACCGACGACGACCCGCTCGACACGCTCGAGATCAAGACCCCGCACGGCGGTCGGATGCACCGGATCCTGGTGCCGGCGGGGCGTGTCGTCATCGACTACCAGGCGACCGTCACGGGGCAGGCCGAGCCGGCGCCCGTCGAGGACGTCGACCTCGTCGAGTACCGCCGGCCCAGCCGCTACGCCGACTCCGACCGGCTGCTGGCGTTCGCGCGCGACCAGTTCCGCGGTCTGTCGGGCGCCGACCTGCTCGACGCCGTCGTCGCGTGGGTCAGCACGCACGTCACGTACCTGTCGGGATCGAGCCTGCCGACCGACGGGGCGACCGACACGCTGCTCAAGCGGCGCGGCGTGTGCCGGGACTTCGCGCACCTGGTCGTCGCGCTCCTGCGGGCGTGCGACGTCCCGGCGCGGCTCGCGTCGACGTACGCGCCGGGACTCAAGCCGATGGACTTCCACGCGGTCGCCGAGGCGTACGTCGAGGGTGCGTGGCACGTCGTCGACGCGACCCGCCTCGCGCCCCGCGGCACGCTGCTGCGCATCGCGACGGGCCGTGACGCGACCGACACGGCGTTCCTGTCCTACTACGGCGGCAGCCTGCGGCTGCGGTCGATGACGGTCACCGCGGTGACGGACACCAAGGTCGACGACGACGGCACGGGGCTCGTCCAGCTCCGCTGACGTCCGGCACCCGCCGCGCCGGCGAGGACGAACGACCGCGCGGCCCACGGACCGGGTCGCTCCCGCACGACGGCGTGCGGGTGCACCCGCACCCGTCTGCACGTGTCAGGCGCTCTCGCGCAGCGTGCGGCGCTGGGCCTCCAGCTCGACGAGCTCACCCAGCAGGCTGCGCTGCTCGGTCGGGTCCGCGTCGGCACCGAGGCGCTGCAGGCGCCCCCGCACGTCGGCGATGCGCCGTGTGAAGCCGATGTCGACGAGCCGACGCACGACGCCGCGCACGTACCCGGGCAGCGACTCGGGCCGGTCCTCCGGCAGGGGCGCGACGGACATCTCGGTGAGCAGCGGCCGGACGGGCTCCGCGGCCTCCTCGAGCACGGCCCCGACCCACGCGCCCTCCCCCGCGGCGGCGACCAGGTCCCGTGCGGCGGCGACGCCGCCCGCCGCGCGCACCGCCTCGTGCACCGCACGGTACGCAGGAGCCGTGCACGCGTCGGGTGCCAGGTCGTCGAACTCGGTCGGGACGAGCGTCGGGTGCTGGAGCACGACCTCGAGCGCGGTCCGCTCGACCTGCGCGACCGGGTCACGACGGTCCGGTGCGGTCATGCGTGCCACCGGCACGGGCTCGGGCGCCGCGTCCCGGGCGTCTGCGAGGCGCCGCCCGGCGTCACGCTCGGCCCCCGGACGCGCCGGGCGCGGACCGCGACGCGCGGCGTCGCTCACCGCACGCCGCACGGCCCCCACGTCGTCGAGGCCGAGCCAACCGGCCAGCAGACGCTCGTACTCGGGACGCAGGGCCGAGTCGCGGATGCCCGAGACGACCGGTGCGGCGGCGCGCAGCGCGGCGACACGCCCTTCGGCGCGCGACAGGTCGTGCGCCGCGAGCGTCGAGCGGATCACGAACTCGAACAGCGGCTGCCGTGACCCGACGAGCGCACGCACGGCGTCCGGGCCGCGCGCCTGGCGCAGCTCGCACGGGTCCATGCCGGACGGTTCCACGGCGACGAACGTCTGCGCGCTGAACGCCTGGTCCTCCCCGAACGCCCGCAGCGCGGCCTTCTGCCCGGCGGCGTCACCGTCGAACGTGAAGACGATCTCGCCTCCGACGGACCCCCCGCCCGCGAGCTGCACACCGCCCGCTCCCCCGGCGTCGCCGACGAGCCGGCGCACGATCCGCGCGTGGTCCGAGCCGAACGCCGTGCCGCACGTCGCGACCGCGGTCCGCACACCCGACAGGTGCATGGCCATCACGTCGGTGTACCCCTCGACGACGACCACCTGCTTCTCGCGCGAGATCTCCCGCTTGGCCAGGTCGATGCCGTACAGCACGTGCGACTTGCGGTACAGCGGCGTCTCGGGGGTGTTGAGGTACTTCGGCCCCTGGTCCTCGTCGTACAGGCGTCGCGCGCCGAACCCGACGGTCTCGCCCGTGACCTCACGGATCGGCCAGACCAGGCGTCCGCGGAACCGGTCGTACACCCCCCGCTGCCCCTGACTGACCAGCCCCGACGCGGTCAGCTCGGCCTCCGTGAACCCGCGCCCGCGCAGGTGGCGCAGGAGCCCGTCCCAGCCCTGCGGGGCGTAGCCGACCCCGAAGTCGTCGGCCGCCGAGCGGTCGAACCCGCGCTCCGCGAGGAACGCACGCGCCGCGGCCGCCCCGGGTGTGACGAGCTGCTCACGGAAGAACTCCTCCGCGACCCGGTGCGCGTCGAGCAGCCGCCGCCGCTTGCCCGGCTCCTCGCCGGGGCGCGTCGGACCGCCGTCCTCGTAGCGCACCTGCATCCCCGCGCGTGACGCGAGGTACTCGACGGCGTCGGTGAACCCGAGCCCGTCCACCTTCTGCACGAAGTCGATGACGTCGCCGCCCTCACCGCAGCCGAAGCAGTGGTAGCGGCCGACCGGGGGGCGCACGTGGAACGACGGCGAGCGCTCGTCGTGGAAGGGGCACAGCCCCTTGAGCGAGCCGACACCCGCGGGCCGCAGCGCGACGTGCGCACCGACGACCTCCTCGATGCGGACGCGCTCGCGGACGGCCTCCACGTCCTCCCGCCGGATCCGTCCCGCCACGGGCCGAGTCTAGGCGCCCGCCGGCCCACCCCTGACGCCGCACCACCACCGCACACCGGGAGCGCACGTGGTGTCGAATGTCCGTGGGGCCGCACGTCATGGCGAGGACGGGCGGCAGGCGCCCGCGCAGCACGAGGAGGACGACCGTGGAGTACATGCTGTTCATCTGCACCGACCCCGACGGCGAGGACGCGGCCCCCGGGGACCTGACCATCGAGCAGTGGGGCGCCGACGTCGAGGCGCGCGGTGTGTGGCGCCACGGCGACCGGCTGCGTCCGGTCGAGGCCGCCACGACCGTGCGCCGGCGCGGCGACCGCGTCGTCGTCACCGACGGGCCGTTCACCGAGACCCGCGAGCAGATCGCCGGCTACGACGTGATCGAGTGCACCGACCTCGACGAGGCGCTCGCGGTCGCCGCGGCGCACCCGATGGCGCGGCACGGGCGCATCGAGGTGCGCCCCGTGTGGCCGCTGTCGGACGGCGACTGACGGCGCCGTTCCGCCCGCCGCCGTCCGGGCCGTCAGTGGCGCGGCGGGTGGACCAGCCGCGTGTGCAGGGCCACCGCCGAGACGTCGGTGAGCGAGGCCACCTGGTCGACGACGACGCGCAGCCGCGCCGCGTCGTCGTCGGCCGCACGCCAGTCCGCCGCGAACGGCGCCTCGAGCGCGTCCGGTCCGCGGTCGGCGAGCACCTCCACGAGGTCCGTGAGGACCTCGCGCTGACGCTGGTAGACCGGCTCGAGCTCGCGCGGGGCCATCACGTACGTGACCGCGAGCCCCTTGAGCACGAGGATCTCGGCCAGCGTCTCGTGCGGGACGACGAGCTCGGCGGCGTACCGCGTGAGCGGGCCGTCGCCGTACCGCGCCCGGGTGGCCTGCTGCGCGGCCTTCGCGAACCGGCCGATGAGCTGGCTCGTCGCGTCCTTGAGCACCGCGAGCGCGCGGCGCGAGCCGTCGAACCCCGCCTCCCAGAGCCGGGCGGCGACGAGCCGGTCCATCGCGGCCTCGAGCTCGGCGCCCGTGACCTGCGCGCCGTACCACGTGTCGACGGCGTCGACGACGCGCGCACGCTCGTCGGGCCGGGTCAGCACGACGAGGTCCACCCGACCGCCGACGACCGCGTCCTCGACGTCGTGCACCGAGTAGGAGATGTCGTCGGCCAGGTCCATGACCTGCGCCTCGAGGCACTTGCGCCCGTCGGGGGCGGCCTCGCGCAGCCACGTGAACACCGGCAGGTCGTCCTCGTAGACGCCGAACTTGTGCGTGGGGCGCCCGCTCGCAGGGCTGACGGGTCCCCGGCCGTAGCGCCACGGGTACTTCACGGAGGCGTCCAGGCTCGCGCGCGTGAGGTTGAGGCCCACGGACCTGCCGTCGGCCGCGACGACCTTCGGCTCGAGCCGGGTCAGCAGGCGCAACGTCTGCGCGTTGCCCTCGAAGCCGCCGACGCCGCGCGCGACGTCCGCGAGCGCGCGCTCGCCGTTGTGGCCGAACGGCGGGTGCCCGAGGTCGTGCGCGAGGCACGCGGTGTCCACGACGTCGGGGTCGCAGCCCAGCGCCTTGCCGATCTCGCGGCCCACCTGCGCGACCTCGAGGGTGTGCGTCAGGCGGGTGCGCACGAAGTCGTCCGACGTGGGCCCCAGCACCTGCGTCTTGGCGCCGAGCCTGCGCAGCGCCGAGGAGTGCACGAGGCGCGCCCGGTCACGTTCGAACGGGGTGCGTTCGCGGGACTTCTCCCCCTCGGGCTCCCAGCGCTCGCGGTCGGCGGCGCAGTACCCGTCGACGCCGCGGGTGGTCGGGTCGTCGAGCGCTGTCACGTGCCCAGGGTAGAGGTGACGCCGCCCAGGCCGATCACGGAGCCCGCCGAGTACAGCGTCCCCCAGTACCCGACGAGGCACAGCGCCGTCGACAGCGCGAGCAGCACCAGCGGGAGCACCGTGCGGCGAAGCCGCACCGCCACGAGCGTCGCGATCCACACGATCGCGACGAGCACCGTCCAGACGGTCGCCGTCGCGACACGGTCCTGCAGGGTGCAGCCGGGCGGGGCGGGGTAGATCGCGGGGCAGACCGTGACGCGCGGGACCGCGAGGTACCAGATCGCAGCGAGCCCGGCCGCCGTCACGACGGTCGACAGCACGGGCACGAGCCACCGCGGCCCGGTGCTGCGTGCCTGCGCTGGCGCTGCTTGCGGACGGTCCTCGGCCATGGTCGCCTCCATGTCGGTGGGCGCCACCCTAGCGGGCGAGGACGCCCCGCGCCGGGCGGCAGGTCCGCCGCCCGGCGCGGGTGGCCGCTCAGCCCTTCACGGCGCCTGCGGTCAACCCGCCGACGATGTACTTCTGCAGGAAGAGGAACAGGACGAGCACGGGCAGCGCAGAGAGCACGGCGCCCGCCGCGAACAACCCCCAGTTGGCCTCGAGCAGGGCCGACACCCAGTTGTAGAGCCCGACGGCCACGGTCCAGTTCCGCTCCGACTGCAGCACGAGCCGGGCGATGATGAACTCGCCGAACGTGCTGATGAAGGACAGCAGCGCGACGACCGCGAGGATCGGCGTGACGAGGCGCAGGATGATCGTCCAGTAGGTCTGCGCGTGCGTCGCGCCGTCGATCTTGGCGGCCTCGTCGAGCTCGCGCGGGACGGTGTTGAAGAACCCGTACATGAGGAACGTGTTCACACCGAGCGCACCGCCCAGGTACACCGCGATGAGCGCGAGCTTGCTGTTCAGCCCCAGCGACGGGACGACGTTGCCCAGCGTGATGAGCAGCAGGAAGATCGCGACGAAGGCGAGCATCTGCGGGAACATCTGGATGACCAGCAACGCGGTCAGGCCGGCGCGGCGACCGGTGAACCTGAAGCGCGAGAAGGCGTAGGCCGCTGCGGCGCCCATCATCACGGTGCCGACGCCGGTCGCGATCGCGATCTGCAGGGAGTTGCCCAGCCAGGTCCAGAACAGGGTGTCACCGAGAGCCTGGTAGTTCGCGGGGCTGACCGAGGAGAACAGCCGGTTGGACCCGGTGAGCGTGCCCCCCTCGGACAGCGAGGCCGAGAGCACGTACACGATCGGGAACAGCGCGTACACGACGGCGACGACGCCGACGACGTGCCGCCAGCCGAGTTCGACGAGCCACCGGTGGGGGCGCATCCGCGGCTGCGCGGACGACGCGTCGGTCCGGCGCGGGGAGGCGAGGTCCGTGGCCATCAGCTGATCTCCTCGAACTGCTTGGTGCGCTTGAAGGTGATGGCGGAGATCGTCGCGACGATCACGAAGATCACGATCGACAGTGCGCTGGCCAACCCGTAGTTCTTGGCCGCGGTCCCGTCGAGACCGGACACCGAGTAGACCATCGAGATGAGGATGTCGGTGTGCCCCAGGGGAACGGACGCGTCCGCGAACCGCGGCCCACCGTTCGTGAGCATGTAGATCAGCGTGAAGTTGTTGAAGTTGAACGCGAACGACGAGATGAGCAGCGGGGACGTCGCGACGAGCAGCAGCGGGAGCGTCACCGCGCGCCAGGTGCGCCACGCGCTCGCACCGTCGACCTTCGCGGCCTCCAGCACGTCGCCCGGCAGCGACTGCAGGGCACCCGTGCAGATGAGGAACATGTACGGGAAGCCGAGCCACAGGTTCACGCCGAGCACCGACAGCTTGGCGAGCCACGGGTCGGTCAACCAGGGGACGGCGGCCCCGCCGAGCAGCACCTGGTTGACGAAGCCGAACGAGCGGTTCAGCATCCCGGACCACAGCAGGGCTGCGAGGAACCCAGGGATCGCGTACGGGAAGATCAGCAGCGTCCGGTAGATCTTGCGACCCCGCAGCCGGGGGTCGTTGAACGTGATGGCCAGGAACAGGCCCAGCAGGAAGGTCGTGACGACGGATCCGATCGCGAACGCGAACGTCCACACGAGGATGCGCAGGAACGGCACCGCGTACCGCTCGTCGCCGAACGCGGTGCGGAAGTTGTCCAGGCCGACCATGACGCGCCAGCCCACGTTGAGCCGCTGACCGTCGTCGCTCTCGAACCACCCGGACGACGTCGCGCGGTAGACCGTGCCCGTCGTGGCGTCGGTCATGGTGTCGGCGTCGGCGTCCCACACGAGGTTCGGCACCGACAGGAAGCCCGTGCGCGCGTCCTGCGTGCGCACCGAGCCGTCGTTCGGGTCGTCGGAGTACGCGACGCGCAGGCTGGTCACCTCGGACTGACGCGCGAGCACGTCCTGACGCCCGAGGACCTGCGCACCCGGGACCTGCGTGACACGGCCGTCCTCGACGGTGGCGTCGTCGACGACGCGCAGCGGGTCCTCGGCGGTGCCGACGAGCGCCTCGCCGTCGGCGACGATCGCGAACCCGAGCGCACCGTCGCGCTCGACGACGGTCAGCGGGTAGGTCGCCGAGCCGTCGACGCGTCGCTCGTTCTGGATGAGCAGCGCCTCGACGGCGTGCTCCTTGGTCGAGTTGTGCCCGTCGCCGTAGTTGGTGAACGCGACGAAACCGGTGTAGGCGACCACGTACACCTGGTAGACGAGCAGGAACGCCAGACCCGGGAGAACGTACTTCAGCGGCAGCGTGCGCCGCGAGAAGTACACCCAGTCCGCGAGCACGACGAGCGCGATCATCGACACGAGGATGCCGATGTGCCCCTCGCGCCAGGCGGCGAGGGCGCCGAACACGCCCAGCGCGTTGACCACGGCCATGAGCGCGATCTTGACCAGGGTGCCGGGCCGCAGCCGGCCGCGGTCGCCGCGTCCGCCGTGTCGTGTGCGCGCGGCCCGCGTGACGGGACCGCGCGGTTCGTCAGGTGCCGTGGCATCGCCGACGTCGTCGGTCAGGGGGGCTCGGGTGGACATCGTCCGCCTTCCTGCGATCGGGGTCGGCGCACCGGTG
>JAFAEH010000059.1 GCA_023424135.1 Actinomycetes bacterium | reverse complement strand
GGCGCGTGCCGCACGAAGCGCGCGCCGGAGCGCAGCGCGGGCGCCAGGGGCTCGGGGGACGCGACGGTCGCCGGCGGCCGGCGCCACACGACGAGCGAGCCCACGACCCACACGAACGACACCGCGTTGAGCGCGAACACCGTCGCCGGTCCGGTCGCGGCGACCACGACACCCGCGACGGCGGGCCCGATCGCGCGTGCGAGGTTCACGCTCGCGGAGTTCAGCGCGAGGGCCGGCGGCAGCAGCGGTCGCGGGACGAGCTCCGGCTGGACCGCCTGCCACGCCGGGTTGGCGAGCGCCGTGCCCACGCCGAGCCCGAACGTGAGGATCAGCAGCAGCGCGGGGGTCATCAGCCCGGCGTAGGTCAGTCCCGCGAGCAGTGCCGCGGTCGCGGCCATGGCCGACTGCACGACGATCAGCAGCCGGCGCCGGTCGAGCACGTCCGCGAGCGCCCCGGCGGGCAACGACACCGCGAGCACGGGGAGCAGGCCCGCGGCCTGCGCGGCGGCCGTGAGGACCTCGGCGTGCGGGTGGTCGACGACGAGCCACTGCGCACCGACGGTCTGCATCCACGTGCCGACGTTCGACACGAGCTGCGCGACCCACAGCAGCCGGAACGCGCGGTGCGCGAACGGCGCCGACGTGCGTGGCCGGGGGGCGTCGGTCGGTGCCGTCACGTCCTCGATGCTAAGGACGCGGGTGCGTCGTCGCACCGCGACGGGTGCTCGTCGTCCCACGGCGCCGACGTGCCCACGGGACTCAGCGACGCGTGGCGGTGTAGACGCGCGTGACGTACGGGACGGGCACGCGTTCGAGGCCCACCAGGTCGGGGTGCGTCGTGACCAGGGTCCGTACGCGTGCGAGCAGCGCCTCGCGCTCGTCGGGCGGCAGCACGATCGCGTAGGAGCGGGTGCCGGCGAGTCGGACGAGGTCGGCGGGGGACAGCTCGTGCTCCCAGCGCACGTCGGTCCGCACGACGTCGCCGAACGCGTCCCCGAGCGTCGGGTGCGTGCCGCGCGCGAGCTGCGGACCCGCGGCCTCGTGCAGCAGCGCGCCGTACGCGCCGACCCACGGCACGTCCTCGTCGCGGTCGTTCCACACGATCCCGAGCGTGCCGCCCGGGCGCAGCACGCGCGCGACCTCCGCGGCCGCGGCCGGCTCGTCGAACCAGTGCCACGCCTGCGCGACGGTCACGGCGTCGAGCGACGCGTCCGGCAGCGGGATCGCCTCGGCGGTGCCGGCGTGCACCTCGACGTCCGGCAGCGCGGCGACGAGCTGGTCGCGCATGCCGTCCGCGGGCTCCACGGCGACGACGTGCCGTGCGCGCGCGACGAGCGCGGACGTGAGCTTGCCGGTCCCTGCGGCCAGGTCCAGCACGTCGACGGCGCCCGGTGGCACGAGCAGGTCAACGGCGGCCGGCGGGTAGCCGGGTCGCACCGCGGCGTACTCGGCACCGGCGTGCGTGAACGACGCGGCGTGCGCGGCGTGACGGTGCTCGACCATGCGGCTCCTCGGTTCGTCGGTCCTCGGTTCGTCGGGGGTGCGGGATCTCGCGTCGTCAGGTCGACAGCGCGGCCAGGACGTCGTCGTGCAGCAGGCCGTTGGTGACCAGCGCGTCCCCGCCGTGCGGGCCGTCGACGCCGCGCAGCGACGTGAACCGGCCGCCGGCCTCGGTCACGACGGGCACGAGCGCGGCCATGTCGTACAGGCTCAGCTCGGGCTCGAGCGCGACGTCCACGGCGCCCTCGGCGACGAGCATGTACGACCAGAAGTCCCCGTAGGCGCGGGTGCGCCACACGCGGCGCTGCAGCGCGAGGAACGCGTCGAGCCGGTCGCGCTCCTCCCAGCCGCTCAGGGACGAGTACGACACCGAGGCGTCCGCCAGGTCGCCGACCGACGAGACCTGCAGGCGCGTCGCGGCCGACAGCGACCGGCCGGTCCACGCACCCGTGCCCTGCGCGGCCCACCAGCGTCGCCCCAGCGCGGGTGCGGACACGACACCGACGACGACGTCGTCGCCGTCCATCAGCGCGAGCAGCGTGGCCCACACGGGCACGCCGCGCACGAAGTTCTTGGTCCCGTCGATCGGGTCGACCACCCACCGGCGCGGGCCGTGACCGGTGTCGGAGCGCTCCTCGCCGTGCACCGCGTCGCGCGGGCGGGCACGCGACAGCTGCGAGCGCACCAGGTCCTCCGCCGCACGGTCCGCGTCGGAGACCGGTGTGAGGTCGGGCTTCGTCTCGACCTGCAGGTCCTGCGCCTTGAACCGCGACATCGTCAGCGCGTCGACCTGGTCGGCGATCACGTGCGCGAGCCGCAGGTCGTCGTCGTACGCCATCGTCGCTCCTCGTCGGACCGGGTCACCCGCACCCGCGGACGGTCCGCCGCCAACCTACCGACTCGCGGGTCCGGGTGAGGTGACCGTCGGACGGTCGGGACCGTCCCGCGCGGGCGAGGTCAGTCGGGGTCGTCGACGCCGAGGCGGCTGACCAGAAGGCGCCGGAACGAGTCGAGGCGCGTGGTGCGGGCCGCACGCGCGGCGTCGTCGGGTGACGCCGCGACCCACTCGTCGAGCGCGCAGTCGGGCGCGTCGGCCAGGTGCGTGCACCCGCGGGGGCACTCGCGTGCGACGTCGTCGAGGTCGGCGAACGCGTGCAGCAGGTGGGCCGGGTCGACGTGCGCGAGGCCGAACGAGCGCACGCCCGGGGTGTCGATGACCCAGGTCGGTGCGCCCGGGCCCGGGACCTCCAGCGCGACCGCGGACGTCGACGTGTGCCGGCCGCGCCCCGTGACGACGTTGACGACGCCGGTGGCGCGCTGCGCGTGCGGCACCAGCGCGTTGACGAGGGTCGACTTGCCGACGCCCGAGTGCCCGACCAGGACGGACACCTCGCCCGCCAGCACGTCGCGCAGCGCGTCGAGGCCCTCGATGGTGCGCTCGCCCGTCGCCGGGTCGGTGCCGCGGCGCGTGACGACGACCTCGACGCCGATCGGCGCGTACATCGCGGTGAGCTCGGCCGGGTCCGCGAGGTCGGCCTTGGTGAGGGCGAGCAGCACGTCCATCCCGGCGTCGTACGCGGCCGCCACGCAGCGGTCGATCATCCGCGTGCGGGGCTCGGGGTCGGCCAGCGCGGTCACGACGACGAGCCGGTCGGCGTTCGCGACGATGACGCGCTCGACCGGGTCGGTGTCGTCGGCCGTGCGACGCAGGACGGTGCGTCGTTCGCCGATGCGCACGATGCGCGCGAGCGACCCCTCGGCACCGCTCGTGTCCCCGACGACGTCGACCCGGTCGCCCGGTACGACGCGGTCGCGGCCCAGCTCACGGGCCTTCATCGCGAGCACGCGCGTCTCGTGCGGGCCGCCGGGGTCGACGAGCACGGTGTAGCGCCCCCGGTCGACGGCGACGACCATCGCGGTGCGCGCGTCGGCGTGCTCCGGGCGCTGCTTGGTGCGGGGGCGCGAGCCGCGACCGGGACGGATCCGTACGTCCCGCTCGTCGTAGCGGCGCCCCGGCATCAGGCGGTCGGTCCCGTCGTCGCAGCCGCGCCCACGGCGGTGCCCGCGAGCATGTCGGCCCACAGGTCGGCGAACCCGGGCAGCGTCTTGGCGGTCGTCCCGACGTCCTCGACCTCGACGCCCGGCACACGCAGGCCGACGATCGCCCCGGCGGTGGCCATGCGGTGGTCCGCGTAGGTGCGCCACCGTGCGCCGTGCAGCGCGCGGGGGGTGATCACCAGGCCGTCGGACGTCTGCTCGGCCTGCCCGCCGACGCGCGTGATCTCCGCGGCGAGGGCCGCGAGGCGGTCGGTCTCGTGCCCGCGCAGGTGCGCGATGCCGCGCAGGCGCGTGGGGGAGTCCGCGAGCGCGGCGAGTGCGGCGATCGTCGGGGCGAGCTCGCCCGCGGCGCGCAGGTCGAGGTCGACGCCGCGCACCTCGCCCGTGCCGGTCACGGTGAGCACGTCGTCGTCGAGTGAGACGCGCGCGCCGATGCGCACCAGGATGTCCGGCAGCAGCCCGCCCGGCTGCGTCGTCGTCGCGGGCCACCCCGGCACGCGCACCGACCCGCCCGCGACCATCGCGGCGCAGAGGAACGGTGCCGCGTTCGACAGGTCGGGCTCGACGTGCAGGTCACGGCCCGCGACGGGCCCCGGCTCGACGTGCCAGATCTCGGGGCGCGAGTCGTCGACGACGACGCCCGCGGCCCGCAGCACGGCGACCGTCATCTCGATGTGCGGCAGCGACGGCAGCGTGCGGCCCGTGTGCCGGACCGTCAGGCCGTGCTCGAAGCGTGCACCGGCGAGCAGCAGCCCGGAGACGAACTGGCTCGACCCGGACGCGTCGACGTCGACCTGGCCGCCGCGTACCGAGCCGTGGCCGTGCACCGTGAACGGCAGCCGGCCCCGTTCGCCCTCGTCGTCGACCCGCACGCCCAGCGCCCGCAGCGCGTCGAGCAGGGGGCCCATGGGCCGAGCCAGCGCCTCGACGTCGCCCTTGAAGTGCACGGGGCCGTCGGCGAGTGCCGCGACCGGCGGGAGGAACCGCATGACCGTGCCGGCGAGCCCGCAGTCGATCGTCACGTGCCCGCGCAGCGGTCCGGGCGTCACGCGGGTCGCGTCACCACCGAGGTCGACCTCGACGCCGAGGGTCTCGAGGGCCGTCGCCATCAGCCGGGTGTCGCGCGAGACGAGCAGCGAGCGCAGCGTGCTCGGCGCACCGGCGAGCGCGGCGAGCACGAGGTACCGGTTGGACAGGGACTTCGACCCGGGCACGGCGACGGTCGCGTCGAGCAGCCCGTCGGCGACGGGTGCGGACCACAGGTCGGGCTGGTGCGTCATGCGGTCAGGCTAGCGGGGCGGGACGGCGTGCCCGTCAGTCGTCCACGTGCCTGGCCGCCTCCGTCGCGCGCGCCTCCTTGAGCGCGGCGCGGTCGGCGCGGGCGTGCTGCACGCGCCAGGTCACGCCCGGACGTCCCTCCAGGTCGACGCCCGCGAGCACGGCCCCGCCCGTGAACGACAGCGCGCGCACGAGCCGCTCCGTGCGGGCCTTCTTCTCCTCGGCGCCCAGCGCGCCGCGGCGCCCGACGGGCAGGTTGACGAGCACGAGCGGGACGGTCAGGCCCGCGAGCGCGAGCGACGCCGTGCGCGGGGCCCGTCCGAGGGCGAGCAGCGCGCCGGCCACGACCATGGCGGCACCGTGCGCCTGCGTGAGCGTCGCGAGCTGCCTGTCGCTGAGGTCACCGTCGAGCGCGGTGCCCAGCGCGGCGGGCGCCTTGTCCCGGGCCGTGGCGGGCACGCGCGTGCGCAGACCGTCGATGCCGTCGCGCACGACCTGCGCGTGCGCGGCCGGGTGCCGCAGCGCGTCGAGGCCCTGGCTGACGAACCACGAGGCGAACAGCGGACGGGCGATGCGGCGCAGCAGCACGGTGACTCCTGGGTTCCTGGCGGTACGGCGGGTCCTGCGGGAGAGGTCCGTCGGTGTCGGTGGCTCCCACGCTAGTGCCGCCCGCGCGTCGCAGCGCGCGCACCGCCGGGAATCGTCGCGCGGGTCGGCGTGTTCCTGCCTGCATGAGCTGTGCCGTCGCGAGCCCTCCGACCGCCCCGGTCGTCACCGGGCCGTCGTCCTCGTCCGCCGGGTCGTCCGTGTCCCCGCGCGTCGACCTCACCGGAGCCGCACCGTGGGCGCAGGGGGCGCTGCCAGGTGGCGTCCAGCCGCGCGGACTAGGCTCGTGGTCGATGAGCGAGGACACGCACGACGCAGCGGCGACCGAGGCCACCGACGAGGGCACGACGCGCGCCCCGGCCGGTGAGGGCGACGCCGCGCGCTCGGACAGGTTCGAGGCCGAGGCGCTGGTCTACCTGGACCAGCTCTACGGGGCCGCGCTGCGGATGACGCGCAACCCCGCGGACGCCGAGGACCTGGTGCAGGAGGCGTTCACGAAGGCGTTCGCCGCGTTCCACCAGTACCGTCCCGGGACGAACCTCAAGGCGTGGCTGTACCGGATCCTCACCAACACGTACATCAACTCCTACCGCAAGAAGCAGCGCGAGCCCCAGCAGTCGCGCTCGGAGGAGGTCGAGGACTGGCAGCTCGCGCGCGCCGAGTCGCACACGTCGCGCGGGCTGCGCTCGGCGGAGGCCGAGGCGCTGGACCACCTGCCGGACTCGGACGTCAAGGACGCGTTGCAGCAGATCCCCGAGGACTTCCGCATCGCCGTCTACCTCGCGGACGTCGAGGGCTTCGCGTACAAGGAGATCGCCGAGATCATGGGCACGCCGATCGGGACGGTGATGTCCCGCCTGCACCGCGGCCGCGCACAGCTGCGTGAGCTGCTCTCGGACTACGCCCGCGAGCGGGGCCTGACGGGTGCAGCGCCGAGCGTGCCGGACGGTGCGCGATGAGCGCGACCGGCGGCACGTCGGGCACGGAGGACTCCCCGGACCCGCGGCGCCCCGCGGCGGGTGCACCGTGCGGGTGCGACGAGGCGGTCGAGCGGCTCTGGGAGTACGTCGACTCCGAGCTGGGCGGGCTCGACCACGACAGGGTGGCCTCGCACCTGCACGAGTGCTCGACCTGCTTCGAGGAGGAGCAGGTCGAGGTGCTGATCAAGCAGCTCGTGCGGCGCTGCTGCCAGGAGGAGGCGCCGACGACGCTGCGGCTGCGCATCCACGAGCAGCTCACGGTGCTGCGGCTGCGTGCGGCGGTCGAGCCGGAGGGCTGACGCGGGGGACGGCGGGCCCGGCGCCTGAGGCGATGGTGCACGACCCCGGCCGGTGACCTCGCCGGTGTGGTGAGCCACGGGACGACGACGGCCCCGGAGCGGGTGCTCCGGGGCCGTCGTGACGTCAGCGCGTCGAACGCTCAGGCGTTGGGACGCTTGCCGTGGTTCGCGGCGCTGCCCTTGCGGGAGCGACGCTTGCGGCCACGCTTGCTCATCGCATGCTCTCCTCGGATCGCGGCGCGCGCAGACCACGCACGCCGAAGATGTCGACCCATCGTCCCACACGTCGCGGACGCCCGGCACCGCGGCGCGGGTGTGGTGCGGGGGTGGGCGCCTCAAGTGCGGGCGTCGGGATCCCGATAGATCCCACGTGACACAGCAGCCCCAGTCCGTCATCCCGTTCCTGCACGCCCTGGCCAGCACGGGCGGTTCCGACCTGCACTGCAAGGTCGGGTCGTCGCCGCGCGTGCGGGTGGACGGCCGGCTGCGCAAGCTGCAGGCGCCGGAGC
The DNA here is from genome assembly GCA_023424135.1 of Actinomycetes bacterium. GTDB lineage: Bacteria > Actinomycetota > Actinomycetes > Actinomycetales > Cellulomonadaceae > Cellulomonas. Next base: position 2,654 of record JAFAEH010000059.1, on the reverse strand, counting down.
TGCGCCCGGTGGACACCGAGCGGATGCTCGAGGAGGTCCTCCCGGACGACCTGGTCGAGACGTTCCGCGTGACGCACGAGGCGGACTTCGCGTACTCGCTGTCGGGCGTCGGGCGCTTCCGGGTGAACGCCTACCAGGCGCGCGGCACGTTCGGCATGGTGTTCCGGCGCGTGGCGGTGGGTGCGCAGTCGCTGGGCGAGCTGGGCCTGCCGGAGGTCGTCGGGGAGCTCGCGCTCGAGCCCCGTGGCCTGGTCCTGGTGACGGGGCCGACCGGGTCGGGCAAGACGACGACGCTGGCGTCGATGGTGGACCTCATCAACTCCTACCGCGAGGTCAACATCGTCACGATCGAGGACCCGATCGAGATCCTGCACTCGGACAAGAAGGCGATCGTCTCCCAGCGTGAGGTCCGTCAGGACACGGCGGACTTCACCGTCGCGCTGCGCGCCGCGATGCGCCAGGACCCCGACGTGATCCTCGTGGGGGAGATGCGTGACACCGAGACGGTGCGTGCGGCGCTGTCGGCGGCCGAGACCGGTCACCTGGTGCTCTCGACGCTGCACACGATCGACGCGGCCGAGACGATCAACCGCATCGTCGACTTCTTCCCGCCGCACGAGCAGAAGCAGGTGCGCATCGCGCTCGCGCAGGCGCTGCGCGGCATCGTCTCGCAGCGGCTCGTGCGCAAGGCGGACGGCAGCGGTCGGCAGGCCGCGATCGAGGTCATGGTCAACACGGGCCGCACGGCCGAGGCGATCATCGAGCCGCAGGAGAACCCCCCGCTGACGGACCTCATCAAGGAGGGGGACTTCTACAAGATGCAGACGTTCGACCAGCACCTGTACACGCTCGTGCGGGATGCGGTCGTGACGTACGAGGAGGCCCTGTCGGTCGCGTCGAACCCGCACGACCTCACGGTCGAGCTGCGCGGCGCCGGCATCGTCGTCTGATTCCCTGACCCGAGGGCCCGTCGTGTCGGAAGGACGCGGCGGGCCTTCGCCATGGGTGGCTTGCGGTGGGCAGCAACGCGATATAACGTGTTTCGACGTCACGACATATCGCGTTGAGGAGGAGGCATCATGCCCACGGAGTCCTGGGTCGTCGCCGGCCCGCAGGTGATCGAGGTGGAGGACGTGCGCGCGCTGCGCGTCGGGCTGGTCGGAGGCCGGGTCGACGTCGTCGCGCACGAGGACCCGCACGAGCGGGGCGCCCGCCTCGAGGTGCACGAGGTCGACGGACGTCCGCTCGAGGTCACGCTGACCGACGGCGAGCTGCGCGTCGGGTACAGCTTCACGCTGGGCGGCTGGGAGGGCTTCGTCGAGAAGTTTCGCAACTTCCAGGACAAGGACCGTGCCGACGTGCACGTCGCCGTCCCGCGCGACGTCCTCGCCAAGGTCGGCACGGTCAGCGCCGACGGCCTCGTCGCCGGGCTGCGGCAGGACGCCTCGGTCTCCACGGTCTCCGGGTCGGTCGTCGTCGACGACCTGCGGGGACGGCTGACCACGCACAGCGTGTCCGGCGAGGTCGTCGTCCGGGCCCTGGACGGCGACCTGCGCTTCAACACCGTCTCGGGTGAGCTGTCGGCCTCCGGCGACCTCACGCTCGCGCAGGGCAACTCGGTCTCGGGCGACGTCTCGCTCGACGTCGGGGCAGGCACCTCGTCGATCACCGTCACCACGGTCTCGGGGGACCTCACGGTGCGCGTCCCCGAGGGGGCGGGGCTGCGCGTGCGCGCGCAGTCGGTCTCGGGTCGGCTCGTGGTCGACGGTCACGAGCACAAGGGGTCCGGGCCGGGGCAGCGGTCGGTCGACGTGGGGCAGGGCGACGGGGGTGCCTTCGTGTCGGCGACGACGGTCACCGGCCACGTGACGATCCTGCGTGCGGCACCCGACGTGCAGGACGCGGTCCGCGACGACGTGCAGGACGCCTGATGGTCAAGGTGTTCGCGCACGGCCAGCTGCGGCTGTACCTGCTCGCGCTGCTCGAGGACGGGCCGCGGCACGGGTACGAGCTCATCACGGCCCTGACCGACCGGTTCGGCGGCACCTACCGGCCCAGCGCCGGCACGGTCTACCCGCGGCTGGCGCGGCTCGAGGAGGAGGGCCTCGTGCGGCGCTCCGACGAGGGGCGCAAGGCGACGTACACGCTGAGCGACGCGGGGCGCGCCGAGCTGGACGCGCGACGCGGTGACCTCGCGCACCTGGAGGCCGAGATCTCCGAGACGGTGCGTGCCCAGGCGTCCCAGGTGCGTGACGACGTGCAGGAGGCGATGCGTGGGCTGCGGGCCGACCTCGCCTCGGCCGCGCAGCGCGCCCGCGACGCCGCCGTGCCTGCCTCGGGTCCGGATCCGGAGCGGTCCGCCTCCCATCGGCGCCGCGTCGAGGCCGAGGCGATGGTGCGCCGGTTCGAGGCGCAGGTGCGTGCCGACCTGCGCCGTGCCGACGCGTTGGGCGGGGTCGACGAGCTCACGGTCGAGACGCTGCGGACCGTGCTCGACACCGCGCTGCGCACGATGCGCTCGACGCTGCGCTGACGCCCTGCGCGGGTCAGGCCGGGTCGGTCGCGTCCACGCCGGTGGCCAGGCTCCGCGCGAGGTCGGCGTCCCGGCGTCGTCGGCGCGCCCGTCCCGTCCACGCGCGGGCGCCGCCGGCGAC
>JAFAEH010000019.1 GCA_023424135.1 Actinomycetes bacterium | reverse complement strand
CGCCCCCACCGCCTGACCCCAGCCCCGCGGCCGCTCACGGTCGACCCGACCCGCCGCCCCGACTCGTACCCCCAGCGCCGAACTCGGACTTCGGCGGCTCATGGATGCCCATCAGCCGCCAAAGTCCGAGCTCGGCGACCGGGTGGGCCGGTGGGCGACGAGGGATTGCGCTTTCCTCGCGAATCGTGCCAGGCTGGACCACCGACCGGGAAACCGGTTTCTCACCCTTCTGACGCCCGGAGACGAAGGAGTCCCCATGCGCGACGTCACACCCCCGACCCCGGCCGGCACGCCGACCACCCGATCCACGAGCGCGTCCGCGGGCACATCGGCCTGCGCGTCCGGCCGATCTCCCGCCGACACCTCCTCCGGCACAGCGGCTGGCACGCCCCGGCGGTGTGCGGCTCGCGGCACTGCACGCGGAACGGCTCGGGCCACCGCGCTGGGCGCGGCGCTCGCCCTGGCCGTCACGACGGTCGCCGCCACCACCGCTGCGGCCGCACCCGCACCCACGTCCGCAGCGAGCCTCGACGGGCGCGGCGGGCACGGCCCCGCGGTCGTCGACCTCGGGCGCGAGACCCTTCCGGCCGGCGACGGCTGGGCCTCGTGGTCCGGCACGACCCGCCCGGACGGGCGCGAGGTGCAGGCGAACGGCACCACCGGCGGAGCAGCGGCCGCCGCCGCACAGGTGTACGTCGTCGACACGTGGACCGAGCTGCGCGACGCGCTCGGCGGACGCCCCGGCTCGACGGGCACGACCGCCCGCACCGTGACCGAGCCCCGCATCGTGTACGTCCGCGGCCAGATCGACGCGTTCGCCCGCCCTGACGGCACGCGCCTGACGTGCGACGACTTCGCGTCGCAGGTCACGGTCGCCGACACGGGTGCACCGTTCTCGATGGCCGACTACATCGCGCACTTCGACCCCGAGGGCGCCTGGGGCCGGGTCGACCCGAGCGGACCGCTCGAGGAGGCACGTGCCGCCGCCGCGGCCGTGCAGGCACGCCAGACCCAGCAGCACGTGGGCTCGAACGTGACGATCGTCGGCGTCGGCGACGACGCGGGCGTCGTGGGTGCGAACCTGCGCATCCGCGACGCCGCGAACGTCATCGTCCGCAACCTCACGCTCTCGGACGCGTACGACTGCTTCCCCCAGTGGGACCCGGGCGACACGAACGAGGGCAACTGGAACTCCGCGTACGACAACCTGTCGGTCTGGACGTCGACGAGCGTGTGGGTCGACCACGTGTCGTTCGACGACGGCGAGCACCCACCCGCCTCGCTCGACACCGTGTACGGGCGGCCGTACGAGATCCACGACGGGCTGCTCGACATCACGCACGGCTCCGACCTGGTGACCGTGACGTGGAACCACTTCGACGACCACGACAAGACCAACCTCGTCGGCTCGTCGGACTCGCGGCTGCAGGACCGCGGTCAGCACCGTGTGACCTACCACCACAACCTCTGGACCGACATCGGCCAGCGCGCCCCGCGCGTACGTTTCGGTGACGTGCACGTGTACAACAACGTCTACGAGCAGACGCGTGCCAGCGGCTACGAGTACTGGTTCGGGGCCGGCATCGAGTCGAGCATCGTCGCCGAGGAGAACGTGTTCGACCTCGCCGACGGCGTCGACCCCGCGACGGTCGTCACGGCCTGGAAGGGCACGATGCTCAGCGAGTCCGGCTCGCTCGTCAACGGCCGGCCGACGGACCTGCTCGCGGCGTTCAACGCGGTCAGCGAGACGCCTCTGGCCGACGAGGCCCGCTGGACGCCGTCCGACCACTACACGGCGCACGTGCAGCCCGCCGCGACGATCGCACCGCTGGTCCGTGCCCACGCCGGCGCCACGCTGCGCTCGGGCACGCCCGGTGCGTCCGCCGCACCCGACACACCGCGCCTGTCGCACGACAACGGCTGGGACAACGGGCTGCACGACGGTGACTACACGGTGACCGCGACGCTGTGGTGGGGTCAGAACGCGACGGTCGTCAAGCTCTACGAGAACGACGTGCTCGTGGACGCACGGTGGGTCGACCCGCGCTCACCGGCCCGCCAGCAGACGGCGTTCGAGGTCACGGGCCGCCCCGACGGCACGTACACGTACGTCGCCGAGGCACTCAACCCGTGGGGGACGACGAGGTCGGCACCCCTGACCGTCACGGTGCGCGACGCGGCCCCGGGTGCCCCCCGGCTGACGGCGGCCAGGGGCCGGGACGGTGTCACCACGCTCACGGCGACGCTGTGGTGGGGCACCAACGCGACCGAGTACGTGCTCACGGCGAACGGAGTCGAGGTCGACCGCCGGCCGCTCGAGGCCCGCACGCCGCACCGCCAGACCGTCGAGACGTCGACCGCCGGCTGGGAGCCCGGCACGTACAGCGTCGTCGCGACGTTCCGCAACGCCGCCGGCGAGACCTCGAGCACCCCCCTCGACGTCGTCGTCCGCGGCTGACGCCGCACCCCCGGTCGAGGACCGTCCGACCGGGACGCGCCGCCCGTCCTCTCCTGAGGGGACGGG
>JAFAEH010000017.1 GCA_023424135.1 Actinomycetes bacterium | reverse complement strand
CCCCGACCCGCAGGCCCCGCCGTGCGCTGTCGGTGGCGTGGGTGGTGCCGCTGGTGCTGCTCGCGCTCGCCGCCGGGTTCCTCGGTGGCCTGCTCGGCGGACGTGCCGCCCCGCAGGCGCGCCCCGCCGACGCGGACCTGCCCGTCGTCACGTCCCCCGGCGGTGCCGTGCCGGTCGACCGGGCGCCGGAGTCGGTCGCGGGAATCGCGGCCGGGGTGCTGCCCAGCGTCGTGTCGATCGAGGTCACGCGCGAGGACGGTGCGGGGTCCGGGTCGGGGTTCGTGCTGCGCGAGGACGGGTACCTGCTCACCAACAACCACGTCGTGGCGGGGGCGACCGATGCGACGGTTGTCGTGCAGTTCTCGGACGGCACGGAGCTGCCCGGGACGGTCGTCGGCACGACGAGCGAGTACGACCTCGCCGTCGTCAAGGTCGAGGCCGTCGGGCTGACGCCGCTCGTGCTGGGCGACTCGGACGCGGTGGTCGTGGGCGACCCCGTCGTGGCCGTCGGTGCGCCGCTCGGGCTCGTCGGGACCGTCACGACGGGCATCGTCAGCGCGCTGAACCGGCCCGTGGTCGCGGGCGACGCGGCCGACACGGCGTTCATCAACGCGATCCAGACGGACGCCGCGATCAACCCGGGCAACTCCGGCGGGCCGCTGGTGAACTCCGCCGGGCAGGTCGTGGGCATCAACTCGGCGATCGCCCAGCTCCCGGGCCGCCTGACGAGCACCGGCAGCATCGGCCTCGGGTTCGCGATCCCGTCCAACCAGGCCCGGCGCACGGCCGAGCAGCTCATCGAGACGGGCCGCGCGACGTACCCGCGCATCGGCGTCATGCTCGACCCGGAGTACTCCGGCGAGGGTGTGCGCGTCCTGGAGCAGGACACCGACCAGCAGGAGGCCGTGGTCCCCGACGGCCCCGCGGACCGTGCCGGGATCCGGCGGGGCGACGTCATCCTCGCCATCGACGGCCGGCCCGTCACGGCGTCCGAGGAGCTCATCGTCGCGATCCGCGCGCACCAGCCCGGGGACACGGTGGTGCTGCGCGTGCGCACCGGGGACGACGAGCGGGACGTGCGCGTCCAGCTCGACGCGGCCCCGACCGGGTGACGCCGCGGACGACCCCGGCCGGGACGTGCGAGACGGCCCGTCGGCGGTGGGCCGCGCGGTAGCCTGGTCAGGTGTTCGGGATCAACGGCGGCGAGCTGATCATCCTGCTGCTCGTCATCGCGCTGGTCGTCGGGCCCGAGCGGCTGCCGGCGTACGCCGAGCAGCTCGGCGGCTGGGTCCGCAACCTGCGCGGCCTGCTGCGGGACACCAAGCAGCGCGTCGACGACGAGCTCGGTGGTGACGACGTCGACTGGGCCGCCCTCGACCCGCGCCGCTACGACCCGCGGCGCATCGTGCGTGACGCGCTCCTCGACGACACACCCCCGCACACGTCGTCGCGTCCCGCCGTCCCACGCCCCGGCCGGGTGCGGCCCGCGGCAGCCGCCGCGTCGGGTGCCGCGGCCGCCGCCCTGGTGCCCGGCGAGCCCGCCCCGTTCGACGACGAGGCGACCTGACGCGCACGGACGAGCCCGCGCCCCGCACGTCCCCGGCCCACCGGCCGCCCACCCTCCAGGAGGCCCCCGTCATGACCCAGGTGCTGCCCACCACGCCCGTCCCGCCGCCGACCACGGCCGGGCGCATCTTCTCGGGCATGCAGCCGACGTCGGACTCGCTCCAGCTCGGCAACTACCTGGGGGCGCTGACGCAGTGGGTCGCGCTGCAGGAGACGCACGAGGCCATCTACTGCGTCGTCGACCTGCACGCGCTGACGGTCGGCCCGGACCCGGCGGTGCTGCGCGAGCGCACGCGCCGCACGGCAGCGCAGTACCTCGCTGCCGGGGTGGACCCCGAGCGCTCGATCCTGTTCGTGCAGTCCCACGTGCCCGAGCACGCCGAGCTCGCGTGGATCCTGTCCTGCCACACGGGCTTCGGCGAGGCCGGGCGCATGACGCAGTTCAAGGACAAGTCCGCCAAGCAGGGGACCGAGGGCACGACCGTCGGGCTGTTCACCTACCCGGTGCTCATGGCGGCCGACATCCTGCTGTACGACACCGCGCTCGTGCCCGTCGGGGAGGACCAGCGTCAGCACCTCGAGCTCACGCGGGACCTCGCGCAGCGCCTGAACTCCCGGTTCGGGAAGGGCACGGTCGTGGTCCCCGAGCCGTACATCGTCTCGGCGACGGCGAAGATCTACGACCTGCAGGACCCGACGTCGAAGATGAGCAAGTCCGCCGAGAGCCCGAACGGTCTCATCGAGCTCCTCGACGACCCGAAGGTCGTGGCCAAGCGCATCCGCTCGGCGGTGACGGACGCGGAACGGGAGATCCGCTACGACGTCGCGGCCAAGCCGGGGGTGTCGAACCTCCTGACGATCTACTCGGCACTCTCGGGACGCAGCATCCCGGCGCTCGAGGCGGACTACCAGGGCAAGGGCTACGGCGACCTGAAGAAGGACCTCGCCGACGTGGTCGTCGACTTCCTCACGCCGTTCCAGGAGCGTGTGCACCACTACCTGTCCGACCCGTCGGCGCTCGACGACGTCCTCGCCGCGGGTGCCGACCGGGCGCGCGAGCTGGCGACGCCGACCCTGGAGCGGGTCTACGACCGCTCGGGCCTGCTGCCGCGCCGCCGGGGGCGCGCGTGAGGCTTCCCCGGGCGGCGGACGGCGAGACGGTCGTCGGCGTCGCGCTCGCCGTCCCCGAGCCGTTCCGCAGCCAGCTGCACGACGCCCGGGTGCGGTTCGGTGACCTGGAGGCGCGCACCATCGTGCCGCACGTGACGCTCGTGGGCCCGACGCCCGTGGCCGACGACCGGTTCGGCGAGCTCGACGCGCACCTGGCCGCGGTCGCCGCGCGGCACGACCCGTTCCGGGTGCGGCTGCACGGGACGCAGACGTTCCGCCCGGTCTCACCGGTCGTGTTCGTGGCGCTCGTCGAGGGCGCGCAGGCCTGCGCCACCCTCGAGGGCGACCTGAGGGCGGGGCCGTTGGCGGTCGAGTCGCCGTTCCCCTTCCACCCGCACGTCACGGTGGCGCACGACCTCGACGACGCGGCGCTGGACGGCGCGCAGGACGCCATGGCCGGGTACGACGCGGTCTTCGACGTGACGCACGTGCACCGCTTCGTGCACGACGGGACGGCGTGGCGCCCGGCCCGGCAGTTCCCGCTCGGTGGTGCCGCGGGCGCCGGCACGGGGCGCGTCCCGGATGCCGGGGCTGTCCGGCCGACCTAGATTCGAGCGCATGGAGCGCTCGTCACGGCCGGAGCAGACCGTTGCCCGTGCACCTGCGGGGGCAGGTGCGGCACACGCGCGGGCGGCACGGGACGCGCCGGACCCGCCGTCGGACCGGCAGTGGTCGCCGGGGTTCGCCGGGGTCGTCGAGCGTGTGAAGGCGTTGCTCGCGTGGTGGCAGCGCACGCGGGCCGCACGTGCCAACGCGCGGTTCGGCGCCGCCGGCGGCGGGCTGCTCACGGGCGGTATCGCGTACGCGACCCTGTTCTCGGTCTTCGCCGGTCTGACCATCGGCTTCACCGCGTTCATGGCGGTGCTCGGCAGCAACGAGGACCTGCGGGAGCAGGTGCTGCAGGCGGTCGGCGACTCGCTGCCGGGGCTGGTGGACACCGGCGACGGTCAGGGCATGCTCGACCCCGACGACCTGGTGATGACCACCGGGCTGAGCATCGCGGGGATCGTCGCGTTCGTCGTGCTGCTGGTGAGCGCGATCTCCGCGGTCGCGGCGCTGCGGACCGCCGTCCGCGCCATGTTCGACGCCCACGACGCCGGCAACGCGGTCGCCGGGAAGCTGCGCGAGCTGGGCGGGTTCGTGACGATCGGGCTCGCGGTGCTGCTGTCCGCGCTGCTCGGGCTCGCGGTCACGTCGGCCGCCGACTGGCTCCTGGGCGTCGTCGGATGGTCCGACTCGTCGGGCCTGGTGGTGCGGGTGCTGGGCATCCTCGTGGCCTTCGTGGTGGACGTGGCCGTGTTCGTCATGGTGGTGCGTGTGCTCGCCGGGCAGTCACCGCCGCAGCGTGACCTGCTCGGCGGTGCGGCGATCGCCGCGTTCGGCCTCGGCGTCGTGCGGGTGCTGGGGACGTCCGTCGTCGCGGGCTCGGTCCGCGGGAACCCGGTGCTCGCCCCGTTCGCCGTGATCGTGGTCCTGCTGCTGTGGATCAACCTCATCGCGCGCATCGTGCTGCTCGCCGCCGCGTGGACGGCGAACCCGCCGCAGGCCACCCCAGCGGCGGACGGGCCGACGCGGGACGGGCCGACGCCGGCCACCGACTGACCTCGGGGTCGGCTCGTGCGGTCAGGCCGCGGTCAGCGGGCAGGAGTCGGCGCGGCCGCGGTCAGCGGGGCAGGAGAGCGAGCACGTCCGGGAGCGCGTGCGTCCACGTCGCGACCTGCGCACGGGTGCGGGCGGGTTCGCCGACGCGCGCGAGGTTCAGCATGCCCTCGTCGCCGGCCGCCTGGCCCGCGGCGATCCGGTCGGTCGCGGCGGTCATGCGGGTCGTCACGTGCCGGGCGACGTCCGCGGCGCCCGGTGCCGGGCCCGTCCCGAGGCGTGCGCACGCGCCCGCGTAGGCGTCGGTGAGCAGGCGCAGGCGGCGGGCGACCTCACCCGGGGCCGGCAGCGCGTAGAGCGGCACACCGCTCCACGCGAGGATCGCCAGGTCGTCCAGGGGGACACCCGGGCCGGCGACGTCCCAGTCGACGACGCCGACGACGTCGTCCGCCCGCGGGTCCGCGACGAGCATGTTGTACATCGTCGCGTCGTGGTGGCACACGATCTCGTCGGGGCCGAGGTCGTGCGTCGTCAGGCGCCACGTCACCGACCCCGGTCGGAAGTCCGCGACGGCCGCGTGGTACCGCGCGAGCCATGCCGCACCGGAGGCGAGCCGCGCGTCGGTCACCTCCGCGAGGTCGACGACGACGCCCGGGAGGAACGTCAGCACCTCGCGCCCCTGCGCGTCGATGCCGAGCGGTTCCGGCACGCCGTCCAGCCCGCGCTCGCGCACGTGCGTCATCAGCGCGTGCACGGCGGGCGTCCACGGACCGGTGGGCCGACGGACCGTCCGCCCGACGCGCATCGCACCACCCACGTTGCCACCGGGAAGGCGGACCTCGGGCGCACCCGGCTCCGGCTCGACGTACCGGGGGAGCGAGGCCAGCGGGTCGGTCATGTCGTCAGCGGGCACACGTCATCATCACCTGCTCGGGTGTTCCGTCCGGCCACTGTCGGTGGAAGCGCGGTCGGCCGAGCTCAGTCGCTCGTCTCGCCATCCCCGTCGTCGATGCTTGAGCACGCCTCTTCGAGGATCTCGCGCCAGAGGTGTGGGGGCGCGACTTCGCGCAGCATCTCGAGCACGGCGTCGGAGTGGAACCGCACGGACCGGGCACGGAGCGATCCCGCCGGTGTCGAGGGACGTGAACGGCGCTCCTTCCGGGAGATGCCCCCAGCGACAGCCGAGGGCTCGTGGGGAGAGTGCGTGTGCGAGTCCGCCAGATGCCCGGAAGCGTCAGTCGTGGCCCTCGGCGTCTGCTCGGTCCCTGCGTCGACCTCGACGGATCCTCCGGTCGACGCGAGACCAGCGGCTGGCACCGCGCGGTGTTCGCCGCCGGTGTGGCCGTGGAGCGCGGCAGGGAGCTGTCCTTCGGGAAAGACCACGTCGAGATACCCGGTCGTGCGCGTCAGGGCGATGTAGAGCATACGGAGCCCCTGGGGGCCGGCCTCGACGATCGTCTGCGGGTCGACGACCACGACGGCATCGAACTCCAGACCCTTGGATGCGACCGGGTTGACGACGTTGATCGCGGCGGCGAGCCCGCCCGCGTCGGCGTTGTTCCACTGCATCCCCGCTGCTCGGAACGCCGCCTCGAGTGGTTGGCGACCGGCGTCGGGGCAGATCACGCCGACGAACAGCCCGTTGCTGCTGTGCTCCCGGACAACCTGGACGACGCGCGCGTAGTGGTCGTCGTCGCCGGCCACCGTGTGCCACTGTGGCCCCCGCTCGACGTCGCGGACGACGTCTGGCGGGCGGATCCCCGGCGCCGCGAGCGGCAGGAGCCGGCCTGCCACGTCCATGACGCCTCGAGGAACGCGGTAGCCGTACTCGAGCTGCACCGTCTCGCGCGGGAGCGGCGACGCGAGGTGGTCGACGATGTCGTCCCAGCTGTCCCGCGCCCAGTGACCGGTGGACTGAGCGATGTCTCCCACGATCGTCATGGCGCCGGTCTCGGAGCGACGTCGCAGTGCCAAGAGCTGCATGGGTGACAGATCCTGCGCCTCGTCCGCGACGATGTGTGCGTAAGTTCTGTCGACGTCGCCGGACATCTCCCAGGCGACGTGGTCGAGCAGCGGAAGATCCTCCTTGGACCAGAGCTGCTCGGCCAGCCGAGGTGCCGACTGGCGTCTGAGCAGGCGAACCTGTTCGGCGGTCAGCGTCGATCCTGCGGCGCTGAGCAGTCGCTCGAGCGAGCCGAAGAGATCGCGGAGGAACGCTGCGGGTGTGAGCTGCGGCCAGATCCGCTCGACCGCAGCGTCGATCTCGGCGGGTCGCGCGCGGGGCGCCTCGGCGCGCGACTGGCCGTCGGCCTTCTGCCGTCGGCGGGCGAGGGTGACGATCCGGTTCTCGATCGTGGCCCGGAACCGCTGCCGGCCGACGTTGTAGTGCGCGGACTCGATGGAGTCGAGGATCTCGGTGAGGTCGGACGCCGAGAGCGTGACCTTGAAGGAGGTGTTCTCGAGCGAGAAGTCCATCGGTTCGGGCGGTGGACGCAGTCGGTCACTCAGTCCGCGGGCGAGCAGCTCCACCATGCGCTCGTCGCCCTTGAGATGCGCGGCAGCGGGTTGCTCGGAGACATTCACGCTCACGTTCGCGTTCATGAGTCGGCCGATGTCGCTCTGCCGGACGCTCTGCTCGCCGAGCTCCGGGAGCACGCGAGCGATGTAGCGCAGGAAGGTCACGTTCGGACCGACGACGAGCACCTCGGCGTTCGGTCGGTCGCGCAGTTCCCCGAAGAGCAGTGCAGCGACGCGATGGAGCGCGACAGCGGTCTTGCCCGTCCCGGGGCCGCCCTGGACGACGAGCAAGCGTTCGGCAGGCATCGCGATGATGTCGGCCTGAGCGGCCTGGATGGTCTGCACGATCGTCTGCATCTCAGGGGTGCGGCCGCGAGCCAGGACGTTCTGGAGGAACTCGTCCGACCCGAGGCGCTCGGGTTCGGTGGTCCCGAGCTGCGCGACCTGGCGCGCGAGCTCCGCGAGGACGAGGTCGTCGAGGTCGTGGATGGAGTTGATGGGTGCAACGCTGAAGGTCCGCTTGCGGACCACGCCGCGCGGGTCGTCGTGCGTCGCACCACGTAGACGCAGGATCGCCGGCGCACGCCAGCTGTAGACCAGCCGGTCGCTGCTGGGGTCGGAGACGCTGTGCTCGCCGACGTAGAGGCACTCGTCGTCCGTATCGATCCGCAGGAACGCGACGGCGTCGTCGGGCGAGCCGAGGGTGTCATCGGACTCCGCGTTCGCCTTCAGCCGCGCACGGTCCTTCGTGTTGCCCGCCGACTGCCAGGCGTTCGCGCGTGTCTCGCGCGCGTCCTCACGGATCGCGCGAACCGCGTCGAAGAAGTGCTGCTCGTCCGCGATGGTCGCCGTGATGTCGGGGAAGGTCTGGGTCACGTCTGCCTCGGTGTCGTGATTGGTCGAGATGCTCCGCGCATCGGCAGGTGGGCCATCGCACCTGAGCGGCGCTCGCAATCCGGTCAGTTGGTCCGCTTCGTCGGGAGGTGGGCACCGATGTAGCCGACGTATACCTGGCCGTCGATCCCGGTCGCGTCGGTGTAGTGCAGGCGTGGCGATATCAGGCCGGACTGCGCGATCTTGAAGTGAGCGCCCATGAAGACCGCTCCGGCGGGGTCGATGGAGTCGGGGATCGGGAAGATGCGGGCGCCGCGGAACTTCGGGTTGCTCTTGACCGTCGTGCTCTCGTCGAGCGCGTGGCGGGTCGCGGAGAAGGACCGGTACTGCGCGGGTGTCTCGCGCAGGTAGCTGTCGACGTCCTTCTGCCAGGTCCCGTTCGCCTTGCAGCACGCATAGTCCTCGAGCGCGGTGAGCGCCTGCCAGGTCTTCTTCGCCCACGTCCCGAGGGGGTCGTTGCCGTCGAGAGCGAGCGCCTCGTCGCACTTCGTCATCGTGAGTGTGACGTGCGGCAGCTCGTCGAGCCGGTCGATGAGATCCACGAAGCTCGAGGGCGGGTCCGCGTCGGGCGTCGGGGTGGACCACGCCGCGGCGGCATCGGAAGCGATGACGAGTGAACGCAGGTGACGCACGAGTCTGTCCGCGTCGCGCGACTGATCGAGCGCAGTCGCCGACTCGAGCTTCTCGTCGTCGAGCTGTCGACGGAGCTCGGTGATCTCGTCGTTGGCACTGTCGAGCTGGTCCTGCAGGTGAGTCAGGCGCGCGGACAGCGTGGTGTGCTGCGCCTCCGCGGAGCGGCCCCTGGCGATCAGCGACCGCACCCGATCGACGTCCGTGGTCGTCGGGTCTGCCTTCCCGACGAGCTGTTCGACGATCTCGCGGAGGTGCGCTGGCGTCTCGGTCTCGGTCTCGGCCGGCTCGGAGGTGGAGCCGTCGACCCCGTCGAGGACGCGTGCGTCCTCGACGGGGGGCGGGGCACCGTGCAGCGACTCGCTCCGACGCTCGTCGCCGGTGCGCGGTGTCGTGGGTGTGCGACGGTCTGCGGGCGAGGCCGGTTCCTCCACCCGCGGTGCACCGTCGAGCAGCATCAGTTCGTCGACCTGTCGCTCGAGCAGCCGGTCGATGCGGGTCGCCGCTCGCGGTAACGGCTGCTGGAGCGCCACGGTGCGGGCCCGCGTGCCGAGCAGGCGGGCGACCGCTCGTGTGTCGCCGCGCAGGATGCGCTGCGTGGTCAGCACACGGTGGCGCTGGGCGTCGAGCGGATCGCCTGGTGCGACGTGGTCGGCGAAGGTCCGGACGGTTCCCGGCGCGACGGTGTGCAACGGTCCGAGGGAGCCGGCGAGTGCCGTGGTCGCGGACGCGTCCAGCACGTAGGCGGACGCGAGACCGACCGTGTCGCGCAGGAGGTCGTTCAGCAGGGCCTTCCATCGGGTGATGGGCATCTGCGCATCGGAGCCGGCGACGAACACGAGCCGGCGACGTGACTCGTCGAGCAGGAGCTCGGCGAGTGAGTCCGCCTCCGTCGCGGTGACGATCTCCGGCTCGGCGCGGAGCACGGCCACGTCGTCCCGCGCGTCGCTCAGCACCTCGAGCAGCGACCGCGCGAGGCGGGGGAGTCCGACGCTGGCTCCGTCGGGGCCGTCGATGTCGAGCCAGACCCACGGCGCCCTGCGCTCGTCACCGGGCAGGTGGACCGTGAGCGTCGACGTCCAGCGACCACCGCCATTGCTCTCGACGATCCGTGCACGGACGGATCGCGACTCGTCGCCACCGTCGAGGGACTGCAGGAAGCCGGTGACGTTAGGGGCGAGCACCACCTCGCTGCCCCACTCGAGCGCGTCCGCGTCCAGCTTCTTGGACCTCAGCCAGGATCGCAGTTGGGACAGCGCGACGGTCTCGACGGTGCCGCGATGCCCGGGGACCTCGAAGATGGTGCGGTAGCCGAGCATCATTGCCCCTTCCGTCGCGGGCGCCGGCGGGATACCGACGTCACGTGGACCGTACCGGTGACGTCCGACACCGCGAGTTCGTCACCTCGTCTCGAAGCCGGTCGCGTCGAGCTCCAGAGTCGCGGCACTCTCGTCTGCCGTGTGGACGGTGTCGGCGGTGAAGCCGTCCGGGCTCGTCGCCCGGATCTCGATGCTGACCTCAAGACGAGCCACCGGAGTCGCGGAGAGGTGCTGCGGGGCCTCTCGCCGGATGTGGGCGAAGTCGTGGTCGTAGCGCTCGGGGTCCAGGCGCGCCGGACCGAAGGAGCGACCGCGAACCGCCGGAGCAGGGGCGTGAGGCGGGCAAACGTGACGTCGCGAACCCAGTGCAGCTGGTACTCGATGCTCCAGTGCCCGCGCACGCGTGGGCTCGCGGACGGACTCCCTCGACCGCAGATTGAGAAAGTATGATCGACCGTTGTTCAGAGACGGTTCGTCAAACTACGATCACACTCGTGTACTCCTTCGACGACGTGGTCGCTGCCCTGATCGCCGGAGCCTCGGGGCACGAGCTCGAGTCGGCGACGCTCGAGTTCAAGTCCGAGAGCCAGCAGCTCAAGCGCACGCTCGAGCTCATCGCCGACGCGGTCGTGTGCTTCGCCAACAGCGATGGCGGGATGCTCGTCGTGGGCGTGGACGACAAGGCGACAGGTCCGGGCGCGATCGTCGGGGTCTCGCCCTCGCTCGACCCCCTCGTCGTCGTGAAGGGCGTCTTCGACAGGACCGAGCCTGCGCTGTCCGTGCCCGTGTTCGCGCACGACGTGCTGGGCCGGACCTTGCTGGAGATCACCGTGCCCCGCGGCGCGACGTTCTACTCGAACGCCAAGGGCACGGCGACACGCCGCGTCGGCCCCGAGTGCCTGCCGTTCCCGCCGAGCGAACAGCGTCAGGCGATGGCCTCCCGCGGGCTCTACGACTGGTCGGCCGAACCGTCCGGTGTGACGCGGCACTCCACGGAGGAGATGGCTCGCATCCGCCGCCTGCTCCGCGCTGCGCGTCGTGACGACCTGGCTGCACGGAGCGCCGAGGTCATCCTGCGCGACCTGCGTCTTGCCGGGGACTCGGGAGAGCTCACGAGGGCGGGCCTCCTTCTCGTCGGCGAGCCCGACGACATCGTCCGAGAGCTCCCGACGCACGGCTACTCCTACCAGTACCGTGCTACCCCCGGCGCCGAGGCCACGGCACGATGGCGGGAGTCCCGCACGGTCCTCGACGGCATCGAGAGGCTGATCGACTCGGTCGAGACGCGCCGGCTCGTCAAGCCGCTCAACGTCGCAGGCGGCATCCAGCTGACGTTGGAGGACTATCCGCGCGACGCCGTCCGCGAGCTCGTCGTCAACGCCTTCGTGCACCGCGACTACGAGGCCGCAGGTGCGGTCGACGTCGAACAGTCCTCCGAGAGTCTGCGCATCATGAGCCCCGGCGGACTGGTGTTCGGCGTGACGGCGGAGAACATCCTGAGCCACCCCTCGACTCCGCGGAACCGCCTGCTGCTCGAGACGATCACAGCGCTGCAGGTCGCGGAGCGGACCGGTCAAGGAGTCGACCGCGCCTACCGTGCGTTGCTCCGGAGCGGGAAGAAGCCGCCGACCTTCGTGGACAGCGGAACGATGGTCGAGGTGTCCGTGTCTGGTGGGACGGGCAACGACGCCTTCACCAGGTTCGTCAACACCGGTCTGCCGGATGCGCTGGCGTCTGACATCGAGGTGCTGCTCGTCCTCGATCTCCTGTGCGCGACCCGGACGGTGGACGCCGCCAAGGTGGCCCCGGTGATCCAGCAGTCGCTCTCCGCTGCGCAGGCGGCGCTGGAGCGCATGGCCGATGCGGGCATCGTCGAACCTTCGCGGCGAACCGCGACCGCGCTGTTCCCGAAATACAGTCTGACGAACGCGTCGATGACGGGCCTTGGGCTCGCGGTGACCTACCACCGGCGCGGCGCGGACGGGCTCGACGACAAGGTGATCGCGCACGTCCGCGAGTACGGCTACATCACGAACCAGACGATCAGGAGACTGTTCGACGTCGAGCTGTTCCGCGCTCGGGACATGCTTCAGGATCTGCAGCGCCGCGGCATCGTGGTCAAGGAGGACCCGGCAGCGCGCGGCCCTGGTGTGCGGTACGCGGCGGGGCCGAGGTTTCCTGCGGGGCGCGGCGACAGCGACTGAAGGATGCGAGCTGTGCAGACAGCGACCGAGTGTGACGTATCGAGGGGGCCGACGCGTTCACCATCACGAAGAACGAGGTCGTCACCGCGAAGAACCTCGGCGACGACTTCCGACTGGGCGATGAGTGCCGTATCGGCGCGGGGTGGGGTCAGCAGGGTGGGGTCAGAACGCCCGGGTGATCATGGCGCGCTTGACCTCCTGGATCGCCTTGGTCACCTCGATCCCGCGGGGGCACGCCTCGGTGCAGTTGAAGGTCGTGCGGCAGCGCCACACGCCCTCCTTGTCGTTGAGGATCTCCAGGCGCTGCGTGCCGCCCTCGTCGCGGGAGTCGAAGATGAACCGGTGCGCGTTGACGATCGCGGCGGGGCCGAAGTACTGGCCGTCGGTCCAGAACACGGGGCACGACGACGTGCACGCGGCGCACAGGATGCACTTGGTGGTGTCGTCGAAGCGCTCGCGCTGCTTCGGGGACTGCAGACGTTCCTGCGTCGGCTCGGTGCCGGTCGTGATGAGGAACGGCATGATCTCGCGGTAGGACGCGAAGAACGGCTCCATGTCGACGACGAGGTCCTTGACCACCGGCAGGCCCTTGATGGGCTCGACGGTGATCGGCTTCGACGGGTCGAGGTCCTTGAGCAGCGTCTTGCAGGCGAGCCGGTTGCGACCGTTGATGCGCATGGCGTCGGACCCGCAGATGCCGTGCGCGCACGAGCGGCGGAACGTCAGCGAGCCGTCCTGCTCCCACTTGATCTTGTGCAGCGCGTCGAGCACGCGGTCGGTGCCGTGCACGTCGACGACGAACTCGTCCCAGCGCGGCTCGGCCTCGAACGGCTCGCCGAAGCTGGGGATCGCGTCGTCCGACGGCAGGAACCGGCGGACCTTGAGGGTGACCTGGAAGGACGGCACGGCGCCGGCCTTCGCCTCGGGTGCGGGGGCGTCCACGGTGGCGGTCATCAGTACTTGCGCTCCATCGGCTGGTAGCGGGTGACGGTGACGGGCTTGGACCCCAGGACGAGCTGGTAGCCGTCGAACGTCTCGGACCGGGCGAACGCCCCGGTGCTGTCACCGGAGGCGGCGCCGCCCGTGGCGAGCGGACGGCGGTACGCCATGGTGTGCTGCATGAAGTTCTCGTCGTCGCGCGTCGGGAAGTCCTCGCGGAAGTGCCCGCCGCGGGACTCCTCGCGGTTGAGCGCGCCGACGACGACGGTCTCGGCGATGTCGAGCAGGAAGCCGAGCTCGACCGCCTCGAGCAGGTCGGTGTTGAACGTGCGGGTCTTGTCCTGCACGGACACCACCTCGTAGCGCGCACGCAGGTCGCGCAGGTCCTCGAGCGCCTGCGCGAGGGACTCCGCGGTGCGGAACACCTGCGCGTTCGTGTCCATCGTCTCCTGCAGCGCGCGTCGGATGTCGGCGACGCGCTCACCGTCGGGGCGGGTGCGGATGGTCTCCAGCTCGGCCTCCACGCGGGTCGCGGGGGACTGCGGCAGGTCGACGAACGACGCGTCGGCCGCGTAGGCGGCGGCCGCCTTGCCGGCGCGCTTGCCGAACACGTTGATGTCGAGCAGCGAGTTGGTGCCGAGGCGGTTGGAGCCGTGCACCGACACGCACGCGACCTCACCGGCCGCGTACAGGCCCTTGATGACGTCGGTCGCGTTGCGCAGCACCTCGCCCTCGATGTTCGTGGGGATGCCGCCCATCGCGTAGTGCGCGGTCGGGTACACGGGCACCGGCTCGGTGTACGGCTCGATGCCGAGGTACGTGCGGGCGAACTCGGTGATGTCCGGGAGCTTCGCGTCGATGTGCGCGGGCTCGAGGTGCGTGAGGTCGAGCAGCACGTAGTCCTTGTGCGGGCCGGCGCCGCGGCCCTCGCGCACCTCGTTGGCCATGGACCGGGCGACGATGTCGCGCGGTGCGAGGTCCTTGATGGTCGGGGCGTAGCGCTCCATGAACCGCTCGCCGTCGGCGTTGCGCAGGATCCCGCCCTCACCGCGCGCGGCCTCCGAGAGCAGGATGCCCAGGCCCGCCAGGCCCGTCGGGTGGAACTGGAAGAACTCCATGTCCTCGAGCGGGATGCCGCGGCGGTACGCCAGTGCCATGCCGTCGCCCGTGAGCGTGTGCGCGTTCGACGTGGTCTTGAAGATCTTGCCCGCGCCGCCCGTGGCGAACACGACGGCCTTGGCCTGGAAGACGTGGATCTCGCCCGTCGCGAGCTCGTACGCGACGACGCCCGAGGCGTTGACCTCCTCGCCGTCCGGCACGTCGCCGGCCGCGAGGTCGTGGTCGACCAGCAGGTCGAGGACGTAGAACTCGTTGAAGAACTCGACGTCGTTCTTCACGCACTGCTGGTACAGCGTCTGCAGGATCATGTGGCCCGTGCGGTCCGCGGCGTAGCAGGACCGGCGCACGGCGGCCTCGCCGTGGTTGCGGGTGTGCCCGCCGAACCGGCGCTGGTCGATGCGGCCCTCGGGCGTGCGGTTGAACGGCAGGCCCATCTTCTCGAGGTCGAGCACCGCGTCGATGGCCTCCTTGGCCATGACCTCGGCGGCGTCCTGGTCGACCAGGTAGTCACCGCCCTTGACGGTGTCGAACGTGTGCCACTCCCAGTTGTCCTCCTCGACGTTGGCCAGGGCGGCGCACATGCCGCCCTGCGCCGCACCGGTGTGGGACCGCGTGGGGTAGAGCTTGGAGATGACGGCCGTGCGCACACGCGTCGAGGACTCGAGGGCCGCGCGCATGCCGGCGCCGCCCGCGCCGACGATGACGACGTCGTACTGGTGGGTCTGCATCGGCTGCGATGCCTTCCTTCGTGGGACCTGGAGGTGGGGGCGTCGGTGCGTCAGGCCGTGCAGAACGACGGCAGCAGGTCCGCCGGGCTGTTCGGGGGGCACGGGTCGAACGTGAAGATGACGAGCGTGCCGAGGACGATCACGAGCACGGTCGCGACGTACAGCGCCGACTTCAGCACGAGCCGGGTCGTGTCCTTCTCGGCGTAGTCGTTGATGATCGTCCGCACGCCGTTGGTGCCGTGCAGCATCGCGAGCCAGAGCATCAGCAGGTCCCAGACCTGCCAGAACGGTGACGCCCACTTGCCGGCGACGAAGCCGAAGTCGATCGCGCTGATGCCGTCGCCGACCATGAGGTTGACGAACAGGTGGCCGAAGATCAGGACGATCAGGACGACGCCCGACGCGCGCATGAAGACCCAGCCGTACAGCTCGAAGTTGGTCCGTGTGGTGCGGCGCGACGGGCCGGGCCGGGACGCGCGCGGGGCCTTGGGGTCGGCGATGGCGCTCATCAGTGCCCCCCGAAGACGTTCATGAGGTGGCGCGGCAGGAATCCGGCCATGGTGACGACGAGCAGGCCGAGGACGACCCAGAGCATGAGGCGCTGGTACCTCGGCCCCTTCGCCCAGAAGTCCACGAGGATGATGCGCACGCCGTTGAACGCGTGGAACACGATGGCGAGGACCAGACCGGCCTCGCCGAGGCCCATGATCGGGTTCTTGTACGTGCCGATGACGTCGTTGTACGCCTCGGGCGAGACGCGCACGAGGGCCGTGTCGAGCACGTGCACGAGCAGGAAGAAGAAGATCGCGAAGCCGGTGACGCGGTGCGCGACCCACGACCACATGCCTTCGCGCCCGCGGTAGAGCGTTCCGGCCGGCCGCGGTGGCGCGGTGGGCGCTGAGGACACGGTGGGGGGCCTCCTGTGAGTCAGCATGCGGACATCGCTGTCCTTGACGAGACCTTCACTGTAGTGACACCCGGGGTCGGGTCGCCCCACCCGGGACCGCAGCAGGATCACCGAACAGCCGCTTTGTGACCAACCACACAGCATTGGCACCGCCTCCTGGGACCCCTGTCCCTCGCGCCGTCCCGGTGAAATCCGGCGCCTGAACCCTGCGCCGGCGTCGGGCGTACGGACGCCGCTGGGGGAGCGGGCGGTCTGTCGGTACGGTGCACGCATGTCCGACGCGCACATCGCCGACTTCCACGCCGTCGTCCCCGCGGGGGGCGCCGGCACGCGCCTGTGGCCCCTGTCGCGCGCGGGCCACCCGAAGTTCCTGCTCGACCTGACCGGGTCGGGTCGCACGCTCCTGCAGGGCACGGTCGACCGGCTCCTGCCGCTGACCGGCCCGGGCCACGTGCTCGTCGTCACCGGGGCCCGGCACGCGCAGGCCGTCGCCGCCCAGCTGCCCGAGCTCGGTGCGGGCGACGTGCTCGCCGAGCCCAGCCCGCGCGACTCGATGGCCGCGATCGGGCTCGCCGCGGCGGTGCTCGCGCAGCGGCACGGTCCCGACGTCGTGCTGGGCTCGTTCGCCGCCGACCACGTCATCACGGGGCTGCCGGACTTCGAGGCGACGGTCCGTGAGGCGGTCGCCGCGGCACGCACCGGCAAGGTCGTCACGGTCGGCATCGCCGCGACGGAGCCGTCGACGGCGTTCGGCTACGTCCGCGGCGGTGACCCGCTCGGCGTCGCGGACGCCCCGCGGGCACGTCACGTCGTGGGGTTCACCGAGAAGCCCGATGCGCAGACCGCCGCCGAGTACCTCGCGACGGGGCAGTACTCGTGGAACGCGGGCATGTTCGTGGTGCGGGCGGGCGTCCTGCTCGACCACCTCGCGCAGCAGATCCCGACGCTGCACGACGGTCTGCTGCGGATCGCCGCGGCGTGGGACACCGACGAGCGCGACGCCGTGCTCGCGGGCACGTGGCCGGGGCTGACGAAGATCGCGATCGACCACGCGATCGCCGAGCCCGTCGCGGCGGCGGGCGGCGTCGCCGTCGTGCCCGGCACGTTCGGCTGGGACGACGTCGGCGACTTCGCCTCGCTCGGGACGCTGCTCGGCGGCGACGGCGCGGCCACGCTCGGGGACGACGCGGGGGTGCTGCGGATCGACGCCGACGGGGCGGTCGTCGCGGTGGGCGGGCGGACCGTGACGGTCGTCGGCGTGCCCGACGCGGTCGTGGTCGACACCCCCGACGCCGTGCTCGTCACGACGCGCGCGCACGCGCAGCAGGTCAAGTTGGCCGTCGACGGGTGGCGCGCGCGCGGGCGCGACGACCTGCTCTGACCGGGCAGGCGTCGAGCCGCCGCCCGTCGGCCGACCGTCGGGCGGACCTCGCCGCGAGCACGGCCCGGTCGCGGGCTACCCTCGGGACGTGCCCACCCAGTCCGCCGACCACTCGTCCGTGCACGTCGTACCGCAGGAGGTCCCCTCGCTGCGGTCGCTGGCCCCCGAGCCGACGGACCCCGGGGCGGCGGCGCTCGCGCGGGAGCTCGACGCGCTGCGCACCGAGCTCGTGGCCTTCCGGCGCGACCTGCACGCGCACCCGGAGCT
>JAFAEH010000342.1 GCA_023424135.1 Actinomycetes bacterium | reverse complement strand
GTGCCCGCCTGACGTCGGTGCCCGCCTGACGTCGGTGCCCGCCTGACGTCGGTGCCCGCCTGACGTCGGTGCCCTCCTGACGTCGGTGGGTGCCGACCGTGCCGCGCGGTGGAGGGCGTCCGTGTCGCGTGGGGCGTCCCCGGGGTGGGGTGGGGGGCGCCCCCCGCGTCTCGCCCGCCGGCCGTGGGCGGGCTGCTCGCCGTCGTCGCGGTGCTCGCGGTGCCGGCGACGCGCGGCCGACGCGGCCTGTCGTACGTGTGGACGGGCGCCGACCTGGTCGACGCGCGCGCGTCGGTGCCCGCCTGACGTCGGTGCCCGCCTGACGTCGGTGCCCGCCTGACGTCGGTGCCCGCCTGACGTCGGTGCCCGCCTGACGTCGGTGCCCGCCTGACGTCGGTGGGTGCCGACCGTGCCGCGCGGTGGAGGGCGTCCGTGTCGCGTGGGGCGTCCCCGGGGAGGGGTGGGGGACGCCCCACGCGTCTCGCACGCCGACCGTGGACGGGTCAGCCGGCCTGGTAGATCGCCTCACCGGCGATCTCGATGCGGATCTTCTTGCCGACGAGCCAGCCGCCGGTCTCGAGCGCGACGTTCCACACGAGGCCGAAGTCCTCGCGGTCGATCTCCGTGGTCGCGTGGAAACCGAAGATGTCGCGGTTGTACGGGTCGCGGCGTGCCCCGCCGAACTCCATGCGCAGGACGACCTGCCGCGAGACGTCCTTGATGCGCAGGTCCCCGGTCACGTCGAAGATGGCCTTGTTGCGGTCGGCCCGCTCGATGGTGCTGGACGAGACGCGCTGGCGGTCGGCGTTGTGGTTGCGCAGCCGCGCCCACTGCAGGATCGCGTCCTTCTCGCCGTGCCAGGCCAGGCCCGTGCTGCGGAACTCGATGACGGGGAAGTTCACGACGTCGAGGAAGTCCTCGCTCTTGAGGTGCGCGTCGCGGTCCTCGTGGTGGGTGTTGAGGCTCTCGGTCGCGATGATCGCGCGCACGGCCGACTCGAGCGGGTCCTCCCGCACGACGATCGTCGCGGCCGCGCGTGCGAACTCCCCGCGGACCGGGCTGACCATCATGTGCTGGGCGACGAACCCGACGCGCTTGTGGGCTTCGTCGAGCTCGTAGGTCCCCGGGTCAGGGATGGTCAGCCCGCGCCACTCGCGGATCGGCCGGTCGGCGGTCTGCGTCGTCTCGCTCATGTCCTCGTCCCCACCTCGTCGGTCGCGGTCGAGCCTGCTCCGCCTGCCGTGCGCCCAGGGCGACGCGGATCGAGCAGGACGTCGTCGTCGGGTCGCCGGGTCGTCCGACGCCGAGGGTCCTGCCCCTCGCTACCGTGCAACATTCAACCACTTCGCACTCGTCAGTTGAGAGAAGATTCAACCATCCGAGGGGTATGAATCGCTCGTAGCGGAACGTTTCACCCGGAAGTATGCCGGATCGGCCCGGTGTGTCGCTCCGGCGTGTCAGCCGACCGGGTGGCCTGCGCCCACCAGCCGCGGCGGACCGGGGCTCAGCCGCGCAGCATCTCGAGCACGCTCGGGGCGTCGGTCCCGACGGGCTCGACGACGACCTCGTCACCCGCCTGCACCGGGCCGCGGTGCGCGACCCGCAGGTACGCACCGACGCGCCCCTCGGCCGCGAACCGGCGGACCCACCCGCGCTCGTCCTCGCCGCCGACCCACCGCGCGAACGTCGCGCACGGGACGCGCGGACCCGTCACCTCGAGCACGAGTCGCTCGCCGACGTGCCACCGGTCACCCACGCGCGCCGCGTTGGGGTCGAGCCCGGCGATCCGCAGGTTCTCCCCGAACCAGCCGGGCGGCAGCTCGCGGCCGAGCTCGCGCCCCCAGTGCTCGGCGTCCTCCTGGCCGTAGACGTACACGGCCTGCTGCTCGCCGCCGTGGTGCGCCCGGTCCGCCTGCACGTCGGCACGCAGGCCGAGCGTCCCGACCTGGACGGGCCCCTCGACGGGGCGCTTGTCGATCGCGGTCACGCCGACGCGACCGGGGTCGGCGCGCAGCGCGTGGACGACGCACACGGCGAGGATCGATGCCACCTGTCCAGCGTAGAGGGCCGGCGCGGGCGTGGGCCGGACGGCTGACGTGCCCGTGCCGAACGGGTGGACGGTCCCACCGGCGCCCGGAAACGGACATACGGCGCAATACGCTCGCCCCTCGTCGTCGTCCCCGGCACCGCACCCCGGCAGGAAGCGCCCATGACCCTCCCTCGGCTCCCTCGTCCGCAGGACCTCCTGCCCGGTGCGCACCCGCCCGCTCCCGGGGCCGCCGCCACCGAGCTCGTCACCGGCCGGCGCGTCCTGGTCACGGGGGCCGCCGGGTCCGTCGGGGCCGCGCTCGTGCGGCGGCTCACCGCGCTCGGACCGCGCAGCGTGCACCTGCTCGACGTCGACGAGGGACGGCTGCACGCCCTGCAGCTCGAACTGACCGGGCACGGCTTCACCGACGCCACGCCCGTGCTGCTCACCGACGTGCGCGACGCCCGCGCCCTCGACGCGGCGTTCGCCGAGGCCCGCCCCGACGTCGTGCTGCACGCCGCCGCCCTCAAGCACGTCGCGCTGCTCGAGCGCTTCCCCTGCGCGGGCGTGACGACCAACGTGTGGGGCACCGAGAACGTCGCCCGCGTCGCGGCCCGGCACGGCGTGCGACGGCTCGTCAACGTGTCCACCGACAAGGCCGCCGACCCGGTCTCCGTGCTCGGTGCGACCAAGCGGCTCGCCGAGGTCGTGGTGCGCGACGCCGGTGTGCCCGCGGCGTCCGTGCGGTTCGGCAACGTGCTCGGCAGCCGCGGCTCGTTCTGGGACGTCCTGGTCCACCAGCTCGGCGCCGGGCTGCCCGTCACCGTGACCGACCCCGACGCCACGCGGTACCTCATGACGATCGACGAGGCCGCCGCGCTCGTCGTCGAGGCCGCCGCCCTCGCGCACGACGGCGGGACGTACGTGCTCGACATGGGCGAGCCCGTGCGCGTCCTCGACCTCGTCCACCGCTTCGCCGCGCTCGCGGGCCTGCCCCGACCCGAGGTGCGTGTCACCGGTCTGCTGGCGGGGGAGAAGCAGCACGAGACGCTCGTCGGCGCGGGGGAACACACCCGCCCGACGGACGTGCCACGCGTGCGCCTGTGCCCACCGGCCCCGCGCCCGCACAGGCTCGCGAGCACGCTCGGCGAGCTCTACGCGGCGGCCGACGAGTCCGACGTCGCACGTGTGCGCAGCCTGCTGGGTCACCAGTTCGCCGGGCTGCGCGCCGCGGCCGACGACCGCGACCCCCGGCACGGGCCCCGGCACGACGCGGGGTGCGAGCCGTCCACGACCGGCCCGGGCGCGCCCGCCGGACGTCCCGCGCTCCGTGTGCTCGGCCCCGTGCCGGCATGACGCTCCTGGCGCAGGTCGCGCTGACGCTCACCGTGCTCGCCGGGCCCCTGCTCGTGCTGCTGGTGGACGTGGGCCCGCACCTGCGCGCGCGGACCGGCCGCCAGCCGCGCGGCGGTCACCGGGTCGTCGTGGTCGGACCCGACGTGCGGCCCGTCCACGACCTGACGCTCGTCGTGCCCATCTACGGGGACCTGCGCTACCTCGAGAACGTCGCCTGGCTCAGCACCTACGGCAACCGGGTCCTGCTCGTCACGACGGGCGTCGAGACCCCCGCGTTCTACCGCGACCTGTACGCGCTGGCCGGTGCGCACGGGTTCCGCGTGCACGTCGCCGCCGGTGTGCGCACGACGACCGGCGCAGGACGCCGGGGCACGGCCGGGACCGTCCGCGACGCGATCGTGCGGGACGCCCACAGCGTCCTGACCAGCCAGTACGTGGTGTGCGTCGACGCCGACACCGTCATCGACCGGCCCGTGGGCGACCTCGTCGGCGCGCTGCACGCCGCGGGCCTCGACGTGGGTTCCGTGCCGCTGGCCGTCGCACCCCACAACCTGCTCACCCGTCTGCAGCGCGTCGAGTACGCGCTGGCCATGCGGCTGCGGCGGGTCATGCCGTGGCTCGTGTGCGGGGGGTGCCACGTCGCCCGGCGCACCGTCCACGCCGAGCTCATGCGTCGCCACAGCCTGTTCTTCCAGGGCAACGACGTCGAGCTCGGGCTGCTCGCCGTCGCGCGCGGCTACCGCGTGGGGCACCTCGACGTGCCCGTCGTCACCGCAGTCCCCGCGACCCCCCGTGCCTGGTGGCGCCAGCGGCTGGCCTGGGCCGGCGGCGAGTTCCGCATCATGGTCGTCAACCTGCGGCTCGGTGCACGACACCCCTACCTGTACCTGTACGGCGCGGTCGTCACGTTCGCGCTGCTCCCGCTGCGCTGGTGGAGCGCGCTGCACGCCGGGTGGGGGCTGCTGCTCGTCGTCGTCGCCTACGCCGCCCTGACCGTGCTGCTCACCCGTGACCTGCGCGACCCCGTCGCCTGGGTCTACCCCGCGTACACGCTGCTGTACTCGTTCCTCCTGCTGGGTGTCGGGTGGCTCACCTACACGCTCATGGCCGTGCGCTCCGGCAACGCCGGTGTCATCCGCCCGCGCGAGGCGTGGTGGCTGCCCGACCCGCCGGACGCCCCCGTGGTGCGGCGGCTGCCCGGACCGGGGCCCGCGCGCGCGTCGGACTGGTGGGCGCGGCGCTGACGGCTGTCTGCTGCCTGGCGTCGGCGGTTGGTCGCACCGGTCTGCGCCCCTGGTGGAGCCGACGCGCAGAGCTGGTCACATCCGGGCCCCGCGCAGCCGTGCACTGGTCACATATGCGACCAGTGCACGGCTGCGTGAGGCCGGGGGCGGGCGCGGGAGGATGGGGGAGTGGATGTGCGGGTGCGGGTGGGCGGTCGAGCTGACCTCGACGACGTCGTGCGGCTGTTCGGGGAGTACCTCGAGTTCTACGGGTGCCCACGGGACCCGGGCGACGTGCGCGCGTTCCTCGACGCGCGGCTGCACGACGGCGGGTCCGTCGTGCTCGTCGCCGTCACGGGCGACGGGCCGGTCGTCGGGTTCGCGCAGTGCTACCCGACGTGGTCGTCGCTGTCGCTCGCGCCCGCGTGGGTCCTCAACGACCTGTACGTCGACCCCGCCGCCCGTGGCACCGGCGCCGGACGAGCGCTCGTCCGCGGGGCCCTCGCCGCAGCCCGTGCCGCCGGGGCCGTGTCCGTCAGTCTCGAGACCGCCGTCACGAACGCACGCGCCCAGGCGCTGTACGAGTCCGAGGGGTTCGTGCGCGAGGAGGAGTTCTGGACCTACGCCGTCCCGGTGTGAGTCCTGGGCGCGGCGACGCCGTCAGCGGGGGATCTGCGAGGCCGGCCGGACCTCGGCGTGCTCGATCGAGAACCGCCGCAGTAGCTCCAGGGCGCGGTCGCTGACGCACAGGTAGGTCCTGCCGACGAGGGTGATGTCGTCGACGGGGTCTCCGACGGGTACGAGCCGGTGCCAGTGGGGCATCGCGAGCCCGTCGGGGTGCAGCTCGTCGTAGACGTCCGACGTGCTGACCCGCACGGTGTCCAGCTTCCAGCCTGTCAGGTCGGACGCCCGCAGCGCCTGGGCGAGACGGTCGGAGACCAGCCAGTAGCCGGCTGTCTGGACGATGTCGTCACCGCACCAGTCCTCGAACTCGTACGCGAGCTCACCAACGAGGCGCGGGTCGCGCGTGACGTCGTAGTCGACGCCCTCACCGAGACCACCGTCGACAACCGGTTCGAACCAGTACATCGTCATCGCTCCCTCGGGGTGAACAGGTGCCCGAGCGGGTCGTCGGTCCGCGTCGCTTCGTCGAGCACATCCTCGCGTGTCGGCATCCTCTCGGCCGCCACGAGACGGGTAGTTAGCCTTGCGTCGTGAGGTCGGAACTGGTCATCGCTCCACAGCGGACCGCCATCGCCCACGCGATGCGCCCACCGCGGCGCACGTCCTTGCCCACCACGACCGATGCGAGGTGACGACACGAGCGAGCTGACCGCTGCTGAGCTCGCCGAGATCGAGCAGCGTGTCGAGGACTTCGACCCCGAACGGGCAACGACGTACGGGCCCGATGACGAGGTTCCGCCGGATCTGGCCCTGGTCCAGGTGCAGGCTATGCGCGACCTCAACGAGCGTCGCGCCGACCTGGTCATGCGCGAGGCCGTGGACAAGGCGCGCGCCGCAGGGCTGTCCTGGCACACGATCGGG
This sequence comes from Actinomycetes bacterium, assembly GCA_023424135.1. Taxonomy (GTDB): domain Bacteria; phylum Actinomycetota; class Actinomycetes; order Actinomycetales; family Cellulomonadaceae; genus Cellulomonas. The sequence goes on along the minus strand of JAFAEH010000342.1, from coordinate 16,420 downwards.
CTGCGCCTGGGTACGACCGGTGAGGCCGCGCGCCAGCGCTACGCCCACAAGAAGGCCTCGTAGGCACGCCGGGCCGAGGTCGCGCTCGCATGGTTGGGTGCGGCATCGGTGCGCGGGCGGCGTGGTCCTCCAGGGCCGGGTGTCCGTCGGCGCGCTCAACCGTCGTCGACGCCGTCTGGTGGTCGTCGGTTCTTCCTGGGCTCACTGCCGGTCGCGTGCTTCTTGCTCACCACAGGTCGGATACCTGGCGGTCGGTGAAACCTCGTCGCCGGTCGGCGTGGAACTGCTCGCTCCGGGGCGCCGGGCCAGACGTCGCGCACCTGTGACCGCCGCCGCCCCGATCCCGGCCCCGAGCCCGGCCAGGATGACGTCGTCGAGCACGGCCGACCTGCCGCCCACGAAGAACTGGGTCGCCTCGATCGCGAGCCCGAGAGCGAGGAACGTCAGTGCGACCCGCCACACCTGGTGTCCACGGCGGAGCGTGAGGAGCGCACCGCCGACGGCGAACAGGACGAGGTTCCCGCCGATCTGCACGAACGGCACCTCCCAGTGGACCGACGACGTCAGCAGGTCCGTGATGTCGGCGAAGGGCACGAGCCGGACGCTCGGCTCCATGCCCGGCATCCCCGCACCTGCACCCGGCGACAGCGTCAGGACGGCGACGCCGACCACCCACACGGCGAACAGCCCGTCGTAGCAGGCTCGTCGCACGGCAGCCCAGGTGCGTTCGCCGTCGGCGTGCACCCAGCTCGCCAGGGACACCACGACGAACGCGATCGAGCCCACGACGACCGCGAGCGGGAACAGGATCGAGAAGCTGCGCCAGAGCTGGACCACGAATCTCCTCGGACAGTGATGTGCGTGCCGCCGGGCCGTGCTCTTCCATGAGCGAATGCGACACGCGTATCCATGCGGGTCAGGTGAACGCTGAGGTAGGCCCCGTGGGGATCGAACCCACAACCCGCGGATTAAAAGTCCGCTGCTCTGCCAGTTGAGCTAGAGGCCCGGGGCGTGCGGAACGTGGCCTGGACAAACCCTAGGTGAAGACAGAGGGAAAGGTACCAGTGGGTGTCCCGCGTGCCCGGTGGCAGCGTACCGGGACGACCGCGGGCGGCTCGGCCTCGTCGTGCGTGCCGTGGGCGCTCCGACGGCTGCGGTTCAGCGCGGGGCGAGGTCCGGAGGCCTGCCGTCCATGTAGTTCGTCTGCCGCGGGCTGTCTGCTGGGGTGAAGGAGACCGAGGCCGTCGTGCTCGTGAGCTGGTCACGATCGTCGAACGGCAGCGTGACCGTTCGTCGCCACGTCCTCGTGCCTCCTCCCAGGACGACGGGAGTAGTGAGGTGCATCGTCGATGAAGGCTCGTCCAGAGCACCGTCGTAGTGCAGACGTCGAACCTCCACTCCGAAGACAACTGTCACCCGGACATCACGGACGGGGAGGTGGCCCGGGTTCTGGACGACGATCTCGTACACCCAGGTTGCCCTCCCGTCCTGATCGGAGTGGTTGGGCCGGATGGCTGGGGCCCAGGCGACAGCGACGCCGTTGCGCTCCGCGGCGCGGGCGTCCTGGCGCTCCATGGTCGAGCGACGGACCTCGACTCCCGCGAACGCCGTCGCAAGGACGGCAGCGAGCGCCGCGACGATCGCGGCGACGTCAGAAGCGTCCATTCGGCACCCCCTTAGCGCTTGCCTCGTTCGCGCCTTCGAGCGCGGCGGCCACCGCTTCGAACTCGGCGAGGGCGGCAGTGAGGTCCTCGACGATCTCGCGGGCGATGACCTCCGGTGCGGGGAGGTTGTCGAGGTCGTCGAGGGACTCGTCGCGCAGCCAGGTGACGTCGAGGTTGGCCTTGTCGCGGGCGACGAGCTCGTCGTAGGTGAAGGCGTGGAAGCGCTCGGTCTCGACGCGTTCGGTGCGGGGCCGGCCGGGGGCGTAGGACTGCACGAAGTCGTCGAGCGCGGCCCGGGTCAGCGGGTTCTGCTTGAGCGTGAAGTGCATGTTGGTGCGCAGGTCGTAGACCCAGGTGCGCTGGGTCCACGGGTGCTCGGCGGCGGGCTTCTTGTCGAAGAACAGCACGTTCGCCTTGACGCCCTGGGCGTAGAAGATGCCCGTGGGCAGGCGCAGCATCGTGTGCAGGTCGAAGTCGCGCAGCAGCCGGCGGCGCAGGGTCTCGCCGGCGCCGCCCTCGAACAGCACGTTGTCCGGCAGGACGACGGCGGCGCGGCCGTTGATCTCCAGGATCGTCATGATGTGCTGCAGGAAGTTCAGCTGCTTGTTCGACGTGGTGACGACGAAGTCCTGCCGCTCGATCTCGCGGTCCTCACGGGCCTCGCGGCCGTCGGCGCCGACCATCGTGACCGACGACTTGCGGCCGAACGGTGGGTTGGACAGGACGACGCTCCAGCGGCGGCCCGGGTCGGCGATCAGGGAGTCCTTGACCTCGATGAGCGAGGGGCCGTCGGGCCGACCGATGCCGTGGAGCAGCAGGTTCATCGCGGCCAGGCGCGCGGTGCCGTCGACGAGCTCGACGCCGTGGACGAACGCGTCGCGCAGGTGCGCCCGCTGCGACGGGTCGAGGTCCTCGGCGCCCCGGGCGGCGTGCTCGTGCGCCGACAGGAGGAACCCCGCGGTCCCCGCGGCCGGGTCGGTGACCGTGTCGGCCGGGGTCGGGTTCACGCAGTCGACCATCGCCTGGATCAGCGGACGCGGTGTGAAGTACTGGCCGGCGCCGGACTTGATGTCCTCGGCGCCCTTGGACAGCAGCGACTCGTACGCATCGCCCTTGATGTCCACGCCGGCCTGGGACCACTGCTCGGCGTCGATCAGGTCGTGGATCAGACGCTTGAGCTTGGCTGGGTCCTGGATGCGGTTCTGCGCCTTGCGGAAGATCGTGCCCAGCGTCCCCGGCTGCTGCGCGAGCCCCAGCAGGATGCGGGTGTACTCGAACTCGAGCTGCACGCCGTCGGCGTCCAGCAGGCGCTGCCAGGAGTACTCCTCCGGGACGACCTGCTCCGGCTTCAGGGTCCGGGTCGCGCGCTCGTGCGCCATCTTCAGGAACAGCAGGTAGGTCAGCTGCTCGGTGTACTCCAGCGTGCCGACGCCGTCGTCCCGCAGGACGTTGCAGTACGACCAGAGCTTGTCGACGAGGCGACGGGCGTCAGCCACGGGTGGTCCTTCCGGGGGTTCGTGCGATGGGGCGGTCAGCATCGTCTCTTGCGGCTGTGTCGCTGACTCTGCAGCTGGCGCGGCGCTGGTTGATGGGTGGCTTCATCCGACGTCGCGCGTCTCCCACTGGCCGAACACGACTCCGTGATCCGTGGCCCACGCTGTCCGTCCGTTGGCCGTTGCGCGTCCCTCGACGACGGCGGCGGCCGCGGAGGGTGACGTGAAGACGACGTCCCTGACGAGTCGCGCGGTCGCCCCGACGGCGGCTTCCGCTGCGTCGTCGAGGACCTTCTTGTGGATCGCGGCGCGTGCGGTGAACTGCCGCCTGGTGCTCGCGGTGCTGCCGTCCTTGATGCGCATGCTCGCGGCGATCCGGGAACCGGCAAGGACCGTGAACTCGCCGTCGACCACCTGGGCGCGGGCGTCCACACCGAGGCGGTTCGTGAGCCTGAAGACGGGGCTGACGTCGTCGGGCGGAAGGCTTGCATCCTTGGCCGGAGGGTGGGTCTGTGCGCCCGGCGAGAGTGGCGTGGCGGATCCGCGACGTGCCCGGCCCCGAAAGACGTCGACGCCGAGGACCGGGAGCAGGATGCGGACCTGCTCGATGAAGTAGTCCATGTCGGAGGCATCGGCCTCGGGGAGCTCTGCACCACCGGACGGCTCGTTGCCATTCGTCAGAGGCACCCGCCCGATGGCCTTGGCTAGCCGGATCAGCCGCGACTCCAGGTAACGCACGTGTGCGCTGGTGAGGTTCGTGTCCTTCGAGGTCACGACGACGACCTCGTCCCAGAAGTCCTTCCTCGCGTCGTGGTGGACCAGTCGGTTCGAGACGTCGTCCGACTGGCCGATGTACGCCAGTCGGCCGCCTTGGGCCTCGTCCTCCCCGAGCAGGATGTACACGCCGGTCCGGCGGGTCTCCGCACGGTCGCGGATCTCGGCAAGCTTCTCGCGCTTGCCCTTCAGGACGTGGCCCGTCCAGTTCATGATCTCCGCGGTCATGAGGCCGCCCGGGGTGCCGTCGACGAGGAACAGCCGAACCTGCTTGCCGCTCATGCGAAGGTCGGTTCCTCTGCGCGCTCCGAGCCCGACGGCCGGTCGGAGAGGCGACCGCTGAAGGCCGCGTCCAGGAGTGAACGACGGAGGGCGTGGGAACGCAGTCGCGCGGTGCGGACCTGCTTGGTGATGGTGCGGAGCGCGTCGAGTCGCTGGGTCACGTCCGAGACGATCCCGTCCTGCACGTCGAGTGGCGGGATCGGGAACTCGATTGCCTTGAGGCGGCTCGCCGACAGGTGAGCGATGTTCGTCGTGATCCGCGACTCACGTTGGAAGCGACCCGCGTGCATGTGTCGCCGGAAGACGAGAAGTGCAAACTCGGGCCGAACGGTCTCGTGGGCTACGAAGCGGATCAGGCTGTTGGTGAAGGCGACGGACTCGGGTGTCCCTCGGTAGATCGCCGGGCGACCGAGGAACTCGGGGCTCTGTCCCTCGTTCAGAAGCACGTCGCCCGGCTGCAAGCGAAAGCGCTCGAACGTGTCGTCAGGCCAGTGCATCTCCTTCAGGTCTGCTGCGTCGATCCTGTCCTCGAAGACGTTCGCGACTCGTAGGTACGGACGCATGTTGGGGCCGTGATGCCAGTCGGGATGCCGCTGCCGCCCGAGCTCGACGTGACCCGCTTCGGCGACCGTCGCCGTCGTCCAGCCGGCGGGGTAGTCGTTGACATCGGGGATCGCGTCCGTGAGTACCGCTCGGACCAGCGCGCGCTCCCGAAGGACGGCGGCGTCGAGATGGGCGTTGGCGGCGTCGAGGTGGGAGAGGTGATCTTCGAGGATGTCGACGATCCGCCGCTGTTCTTCCAGCGGCGGAAGTGGTACAGGGATCTCTCGGATCAGCTTGAGGCCAAGACGCGGTCGGCCAACGCCGTGGAGGCGTCGATCAGCCCAGCGACGGGCCTCCGGCCGTTGCAGGGCGTACATCGCCCATCGGGGATCGACGTCATTGCTCAAGCGGACTCGAATGCAGTCGGCCTTGACGATCGCCGGACCGAGATCTGGCGGTGCGAGACAAGCTCTGGGAAGGTTCTCTCCTAGCGAAGCGACGAGAAGATCTCCGGGGATTACCTCGTGCTTTCGAAGCGACGCGAAGTGTTCTTGAGAGATATGCGCCGGTGCGTGACGGTAGACGCCGTCGCCGATGTTCTGCAGTCGAACGACTACAGGGCCCTCTGGCGCGTAGTGGGCACTCGTCAGGTTCGACCCAAAGGGGCCGTCGGTGATGGATCCACGTTCGTCCTGCGCCAGGCTTGCGAGTGGTTGAACTGGCCAGGCTGTCAAGCGGTCAACTCCTCGTTGAGGGTGTGCAGGAGGTCGACGACACGCCCACCGCCGAGGTCGCGGATGGCGCCGTCGATGCCGCCGCGTTCGGTGAAGGGGGCGGTGTCGAGGTCGTCGTCGGTGATGCCGGCCGACGCCGCGATGACGTCGGCGATGTGGTCGAGCCACCAGCGCTCGACGGGACTGTACGTGGCACCACCCTGTTCCTGCTGGGCGAGCCAGCCGGCGTAGCGCTCGTGGACGCGGTCGGCGTAGGGGACGAGCTCGTCCTCGGCGCCGAGGGTGTAGCGCAGCAGGGACACGAGGTCGGTCAGCCGCCCATGGTCGTTGTGGCGGACGCGTCCGACGTCAACCGCCTCGTACGCGGCCCAGACCAGATCGACCGTCCAGTTGTGGGGCGGCCGGGCGATGCGGTCGGCCAGCTCCTTGATGCTGGTGAACGGGATGGCGCGGGCCTTGGCCTCGGCGAGGATCTCGATGGCGGTGATCTCGCTGCGGTGCTCGTCGAGGTACGCGCGCCAGGACTCGACGATGCTCCTGGCGCGGTCGGGGTCGACGACTCCGTAGGCGTCGATGAGGGTGTCGGCGTTCTCGTCGATCACGCGGTCGTGGCTCTGGCGCAGCTCGATGATGCGGGCGCGCAGCTCGGGGTTCGCGGCCAGCGGCTCGACGGCCTTCTCGACGAGGTCGGCGATGACGTCGTCACGGTCCGCCCCTGGTGTGTCGGCGAGGGCGGCGGCCTGGACGTCGGGGTCGACGGCGTCGATGAGGCCGCGGATCACGTCCCGCAGCGGCGTGCCGGCGACGGTGTCGAGCTCGGTGCGCTCATCGGGGGTGAGCTGCAGCTCGAGGGCGGCCAGGCGGGAGGCGAGGGTGGCCGTCTCGGCCTCGGTGATGGTCAGGGTCCCGGCGCGGTCCAGGAGCTTCTTGAGCGAGACGCTCCTGTCGCGGTTGAGGGGTGGTTCGACGAAGTCGTGCTCGGTGACGCCGACGGCGTCGACGATGACGAACCGGGTCTTGACCTCGGCGTCGGGGGTGACGGCCTGGAAGTCGGCGGGGGCGATGGTGCGGGCGCCGCGCCCCTTCATCTGCTCGAAGTACTGGGCGGAGTGCACGTCACGCAGGAAGAACACGCACTCCAGCGGCTTGACGTCGGTGCCGGTGGCGATCATGTCGACCGTCACCGCGATCCGCAGGGACGCGGAGGTGCGGAACGCCTGCAGGTGGCCCCTGGGGTCCTGGGCGGCGTAGGTGATCTTCGCGGCGAAGTCGTTGCCCTTGCCGAAGACCGCGCGCACGGCGGTGACGACCTCCTCGGCGTGGGCGTCGTCCTTGCAGAAGACCAGGGTCTTGGGCACGGTCGAGCGGCCCGGGAAGATCTCGGTGAACAGCCGGTCGCGGAACGTCTCCAGAACGGTGCGGATCTGCCCGCGTGCAGTCACGGCGCGGTCGAGCTGGGCGGGGGTGTAGTCGAGGTCGTCGTCGAGGGTCTCGTACCGCTCCCTGCGGGTGCGGCGGTCGACGACGGGTACGACGGTGTCGGCCTCGATGGTGCCGCCGTGCTCGGTCGTCTCGGTGCGGATGCGGTAGATGTCGAAGTCGACGTTGACCCGGTCCGCGACGGACTGCGGGTAGGTGTACTCGCTGACGAGGTTCTGCTGGAAGAACGCGAACGTCTGCATGCCGGGGGTGGCGGTCAGGCCGACGACGTGGGCGTCGAAGTACTCCAGGACCGATCGCCACACCCCGTAGATGGACCGGTGGGCCTCGTCGACGACGACCAGGTCGAACGTCTCCGGCGGCAGCGCGGGGCTGTAGCTCACGGTGACGGGCGCGTCCGGGGTCCAGCCGTCCAGGGCCGGGTCGTCGTAGTCCGGTGCTTCGCCACCGGTCAGGACCCGGTGCACGCGCTGGATGGTGGAGACGACGACGTTGGAGCTGGCGAGCATGCCGGCCGAGGACAGCTTGTCGACGGTGTAGAGCTCGGTGAACCGTCGTCCGTCGTCGGGGGTGCGGTAGTTCCCGAACTCGGCGAGGGTCTGGTCGGCGAGGTTGTTGCGGTCGACGAGGAACAGCACGCGGGTGAAGCCGCCGTGCTTGAGCAGCCGGTAGGCCGCAGTGACGGCGGTGTAGGTCTTGCCGGCGCCGGTGGCCATCTGGATCAGCGAGCGGGAGAACCGCTGCTCCACCAGGGACCGCTCCAGTCCGGTGATCGCGTCGATCTGCGCCGGCCGCAGCGGTGCGGTGTCCAGGGCGGGCAGGTGGCGGACCTTGGCGCGCCAGGTGGGCGCCGCGGGGTCCTCGACGGCGTCGCGCACCAGCCGGGCGAGGGTCTGCGGGCGGGGGAAGGAGAACAGGCGCCGGGCGCGCGGTTCAGGGTCGTAGCCGTTGGTGAAGTGGGTTTCGCTGCCGGACGCCTCGAACACGAACGGCAGGCGCCCGTCGACGACGGTCGCGCGCCGCGCGTGGGCGGCGGGCAGTCCGGTCGCGTACATCGCGGACTGCCACTCCACCCCGGACAGGGTGGTGCCCTCGGGTTTGGCCTCGATGACGCCGACGACGCGCCGCTCGACGTACAGCAGGTAGTCCACGCGGCCGTGCCCGGGTGCCATGACGGCTTCCCGGACGGCGACCCCGACCGGGCCGACGAGCTGCTCCCGGCCGCGGTCCTGGACGGACCACCCCGCGGCGGCCAGCTGCGCGTCGATCAGGACGCGTGCCCGCTGCTCGGCCGCGAGTCGCGAGGCGTCGTCGGCGGGCATGGCCACACCATAGGCGTATGTCTCCCGTGCCGGGTTGCACGGAGGCGGGTCGGGCGGCGCCGGATCTGTTCGTCGGGCCCGGGCTGGACGGGACGCCGTTGGAGGTCATGGTCGAGCGGACCGCGATCGGGCTCGTCGTGTTCCACGTCATGCCCGCGCGTCGCAGGATCATCGAGGCGGCACGAAGGGAGATGCGGTGAACGAGAAGAAGCCCACCGCCGGCGAGGTGGACGAGGCGTACTTCGACGAGCTGAGTCGGCGCGTGGAGTCGGACGACTTCGAGCTGCCGGCTGGCGTCGTCGTGCACGAGGTCGGTGAGGGCGCCGGCCGGGCGTTCCTGTCGCAGTTCATGACCGAGGAAGAGCTGGACGCAGCCGAGCGCCGCGGCCGCGGTCGGCCGAGCCTGTCCGGGGCGAGCCGCTCGCCGTCGCGGCAGGTGCGTCTGCCGGCCGACCTGGACGCACTGCTCGTCGAGCGCGCGGCCCGTGATGGGCGTCCGCTGAGCGACGTGCTGCGCGCGGCTGTTGCGTCCTACCTGCGACCACCGGTCGCCTGAGAGCGCCGGGCGTTGCAGAAGCGGTGACCTGCCGGACGCCGCAGACCTGGCCCTGGGGCTGTCCGCGGAATCGGTGTTCGTCCGACGTTCGTCAGCTCGCCGCCGGATGACGGCGGGAACCGCGGTGCCGGCAGCAGTGCGTGCGGCACTGTCAGATCTCGTCGAACGCCCGGCGCAACGTCTCCCGGTGCGCACGGACGTACTCGATGTCGGTCTCGTACAGCGCGACGTGCCCCTCACGGATGTGCCGCTGGAACGCCTCGTGGCCCGCGGCTGCCTGGGCGCGCATGAAGTCGACGAGTGCAGCGAGCCGTTTGGGCACCACGTCCACGATCTCCGGCCCGGCGTCCTCGTCGTAGGCGCGCGCGAACAACGCCACCCGCCGCCCCTGCTCCGCCGGTGAACCAAAGCTCTCGACGTTGGAGGGAGCCTGCAGCGGCGCGAACCGGTAGACGGCGTAGGCCACGTCCCACGACCGGGGCCCCGGGTGCGCGGCGTCGAAGTCGATGAAGGCGACGACACGTCCGTCACGCACGACGCAGTTGTACTGCGCGGCGTCGCCGTGGCACATCACCTCCACCGGTTCCCGAGTCGGCAGCCACCACGCGTCCTGCGGACGTGGGACGAAGCCCACGGAGGCGTCGTGCATCCGGCGCAGCAGCCTCGCCGCGGACTCGAGCAGATCCGTGGTGCGCAGCTCGGGCGTGAGCGCGTCCGGCACGACTCCCCGCACGAACGTCAGCAGCTCGTTGCCGTCGTCGTCGAAACCCAGCGGCTCGGGTGCGCCGACGAACCCGTTGTCGTGCAGGTGACGCAGGAGGCGGTGTACGGCGTGGGACGCGGGCGCCGCCGGTCGGACCACGACGTCGCCGTGGCGCCGGACCACACGGGTCCCGCCCTGGAACTCCTCGACCTCGTTCACGCGGATCTCCACTCCATGGGGTCGGGTTGGCGTTCCAGGGGGTGCGCGGCAGATGTTCCGGGGTCTGCTAGTTGCGGTGCGCGCTGAGGGCGGACGTTCACCACGTCTGCGAGCCGCATTTGCAGGTCCGAGCTGATCCACCCATGTCCCAGAGGCCCGGGCCGTGAGGGTTCGCTCGCGGAACCCCCGTGGACTTGCACCCGTGTCGTCCGCGTGCGGCTGGTTGGGGTCGCGGCGGCTGACGGACCGACGGTACAGGTTGGCGGCGGTGCGGCGGTGCGGTGCGGCTCAGGTCGCGGCGAGGTGCTCGGCCTGGGCGACGAGCCTCGCGCGTCGCGCGGACGGGGACGTGTCGCCGGTGAGGATCGCGCCGCCGAGGTGGGCGAGGGTCCACCAGCCGGTGACGAGCGTGACGACGCTGAGCAGGACGTGCTCGACGCGGGTGGTGTCCGCGGTGGGCATGGCCTGCTGGAGGCAGGAGACGCCTGCGGCGCACATGGCGGCGCGTCGTTCGGCGGCGGCGACGCCCGGCAGCTCGAGGCTCTCCCAGGCGAGCAGGCGCGGCAGGTCGGGGGACTGCTGGTAGCGGTCGAAGAGTGCACCGGCGTAGGCGCCGACGCCGGACGGTCCGTCGTCGGCGACGGGCAGGTCGTCGAGCAGGTCGCTGAGCCGGTCCGTCAGGACGGCGCCGAAGAACGCGCGCTTGTCACCGAAGTACTGGTAGACGCGTTCCTTGTTGACGCCGGCGTCGCGGCTGATCGCGTCCAGCGTGGTGCCGGCGAACCCGCGCTCGGCGAACTGCCGTGCTCCCGCGTCGAGGAGTCGGCGGCGCGTCGCCTCGGTGTCCCATGCCACGGGCACACCCTAACCAAATCCAACCAGTCGTTTGGAATTTGGCCCCTCCACCTCTACGGTCATCTCCAACCGAACGTTTGGAGATGACCGTGCACCCGTTGCCGCTGCCCGTCCGTGTCGTGCTCGCCTGGGTAGCGATCTACCCGCTCGTCCTGCTCGCGCAGATCGTGCTCCGGCCCGTCGTCGGCGCGTGGCCCGGGCCCGCGGGCACGGCGCTCGTCATGGCGCTCGTCGTCCCCGTCGCCGTCCTGTGGGCCGTCCCGGCGCTCACCCGGACGTACCTGCGGCTGCGCGCCCACCGCGACGAGCCCGCCCGATGAGGGTCCTCCTGCTCGGTGCGGGCGGCGCCGTCGGACGAGAGGCCGCCCGGACCCTGCTGGGTCTGGGGCACGAGGTCACCCCGGCGAGCCGGACCGCCGCGCCGCCGGGGCTCGCGGTCGACCTGCGCACCGCGCGCGGTCGCGCCGACCTCGCGTCGGCGGCCGCTCGGCACGACGTCGTCCTCAACGCCTCCGCCGTCGAGGACGCCGGCCTCGTGCGTGCGACCGGCGCGACGCCGCTCGTCGAGGTGTCCGCGACCGGTCGTCACCTCGACGCGCTCGCGCACGCCTCGACGTCGCGCACCACCGTCGTGCTCGGCGCAGGTCTCGCACCCGGCCTCAGCACGGTCCTCGCCGCAGCGCTCGACAGCGCCCCTGGGGACGACGTCGACGTGACCGTGCTGCTCGGCTCCGGCGAGGCCCACGGCGCCGCGGCCGTCGCGTGGACGGCCGGTCTGGCGGGACGGGCGCTGCACGCGCCGCCCGAGCCGGCGCGTGTGCTCAACCTGCGGGAGGCCCGCCGGTTCGCGACGTCCACGGGCGTGCGCACCCACCTGCGGGCGGACTTCCCCGACCACGTCCTGGTGGGCCGTCCGCGTGGCCTCGCCGTGCGGACCTACCTCGCGGCGAGCCGCCCCTCCGACACGACGGCGCTGCGGCTCGTCGGCCGCCTGCCGGTCCTGAGCCCGCTCGTGGCGCTCGCGCCGCACCGTGGCGACGACCGGTGGGAGGTCGCGGCCCTGAACCGGCGGACCGGCCAGCGGCTCGCCGCCCACGGGCGGGGTCAGTCGCGTGCGACCGGTCTGCTGCTGGCGCACGCCGCGCTCGCGGCGGCGTCGGACCCCCAGCGCGGTCCGGTGACGACGGCGGACCTGTTCACCCCCGCCGACCTCGGCGCCCTGCCCGGGGTGCGGCTCGTGCCGTGACGCACCGCGCCCCGTCGTCCCGGGGGAGGTCCGGGACGACGGGGCGCGGGTGGTGGGACGGGCTGGGCCCAGCGGTCAGCGCTGGAGCGTCAGCAGGCCCGGACGGTACGGCAGCAGCCCGTAGTCGCCGCCGGAGCTCGGCGAGCGGCCCTGGTAGAGCAGCTGCAGGTTGCACGGGTCGACCGTCATGGTCTGGTCGGCGTTCGTGCGCAGCAGCTCACCGTGGCTGATGTCGTTGGTCCAGGTGGCGCCGCTGTTGGCCTTGCCCGCGAACGGGTTCGACTCGGTCGTGGCGTTCGGGGTCCACGTGCCGCCCAGGCTGGTGGCCGTGAAGGACCGGAAGTAGCGGCCCTGCGCACCGATGGCCTCGACGATCATGAGGTAGCGCTGCTGGCCCTGGAGCTTGTAGACCTGGACCGCCTCGAACAGGTTGTTCGACGTGTCGCTCATGATGATCGTGGACGACGAGCCGAAGTTCCCGGGGAAGTTGGCGTTGGGCATGCTGGCCCGGTAGATGCGGCCGTTGTCGCCGGCGAAGAACAGGTACATGTTCTGGTCGTCACCGATGAGCGCCTGGTCGATCGGGCCGGTGCTCGAGTTGGAGATGGTGCCGGAGAACAGCGTCTGCGGGGACGACCAGCCGTTGAGGTTGGTCGGGTTGCTCGACGTCCGGTAGGTGAAGGACGCGCCACCCCACTGGTAGGCGAGCACCCAGATGTTCTTCGGCGCGAAGTAGAACAGCGACGGCGCGACGGCGCTGAACGGCGTCGCGGTCTGGCTGGCCGAGGCCATCTGCGAGTAGTTCGAGAACAGGCCGAAGGCCATCGAGCCCCACGACGTGCCGGTGTCGTGCGTCGTCGCGTAGACGAGCTGCTGCCCGTTGTACGGGGCGACGGTGAAGTCCTTCAGCGAGACCCAGCCGGACCGCGGCGTCGCGAGCACGCCCGAGGACGTCCACCGGTACGACGTGGGCAGGGTGCAGGTGCCGGTCGGCGGCGTGGTCGTCGTCGGCGTGGGGGTCGGGTTGGTCGTCGGCGTGCCGCCGGAGCCCACCGGCACGAGCTGCCACTGCTGGTTGGCGCCGCCCCAGTTGTCGTACTGGACGATGTTGGCCGCGTCGGCGGTCGAGGCGCCCTGCACCTCGAGCGCCTTGCCGGAGTGGCGGTTGATGAGGGTCACGTAGCCGTTGGACGTGTCCTGCAGGCGCCACTGCTGGTTGGCGCCGTTGCCGTCGGTCCACTGGACGATCTCGGCGCTGTTGGCGGTCGACCAGTTGTAGACGTCCAGCACCTTGCCGGAGTGCACCGACTTGATGCGGTAGTAGCCGCCGCCGGAGTCGACGAACGTCCACCGCTGCTGGTTGCCGTTGTTGCGCGGCCACTGGACGATGTCGCCGCCGTTGGCGGTCGACAGGTTGTACACGTCGAGCGCCTTGCCGCTGTTGCGGTTGAGCAGCACGTACGACGTGCCGGTGTCGACCGTGGCGGCCGACGCGACCGGTGCGGCGACGAGCCCGACGACCCCTGCGGACACGGCGGTGGTCGCCGCCACGAGCACGGTCGCCCAGCGGCGCCGTCCTGCTCGCACCGGGGCTGCGGCCCCGCGTGCACGTGCTGGTCTCATTGCTGCTCTCCTTCGAGTCATCCGGCGGACGGAGTGGATGAGGTGGGGCGGGACCCGGCGCCGTGCGCCGTGTGCGGTCCACGATCGCGGCCGACGCTGGCGGCGATTGTGAACCTTCACATTGCCATGTCGGATAGGTCCGGCTGAAGGGGGCGTGCCCCGGTCTAAACCTTTCAGCAGGTCGAGCTCCGCCATTCGGTCCGCAACACGCCGGACGGGCGCCGGTACGCCCGTCCGGGCCCCGCCTCACCCCGTGGTCGTGCAGGCCGCGGCCGGGTAGTCCGCGCGCACCGTGGTCCGCACCACCTCGCCGTCGACCTCCCCGGTCAGCCGCACCGTGACCGTGCCTGCCGCGAGCGTGGCGGTGCGGTTGGTGAACTGGTGGAACACCGACCGCCCCGGCTCCAGCGTGAGCGTGCGGCTGCCCAGCGGTGTGCTCGCGACCGCGCTGACCGGCACGTCCGCCGCGCTCGTGAGCGTCACGGTCGGCACCGCGCGGCCCGCGAGGCACCGCGACCCGGCGACGGCGGCGACGTCCAGGGCCGGCGTCGCGCGCTCGTCGTGCACCGCGACCTGCGCGAGCGCGCGACGCAGCGCCAGCGTCGGGGCGTCGGCCTCGTTGTGCGTGTGCACACCCGCGTCGCGTGCCCGGTGCGCCGCGTCGAGCGCGGCGCCCAGCGCGTCCCGCACGTCCTGCGGGTACGCGGCCGCGTCGACCGCCTCCGCGGCCGTGATCGCGTCGTCGAGCGCGTCGGCCGTGACCGGCACGTCGTCGGACGAGAGCGTCCCGCTGAGCAGGAAGTGGTCGAAGTCGACGACCCCGCCGGTCTGCTGCGTGGCGTAGCTGAACAGCCCGAACCGGTAGCCCATGAAGTGCGACAGGCTCCAGTCCATGACGAGCGGGCCCTGCCGCCCGCCGAGCGTCTGCCACGTCGTCCCGTCGAGGGAGTACAGGTACTGCACCCACAGCTGGCCGTTCGGGTCCTGGAACGTCGTGTCGGCCTTGACGTGCACGTCCGTCGTGTCGCCGAGCGGGATGGCCGTCCCCGGGACGAACGTCTCCAGGGCGTCACGGTCGATGACGTCGGTGAACGGCTGCGTGCGGGACACCACACCGAGCGTGCGCACCCCGTCGACCTGCCGCACGGCCGCGTAGCTGAACGCGCGCCCGTACACGGCGAGCCCGGCGACGTCGCCGTCGCGCATGCCCGACACGTCGAGCCGGGTCTGCGCCGACCCCTGGGGGCCGAACGTGCGCTGGCCCAGCACGTTGCGCGCCTCCTCGAGGTACGCGCGCTCACGCGCCGGGGCCTTGGTGTACACGGCCTCGCCCGTCACCACGTGCCCGTTGGTCAGCCGCAGCCAGCCGTCCCGGGCGGTCAGCGACCAGTACCGGTTGTCCGGGTTGTGGTTCCACTGCCACGCGAGGTCCAGGTCGGAGCCGTTGTGGTCGACCTCCTCGCGCGTCACCCCCGCGGGGACGTCCCAGACGGTGTCGCTGTACGGGCGGTGCGGTGCGTCGTTCGCGAAGTCGTCGGACGCGACGATGCTCGTCAGACGCGCCAGGGTGGTCTGCGCGGGACTCAGCTCGATCGGCTTGTCGAAAGTGTCGCCGATGCGGACGACGCCCTCGTCGCCGAACACCGGCCAGCCGTCGCGCCACGTCGCCGGGATGAGCGCGGGGATGCGCCCCAGCGGGTACGTGTCGCGGAAGAACATGCCCCACCACTCGTACCCGCCCTCACCGTCCGGGACCTCGACGAGCCCGCCCTGCGCGAACCCGTCCGAGTTCAGCGCGCTGCGCGCCTCGTACGGGTTGGACCCGTCGGCCGTGCTGTACCGGCCGAGCAGGTGCTCGGAGCGCAGCAGCACCTCCTGGCGGTTCTGCCCGCTGGGCCACGTGATGATCGCGACGTAGTAGTACCCGTCGACGTGGTAGACCTGCGCTCCCTCGAACAGGCCGCCGATGAAGGGCTCGCCCGCGTAGTCCTCGGCCCGGAAGATGTCGGGGTACTCCGCGACGATCGTCGTCAGGTCGTCCGACAGGCGCACGGCCGACGTGCCGCCCGACCCGTGGAAGACGTACGGCGTGCCGCCGTCGGCCTCGTCGAAGAACAGCGACGGGTCGTGCAGCCAGCGTCCCAGCGCGGTGCGCTGCCACGTGCCGTGCTCGACGTCGTCCGTCCGGTAGAGGTACGCGCCACCGAGGTTGTTCGTGTTGAACAGCACGTAGAACGTGCCGTCCCGGTAGCGCAGCGACGACGCCCACTGACCGTGGCCGTAGCCGTCCTTGCCGTTCCGCAGCGACGACGCGTCGTCGACGCCGAGCCGGTCGTACACGTACGCGACGATCTCCCAGCTCACGAGGTCGTACGACTTCATGATGGGCGCGCCCGGGCTCAGGTGCATGGTCGTCGAGACCATGTAGTACACGTCGCGGCCCTCGTCGTTCTCCGCCGCGGGGACGCGCGCGACGCTGATGTCCGGGACGTCGGAGCGCAGCAGCGGCACGGTGTACGTGCCGTCGCCGTTGTCGGTGCTGGTCAGGCCCCCGGGGTCACCGGGGGCGGACGACGCGGGCGCGGCCGCGCCGACGGCGGCGCCGGTCGCGAGCACGGCGGCGGTCACACCGGTGACGATGCGCACGGCGACGCCCTTCCTCGTGGTGCTGGTCCTCATGCGTGTTCTCCTGCCGGTTCCTCGTCGGGCCGAGCGGGTCGGCCCCGTCAACGGGTGGGTGCGGGTGCCGCGGTGGCCTCGGCCCGGCCGGCGGCGCGGGCGTCGGCGAGCAGACGCGTGAGCCGGTCGCGCCGACGGCGGCGGTCGGACCGCAGCGCGAGCAGCAGCAGCCCGACCCCGACGGCGAGCGCGGCCTGCGGCAGCGGCAGCGCCCAGGTGCGGTCGGTGGCGCGGGCCGTGACGTCGACGACGTCCGCGCCGTTCGTGATGTCGACGCCGTCCGTGCC
>JAFAEH010000236.1 GCA_023424135.1 Actinomycetes bacterium | reverse complement strand
CCCGCGCCGCGAGGTCCTTGGTGTGCGCGAGCAGCGCCTGCTTCTCGTCGCCGGACGCCTGCGCGACCCGCTTGCCGAGGGACTTCTGCTCGGCGCGCAGCGTCTCGAACTCGGTGAGCGCGGAGCGGCGACGCGCGTCGGCGTCGAGCACCTCGTCCACGAGGTGCGGGTCCTCGCCGCGCGCCGCCTGGCTGGCGCGCACGACGTCCGGGTCCTGACGCAGGAGCTGCAGATCGATCACCCCCCGACCCTACCGACCCCCACCCCGCCCCACCGCCCCATCCACCCCCGCCCCACCGCCCCACCCCGCGAGGGAGCACCCCACGTATCCACGGAGCACGCCATGGCACCCTCCCTCGGCGCGTGGGGGGCTCCCTCACTGGACGGGGGTGGCGGACGGGCTGCGGGTGGGGGGTGCGGGACGTAGATTCTCGGCATGTCGTGGGAGCAGTGGGTCGCCCTGGTGGCCGGCGTGCTGGCGCTGGCCGCCGTCGGTCTGGGCCTGTGGGTCTGGCAGCAGCAGCGGCGCATCCGCGCGCGGCTCGACGGGGCGGCAGCGGCCGTCGCCGAGACGGGCACGCCGCAGGCCCGGGGGCAGCTCGTCGCGTTCGTCGCCAACCCGTCGAAGCCGGACGTCGCGGCGCTGCGCGCGGCCGTCCGCAGGGCCGCCGCCGAGCAGTACCTTCCCGAGCCGCTGTGGCTCGAGACGACCGTCGAGGACCCGGGCGTGGGTCAGGCGCGCGAGGCCGTCGCGCGCGGCGCCGACCTGGTGGTCGCGGTCGGCGGCGACGGCACCGTGCGGGCCGTCGCGGAGGCGCTCGCCGGCACGGACGTGCCCATGGGCCTCATGCCGCTCGGCACGGGCAACCTGCTCGCGCGCAACCTCGACGTCCCGCTCAACGACCCGCTGGCCGCGATGCAGCTCGCGCTCGACGGGCAGGACAAGCGGATCGACGTCGGGTGGCTGCGCGTCCTGCGCTGGGAGCGCGACATCGACGACGAGGTCGCGGAGGCCGCCGACGACGCCCCCGACGACTCCGACGAGCCGCGCGACCACATCTTCCTGGTCATCGCCGGGCTGGGCTTCGACGCCGCGATGGTCGCCGACGCCGACGACGACCTCAAGGCCCGCATGGGCTGGATCGCCTACTTCGTCGCGGGCGTGCGCCACCTGCACGGGCGCCGCCTCAAGGTGCGCCTCAGGCTCGACGAGCGGCCCGCGCAGCAGGTGCGCGTGCGCAGCCTGCTGTTCGGCAACTGCGGCCGTCTGCCCGGCGGGATCACGCTGCTGCCGGACGCCGTGATCGACGACGGCATCCTCGACATCGCCGCGATCGACACGCGCGGCGGGATCGCCGGGTGGGCGCAGCTGTTCGGCGAGGTCGTCCTGCAGGGCGTCGGGGTCCGCAACGACCTGCCCAACAAGATCGGCCGGATCGATCACGCGCGCGCCCGCGAGGTCCGCGCGGTCGTCGCCGGGGGCGAGCACGTGCAGGTCGACGGCGACATCGTCGGCCGCGCGCGCGAGGTCACCGCGCGCGTCGACCCCGGTGCGCTGGTCGTGCGCGTCGCCCGCTGACGCGTGCACGTCGCACGCTGACGCGCGGGAACCTCCCGGGCGCCGGCACCCGGCGAAGGGACCGGCGCGCGCCGCCCGTCAGGTCGCGTCGCCGCCGCGCAGACGCCCCAGCCACGCGCGGGCCTCGACGAAGTCGACGTCCGACGTGCCGACGTGCACGAGCGGTGCGACCGCGTCCGCGCGCGGGTAGGACCCGAGGAACCGCACGTACGGGCAGCGGCGGTGCAGCCCCATGAGCACCTCACCCATGCGCTCGTCGGTGACGTGCCCCTCGGCGTCGATGGAGAACGAGTAGCGGCCCAGGGCGTCACCGATGGGCCGCGACTCGATGCGCGACAGGTTGACGCCCCGCACGGCGAACTGCTCGAGCATCGCGAGCAGCGCACCCGCCTCGTTGTCCGGCAGGTGCACGACGAGCGTCGTCTTGTCCGCGCCCGTCGGCGCCGGGACCTGCCCCGGGGGGCCGACGACGACGAACCGGGTCAGCGCGGAGGGGTTGTCCGCGACGCGCTCGGCGATCGGTGCCAGCCCGTACGTGCCCACGGCCGCGGGAGGCACAAGGGCCGCGTCGAAGGCCAGACCGCGTGCCGCGTCGGACCCGCCCTGCGCGAGGGTCTGCGCGAGCAGCGCCGCGGGCGCCGTGTTGCTCGTCGCCGGGACGTGCACCGCACCCGGGACGTGGGCCGCGAGCCAGCGCCGGCACTGCACCCAGGCGTGCGGGTGCGCGCTGACCCGCCGCACGTCCGCCAGCCCGACCCCCGGTGCACCGACGAGCGTGAACTGCACCGGGACCAGCACCTCGCGCAGCAGCACCAGCGGGTCGCCCGTGGCCAACGAGTCGAGCGTCGCGGTGACCCCACCCTCGGCGGTCGACTCGATCGCGACGACCGCACGGTCCGCGTCGCCCGAGCGCACGGCCGCGATCGCGGAGCCCACGTCCGTCTGCGGCAGGTAGACCGCCTCGTCCGCGGACGCGACCTGGCGCAGCGCCTCCTCGGTGAACGTGCCCGCCGGCCCGAGGTACGCGTAGCGCAGCACCGTCATCGACGCCTCCCGCCCCGGCCCGGCGGCTCACCGCCCGGCCCGTCGTCCTGTCCCGTGGTCCCGCCGGTCGTCCTGGCGCACGGCCCCGACGAGCCTAGTGCGCACCGTGCCGCACGTACGCTGGGTCGGTGCCCCGTTCCGCCCGTGCGCTCGCCGCTGCCCTGCTCGCCGCGCTCGCGGTGCTGGTCGGTGCGCCCGCGCAGGGCGCCGCACCCGACGACGCCGTACCGGGACCCGTCGTGCTCGTCGGCGTCGCCGGTCTGCGCTGGGACGACGTCGGCTCGCTGACGACGCCCGCGCTGTGGGGCCTGTCGCACGAGGGGTCGGTCGGGGCCGTCGCCGCCCGGTCGGTGCGCTCGCGCGCGTGCCCCGCCGACGGGTGGCTCGCGGTGTCCTCCGGCAACCGGGCCGCGGACCTGGTCGCGGCCGACGGCACGTGCCGCACGCTGCGCGACCCCGGGGAGTCCGCCGAGGTGCCCGGGTGGGCGGACTACGTCGCGGCTGCGCAGGCCGAGTCGTACGGTGCGCGGCCCGGCATGCTGGGCGACCTGCTCGCGGCCACGGGGACGGTCGCGAGCGGCTTCGGCCCGGGCGCGGCGATCGCGCTCGCGGGCTCCGACGGTGTGCCCGTCTCGACGCACGCGCGCGTCCCGATCGACGAGCGGGCGCTCACGCGGGCCGTGCGGGCCGCCGCGGACACGTCCGACCTCGTCGTCGTCGACGCGGGTGCGATCCGCGACCCGGGGTACGCGACCGTCGCCCGTGCGCCCTCCCCCTCGCCGACGGCCGTGCCGGAGGACGAGGAGCCCGGCTTCGGTGCCGACGACGACCTGCCGGGCTCGGAGTCGATCGTCGAGCCGTCGCGCGCGCAGCAGGCCGTGACGGTCGACGCGCGCATCGGCGCGGTGCTCGACGGGCTGGCCGGGCGCGACGCGACCGTGCTCGTCGTGTCGCTCGCGGACTCGGGCCGCGTCGCGCTGCAGCTCGCCGCCGCGACCGGTCCCCGCGTGCACGGCGACCCGTTCGGCGCGAGCCTGCTGACGTCGGGATCGACGCGTCAGCCCGGGGTCGTGCAGAGCACCGACGTCACGCCGACGCTCCTGGCGCTGCTGGGCCTCGACGACGAGGCGCCCGCCCTCCCGGGTGCGCAGATCGCGCCGACCCCGGGTGCCGCGAGCGGCGGTGCGCGGGTCGCGGGGCTGGTGGACGTGCAGCTCGAGGCGAGCGCGATCACGCGGGTCACCGGCGCGTTCTCGGCCCGTCTCGTCCTCGCGCAGGCCGCGCTGTTCATCGCCGCCGCGGTCGTCCTGGTGCGGCGGGGACGCACCGACCGTGGCCCGCTGCGCCCGACGCTGCGTGCGCTGCAGGTCGGCGCGCTCGCCCTGGGGGCGGCGCCGGTGGCGTCGTTCCTCGTCGGCCTCGTGCCCTGGTGGCGCAGCGACCGGCCGGTCACCGCGTTCTGGGCGGTGCTCGCGGCCTGGGTCACGATCATCACCGTCGCGGCCCTCGCCGGGCCGTGGCGGCGCCACTCGCTCGGCCCCGCGGGCGTCGTCGCCGGTGTCACGGTCGTCGTCCTGGTCGTCGACGCGCTCACCGGCTCGACCCTCGTCGTGGACTCCCCGCTCGGTGCGCACCGCATCCTCGCGGCGCGCTTCTACGGCATGAGCAACCCCGCGTTCGCGCTGATCACGGCCGCGGGCGTGCTGCTCGCGGTGGTCGTGGCCGACGTCCTGCTGCGCGCGGGGCGCCGACGCCTCGCCGTCGCGGCGGTCGTCGTGATCGGCCTCGTGCTCGTCGTCGTCGACGGGGCCCCGCAGTGGGGCGCCGACTTCGGTGGACCGCCCGCGATCATCCTCGCGTTCACGATGCTGGCGGTCGCCGTCAGCGGGCGGCGCGTGTCGTGGCGGCTCGTGCTGCTCGTCGGTGTGGTCGGTGCGGCCGTCGTCGTCGGGTTCGCGGCGCTGGACTGGATGCGCCCGCCCGCCGACCGCACCCACCTGGGCCGGTTCCTCGCGACGGTGCTCGACGGCGGGCTGTGGGACGTCGTGTGGCGCAAGCTCTCGGTGAACCTGCGCGTCCTGACGTCGTGGCGCTACCTCGTCCTGGCGATCGGCGGCGTCGCGCTGACGTGGCTCGTGCTCGCCGGACCGCGCCCGCAGCGCGGCGGCGGGATCCTCGGGGCCGGGTCGCCGCTCGCAGGGCTGCAGCGCGCGGTTCCGCTGCTGCGCCCGGCGGTCGCGGCGACCGGGGCGGCGCTCGTCGTCGGGTTCCTCATGAACGACTCCGGCATCGTGGTGCCCGCGATGGGCATCGCGGTGGCCGTGCCGTGCCTCGTCGCCGCGGCGGCGCAGTGGCGGCTCGACGCGGGCACGGACGACCCGCAGGGCGACGACGCGCCGACGGCCCCGCCGCCCGGCACCGACGACGTCACCACCGGCACCTCCGCGGGTACCGGACCGGACGTCAACGACCCGGGTGCTGCTCCCGCGGCCCGATCGTCTGCCTGACGCTGTCCGCCGCGGCCCGCGCACGACGCGCGTTCACCGCGAGCTGCACGTCGCGGTACTGCGCGGCACGGTGCAGCTGCCCCTTGAGGTCCGAGCCCGACGGCCGGTGCCGCAGCTCGCACGGCACCTCCAGGACACGGAAGCCCTGACGCAGCAGGTCGATCGTCATGCCCGCCTCGACGCCCCAGCCGCGTGCCAGCGGCGTCGCGGCCTCGAACGCCTCCCTCGTCAGGCAGCGCATCCCGGACAGCGGCTGGGTGGGCGTCCACCCCGTCATCGACGCGATCGCCCGCCGCGCGGCACCGACGACGAGCCCGCGCCCGCCCGCGCCGGGCTGCGGCGGGAGCAGCGCGATCGTCAGGTCCGCGACGCCCTCGAGCACGGGCGGCACGAGCGGTGCGGTGTTCACGGCGGTCTCGGCGAGGTCGCCGTCGACGAACAGCAGGTGGCGCGGCGGGCGGTCCGGTGCGTCGCGCATCGCGACGACCGCGGCACCCGTCTCCATCGCGGCGGCCTTGCCGCGGTTGTGCGAGTGCCGCACGACGACGGCACCGGCCTCGCGCGCGACGTGCTGCGTGTTGTCCTCCGACCCGTCGTCGACGACGAGCACGAGGTCGACGTTCGGGATCGCGCGGGCCGAGCGCACGGTCGCGGCGATGCGCCGGGACTCGTCCTTGGCCGGGATGACCACGGCGACGCGCTGGCGCTGACGGTGGGTGCGCGCCGCGCGCCCCGTCCGCTCGTCCGCGGGTGCGCCGGGGGCTGCGTCGGCCCCCGGACGGACGGCCTCGCTCCCCGTGCGTGTCACGGTCACCACCCTAGCCCGGATCGCCGGTCCGGCCCGTGAGGGACCGGGTGAGCGGCGGGTGAGCGGTGCGCCGGGCTCATGCGTCGGTGTCGACCTCGAACCAGACGGTCGTCCCGCCGTCCGGCAGGTGCGCCGACCCCCACGCGGTCGACAGCGTGTCGACGAGCGCCATGCCGCGACCGTCGGGCGCCGTCGGCTCGGGGTGGCGCACGCGGGGCGTCCCGTCACCGCGGTCCGTGACCGCCACGCGCACCACGTAGCCGTCGACACGCACCGCGACCTGCACGGGCTGCCCCACGGGCCCGTGGACGACCGCGTTCGACACGAGCTCACCCGTGAGCAGCTCGATCACCTGGTTGGACGCACCCCCGACCCCGGCCCCCGCCACGGCGCGCATCACCCAGTGCCGCGCCTGGCGCGGTGCGCTGCGCTCGGCGGTCACCACCAGCGCGTCGTCGAGCAGCGGCGGCGGCGCGCCGCGGCGGCTGCGGAGGTCTCGGACGTCACCCACGGGGAACAGGGTGCCCGACGCACGCGCCGCCCGCCCGGCGGACCAGGACCCGGACGCCGGACCAGGACGGCGCCGGACGGTCGCTACGGCGTGCGCACGGGCGCGACCCACCCGGTCGGCGGCATGCAGATCCACAACAGCACGTAGAGCACGAGGGAGCTGCCCGGCAGGACGCTGATCAGCACGAACGCCAGCCGTACGATCCACGCGTCGATCCCGAGACGGACCGCCAGCCCGGCGGCCACACCCCCCAGCCAGCGGCCCTCGTACGGCCGCGTCAACCCCGCCTTCGCGAATGCCGCCCGCAGCTGGTCCATGCGTCCTCCTCGTCGTCCCGCACCGCCCGGTCGGTGGTGCGTCCGGGAACGATCCTCGTCGTCCGCGCCCCGGCGCGCCTCCGGGCCCGACCCCGACCCGCCCCTGATCCGACCCCGACCGCGTCTGAGGTACCTCAGACGCGGTGCCTGCCGCAGGTTCGGGCGGTCGCCCGATGTGCCCGACCCCGCCTCAGCACGAGCGTGGACCTGTGACCGGGAGGGGTCCGCACCCGGCGCACGACGCACGACGGACCACGGACGCGGGAGGACGCCATGAGCTTCGAGATGTGGGGACCGGCGCTGGACGCCGAGATCGCCTACCGCCACGAGATCGCCGCGCAGGGCCTGCGCGACGCCCGGTCCACGGGGCGTGCCGCCGGCCGCTCCCGGCGCGCGTCGGTGGGGCGACCCGCGGACGGCGCGCGCCGTCCCGCGGCGGGACGACGACGTGGACGTCGGTGGTGGCTGCCAGGATCGGGGGCGTGGCACGCGGCCCGATGAGCACACCGTTCGTCGCGCGCACGGAGCAGGTCGCCCGGCTGGCCGAGGCGCTCGACCGTGCGCGCTCCGGCGCGCCCTCGCTCGTCCTGCTGGGGGCGGACGCGGGCGTCGGCAAGACGCGCCTGCTGCGGCACGTCGGCGAGGCCGCCCGGGAGGACGGCGCGCGCGTCGTCACGGGGCACTGCGTCGACCTCGGCGAGATCGGCCTGCCGTACCTGCCGTTCGCCGAGGCGCTGGGTGCGCTGCGCACGGC